>JAEYYY010000499.1 GCA_023430775.1 Pseudomonadota bacterium
CCGATCGCTTGTTCCACGGGTGCTGCCGCGACGAAGCAAAACACGCACCTGAAAATGTGTAGGAGGTTTTACGGACCTGGCGCGAACAGACGTGTCGCCGTGGCTCGAAGCGCAGCGCCGCCTCGAGCGACTCCCGGATCTCGAGCCGGCGATGAGGTACCTCGGGCTCTACGCCGGGAGACTCGGCTCGCGGATCGAAGAGCTCGGCAAGCTGCTCGAACCGTGCGGCCAGCCGGCGCGGTTCGCGCGCGTCTCGGCGGCAGCGGCGACTGCCTTCCAGTCGTTCGAAGCCTGGGTGAACACGTCGGAGGTGCGCCGTAGCTCCACGGCCTGAGCCGAGCGAATACGCACGTCCACCTCGGCCGCATTCGATGATATCGATCGACGCGTGCGGGTCCTGGTCGTGGACGATCAACCGGATGTGGTGGAGCTGCTGTGCATGCTGCTCGCGCGACTCGGGGTCGAGTGCCGGAGCGCATCGAACGGCTACGACAGCCTGCGCGTCGCCCACGAGTTCTCGCCGAACGTGATCTTCCTCGACCTCGGGCTCCCCGACGTCAGCGGCTACGACGTCGCGCGGATGTTGCGGGCGCGCGGCTCGAGCGCGTACATCGTCGCGGTCAGCGGATGGGGTCGCGACCAGGATGTCCAGCACGCGCTCGACGCCGGCTTCGATCACCACATCAGCAAGCCGGCGCGGCGCGCCCAGCTCGCGTCGGCGGTGGCCGCGGCGCGGCGCGGCGCTCGCTCGTGAGCGAGTTTCCGAGGCGCGTGCCTTGCAGTCATCTCCCTGCATGGCTGCGGGTGTGGAGCTGATCAGCGAACGGATCCGCAGCCGCAAGCAAGCGATCAGCGATACCTGGGCCGTCGCCGTCCGCGACCGGATTCCGGCGCTCCGCCGCCTCGACGCACACGCCCTGTGCGACCACCTCCCCGAATTTCTCGAAGCGCTCGCGCTGTGGGTCGAGGGCAAGAAGGAGGCGGCGCGTCCGGGCTTCGAGGCACTCGCAGACGGCCACGCCGTACAGCGGCTCGGCTACGGGATCGGCCTCGAGGCGCTGACGCGCGAATACGCCCTCCTCCGCAACGTGCTGATCCGCGACTGCCTCCAGTTCGGGATCGAGAACCAGGCCCACGACGCGCTGGTTCGCCTCGACGAAGGCATCGACGAGGCGGTGCTGGGTGCGGTGCGACGCTATGCGCGCCAGCGTGACTCCGTGCGCGATCGGTTCATCGGCATCCTCGCGCACGACCTGCGCAACCCGCTCAACGCGATCGCGATCGCCGCGGGTCGGCTGGTGATGACGGAGCCGTCGGACGTGGCGCACAAGACCGGCGCCTTGATCCTGCGCAGCGCGAACCGGATGACGCGCATGATCAAGGACGTGCTCGAGTTCGCGCGCGAGCACCTGGGCGGCGGCATCCCGATCTCGCTGTCGGCGACGAACCTCGGCGAGCTGGCGCGCGAGGCCGTCGACGAGCTGTCCGCCGCCAACCCGAGGCGCGATCTCCGCATCGAGCTGTCGGGCAACCTCGACGGCTTCTGGGATCCCGATCGCGTGCTCCAGGCGCTCTCCAACGTGATCGCCAACGCCCTCCAGCACGGCACCGATCCGATCCGCGTCGCCATTCGCGAGACCGCGGATCGCCAGCACGTCGAGACGGTGGTCTCCAACGGCGGCACGGCGCCGAGCCGCGAGCAGATCGCGACCATGTTCGATCCGTTTCGCACCGGCGACGCGCAGCACGGCGGCGTCGGGCTCGGGCTCTACATCGTCCGCGCGATCGCCCGCGCCCACGGCGCCATCACCGAGGTCCGCACCGACACCGACGGCGCCGCGTTCCTGTTGTACATCCGCTGGCCGCGCACGCCGCTCGAGGACACGCCGGGCCGCGGCGAGCTACCCGCCGAGGCGTGAGCCGACGAGCTGGTGGATCTTCTGGACCAGGGCGAGCGGATTGATCGGCTTGGACAGGTGGGCCTGATAGCCGGCGAGCATCGCGCGCTTCTGCGCCAGCTCGCCGGTCAGCGCGGTCAACGCGATCGCCGGCGTGCCCTCGGGATCGAACGCGGTCCGCGCGCGCACCCTGCGGATCAGCTGGTAACCGTCGCCATCGGGCATCCCGAGATCGCTGACGATCAGATCGGGGCGCCGATCGTCGAAGCACGCGAGCGCCTCGTTGGCGTTGCGGGCGGTCACCACCGTGGCGCCCGTCGCCGACAGCAGATCCTCGAGGGCCTCGAGGGTGTCTCCATCGTCGTCGATCACCAGGATGCGAGTGCCTTGCAGCGACGCCGTCATCGCCGATGCCTTCGTCGAGCGTGTCACCAGCGCACGCACGTGACGCTACCGCCGCCGCTTGGCCGCGCGATAGTCGGTGATCATCGAGGCGAGGATCGTTCCGACACCCGACATCACGTGCATCATCGCGACGTGTGGCGACCGCTTCCAGTAGCCGAGCGCGAACGGCGCTGCGATCGCCGCGGCCCCCCACAGATAGTCGCTCATCTCGTGCGCCTTGATCGGGATCAGCTTGGCGACGCTGAGCCGATAATCGGTGACCGCGGATACGCCGATGATGCCGGCGCCGAGCACGATGCTCGCG
>JAEYYY010000520.1 GCA_023430775.1 Pseudomonadota bacterium
GTCACGCTCAGCCTGCGCAAGAAGGCGAGCGGCGACACGGTGACGGTCGACTATCGCAAGCTCGGCTCGGCCGCGGTGACGGTGATGGAGATGACGCCGAAGGGCAAGCTGTCGCCGAACACCGAGTACGAGATCGTGCGGATGGACGGTGATGCGCCGGCACCGATCGGCACGTTCACCACGGGCAAGCGCGAGCTCACCGGCGCGCCGGCGTGGAAGGGCATCGGCAAGGCCCACTACTACAAGGACGTCCCGGTCTGCTGCATCTGCAACACGGCCGATCCGTACGCGCAGATCGAGCTGGCGGAGAAGATCGCCGACGACAAGCTCGACCAGTATCGCGTCGCGATCTGGATGGCCGGCCGCGACGGCAAGATCGACTACAAGAAACCACCGGTGACGTACGACGACGCCGGCGCCACGCTGTGGCTCGGTCACCCGTCGACGTGCTCGCCTGCGAACTTCACGTTCCCGAAGCAGAAGGCGCTGAAGCTCGGCTTCAAGCTCGTCGACCTGGCGGGGAACGCGAGCACACCGTCGGAGATCACGCTCGATACCACCAAGCCGATTCGCCCTCCGGCGAACTAGCAAGCTGCACGGTGGGCGGCGCACGGCTGTGGCAGCCGCGCACGAAGGAATCATGGACCGAGCTTTGCTCTGTTCACGGGCATGCCTGCGCCGTTTCCGCACGTTTACCACGCGTCTGTGAGCCGTACGTTCGCATCTCGCGGTCGTGTCAACGCGCCGCCACGGCCTTACCTCGATTGCGGCCCGTCGCGTCAGCTCGACGGTGACACCGCAGCATGGTCGCCGGAGCACCTCGTCCTGTCATCGCTCGGCATGTGCATGCTCACGACGTTCGAGGCCTTCGCGGCCCGAGACGGCATCGAGGTGCTGTCGTGGAACGCACAGGTGCGCGGTGAGGTCGACCGCACACCGGAAGGCCTGATGTTCACGTCGATCGTGCTGAGCCTCGACATGGAGCTCGCCGGCAACGTCGACCGCGTCGACCGCACGCTCGAGGATGCGAAACAGTACTGCCTGGTGCTCAACTCGCTGCGCGTCCCGGTCGTGATCGAGGCGGAGATTCGCACCCGGAAGCCCGACGAGTCGCTCGACATGGCGGGCTAAGATGCGGCGGTGTTGCCTCCGGGCTACCGCGGACATCGCGAAGTACTGAGCACGCTGAACGGTCTCGGCGGCGTCGAGATCGGCCGGAGCGTCGACGACACACCGATCGTCGCGGCGGCGCTCGGTCCGGCCGACGCGACGCGGGTCAGCATCGTGATCGGCGGCCTCCACGCGATCGAGTGGATCGGCGTCGAGACCGCGCTGGCGCTGGCCGAGCGGCTCGCGGAGGCACCACCGACGGACCGCAGGGTCCACGTCGTCGCGATGGCCAACCCCGATGGCTATCGCCGGATCGAGACCGACCTGTGGGAGGGCCGGCGACGGTTCCGGCGCACCAACAGCCATGGCGTCGATCTCAACCGCAACTGGCCCACCGCGTTCCTGCCGCGCCCGAAGTGGCTCGCAGGCTTCAACTGGCCGGGCACGCATCCGGCGTCGGAGCCCGAGGTGGCGGCGATCTGCCGGCTGCTCGATCGCGAGGTCGCGCGGGGAGCCACGGTCGATACCGCGCTGTCGCTGCATAGCTTCGGCCGCAAGCTGCTGCTGCCGTTCGGCTCGCAGCTCGCGCGCTCGGAGCGCTACGGCGAGCTGTACGAGCGTGCGCGCCGGGTCCGCGATCGACTGGTCGAGCCGTACTCGATCTCGCAGGTCAGCCGGTGGTTGCCCGGCTTCTTCGCGATGGGCATGGAGATCGACGATCTGCACCGCCGCTACGGCGCCTGCGCGCTGCTCGTCGAGTGCGCGTTCGGCGCCGGCATGACGTTCGACCTCGATCGCTGGACCACGCCGTTCCACTGGTACAACCCGCGGCGGCCGAGCATCGTCGCCGGCGACCTCGCTCGCGCGCTCGAGCCGTTCGTGCGCGGCGCCTAGTTGCGGCGGTGATGCGCGGCGAGCAGGCGGCTCGCCAGCGTCGACAGCATCGCGAGCCCGAGGTCCGAGTGATCCTCGAGCACGTCGACCAGGGCGGACACCGGGCAGACCAGCGCGGAGGTCGGCACCACCACATCGAGCGCGTGGGCATGGTAGACGCCGGCGAACGCCTCGAGCGCCCCGACGGCGTCGCCGGGACCGAGCACGCTCTCGCCGGCACGCAGCGCCCCGTCGAGCACCATGATCACGGTGTCGGCAGGCGCCCCTTCCTCGACGATGCGATCACCGGGGTTCCAGCGCCGCTGCTCGACGAGCTGCGCGACCGCGGTGAGCGCCTGTAACCGGCCGCCGGCGAGCGGGCTGTGCTGGCGCAACGCGATCAGGCGTTCGACCAGAGTCATCCGCTCTCCGATCGAGGCGGCCGGAGCGCCGAACGCGAGGCGGCGCTGCTGTCCGAGCAGGCGCCCCGCGAGCTCGCGCAGCATCGCGCGCAGCAGGCCGAAGTTGTCCTCGAGGATCTCGCGCAGATCGCCGGCGGTGATCCGGAACACGCGGGTGTCGACCGCGGCGATCGCCGGTGTCTCGGCGGGTCGTCGCGCGAGGACCTCGAGCAGGCCGAAAGTGTCGCGTGGGCCCCAGCTGTCGTCGCCGCTCTCGATGCGACCGTCGACGATCAGGTGGAGTGCGGGGACGCGCGCGCCGGCGGCGACGATCCGGTTGCCGGCGAGCAGGGTGGTCTCGACGACGTTCTCCGCCACCATCGCGAGCTCCGTCAGATCGACGCTCGACAGCGCCGAGAACTGGCGCAGCGCGAGCACGCGACGCAGCGATCCGGGAAGCTCGTCAAGCATCGAGCCTCGCGATCGCTTGCTCGAAGGCGTCGATGACGAACGGCGGGTCATCGAGCGTCTGCAACCGGGCGAGCTCGTGGCGAAGCGCTGCAAGCTTGCGCTCCGCGATGTGGTGGGCGGTCACGCAGCGCACCGATTCACTGCGATCGGCGAGCAGCGCGGCGAACAGCTCCTGCTCGCCGGCGAACAGCGGCGCGGCGAGCGACCCGAGGCGATTGCGGCGCTCGAGGGGATCGAGATCCTCGATCACCGCGAGCAGGGGAAGGCGGAGCTCGGTGCGCACCGCGTGCTCGAGGATCTCGCGCGCGGCGGAGTGGCGATCCGGATCGCGGCTGGCGATCGCGTCGTGGGCGCTGCGCAGGCCGACCGTCGGCTCGAGGACGTCGAGCGCGCGGAACACGTGCTCGATCGCGTTGTGCTTCTTCTCGACGAGCAGCTCGCACAGCAGCTCTCCGCTCTGGGTCCGCGGCACCAGCTGATCGGCGAGCGTGGCGTAGCGGGCGGCATCGCCGAGCGCGCGGCGCGCGTACTCGCGGATGAGCGAAGCGTCGATGGGGAGCGTCGGATCGTCGCTGCGCAGCCGGCCGAGCGCGCGCAGGATCTTGAACTCGGTGGTGCCGTCGGGCTCGCGCAGCAGGCGGTCGACCAGCGCGGCCGCGGCAGCGCGTGACCGGAACCGGCCGATCGTGCGCGGGATGTGACGGCGGACCGCGAGCGGCGTGCGGGGATCGTCGAGCGCGTCGATCAGGCGCGCGAGGCCGCGATCGCCGCACGCGAGCAGCACGCGCCGGACGTCGTTGCGAACGTGTGGATCGGCGAGCATCCCGAGCAACCGCTCGACGTCGGCGAGCTCGGGCACGCGAGCGAGCACGCGCAGCGCCTCGCGATTGACCGCCGGCTCGCGCCGCGCGAGGAGCTCGGCGAGCACCGGCCCGAAGCGGGGTTGCGGTGCGAACG
>JAEYYY010000553.1 GCA_023430775.1 Pseudomonadota bacterium
CGCGAGAACGTGGTGTTGCCGATCGCGATCGGCACCGCGAGATCGCGGCAGGCGGCCCGCGCGGTCGCCAGCTCGGGTGGCTCGCGCTCCCAGAACAGGTACGTCAGCATGCCGAGCGCGGCGCGCCGGCGCAGATGAACGATCATGCCGCTCGGGAAGCCGACGCCCGCTGGCGCCACCGCCGGCTCCGCCGTCACCTTGCGCAGCGCCGAATCCTCGATGTCCGCGGTCTCGACCAGGACCTCGGGCGTGTAGCGCGCGCGCACCGTGCCGTCGGCGGAGATCGCGTAGACGTCGACGAACGCCGGGGCGACGCCGAGGCCGCTGTTGACCGCGGCGGCGAGCAGGCGAAGGTGGTGGCGCTCCTCGGTCGGCTCGGGGCTGACGAGCTCGTCGAACAGCTTCGGCAGATCAGCGGCGGGCCACGCGTTGCCCTCCCACGCGAGCCAGACGTCGTTGGCGTCGCCGGTCAGCCGGACCTGCGTCGCGCCGGAGGCGACGGCGGCGCGGATCGCCTCGAGCACCCACGCGGTGCGATCGACGAGCATGTACTCGCGCAGCTTCGCGATCGCGCGCGCGGCATCGACGCGCAGCCGGCCGCTCGACAGCTGAGGGCCTGGAGCGGCGCGCGTGCTCATGTCGCCACTCCGATCCGCGCCAGCACGTCGTCGAGCAGCATCGTCGAGCGCGAGGTGTCGAGGAGCCCGTGCTCGTTGAGGAGCACGCGCACCAGCATCGAGGCGCCGGCGCGCGGATCGCCGGCGAGCGCGGCGCGGTACCAGGGATGGCGCGACGACAGCGCGAGGCCCTGCGTGCGGCGGCCGAACGGATTCTTGCCGGCCTGCTGGCTGTCGACCACCTGTGCGGTCGCGCCCTCGCACGCCAGCGCGAGCGTGCCGGCGTGGTTGCCGTAGAAGCTGGCGACGAACAATACACTCGGAGCGCGATGCGCGCCGGCGAACAGCTCGGTCATCAGCGCGAGCAACGCGGTGTCGGCGTCGGTGGGTGGCATCGGCGTGATCGCGGTCAGCACGGACGCGTCGCGCAGCTTGCAAGACGCGACCGTCGACGTGATCGACTCGAGGAAGCTGCGCTCGCCGGTGACGCGCAGCACGTGCTCGCCGCGCTCGATCAGGTGCGCCGTGATCGGGCTCGGGACGTCGGCCACCCACGCGGTGCCACGGAGCGCGGTGCCGTCGAGGGCGAGCGCTTGTCCGCCGGTCTGTAGCAGCGGGAACCACCAGCCGCTACGCGGCAGCTCGATGCGGGCCGCGCAGACCGCCGCTGCGAGCAGGAACCAGCGCGCGTGATCCTGCTGCGCGGCCTGGTGCAGCGCGGTCGCGGCCGCCCGCGGTAGCGCATCGGAGATCACGTCGCGGGCAAACGCCAGCGCGCGGTCGAGGCTGGCGTCGCGCCGCACGTCGTCGCGGCTGAGCGTGTGGCCGAGCCGGCCATCCTGGATCTTCACGGCGACACGGCCGAGTGGCGACTCGGAGGTCTCGTGCAGCATCAGCCCGTGGTTGAAGTAGCCGACGTACGCCGTCGCCTGCGGCAACAGCCCGGCGACCACGGTCAGCAGGCCGTCGTCGGTGGTGCGCGTGACCTCGACGAGCGCGTTCTCGAGCCCCAGCGGGCGATCGATGCGCTCCTCGCGCTTGTCGCCGCCGGGCAGCTGCGCCGTGAAGGTGACGGGCACGCTCGCGTGGCGACACCACCGGGTCAGCGCGTCGATGCTGCGCTGGGTGAACCCGGCGACCTCGTCGGCGGCCATCGCGAGGTCGAGCTCGACGGTGGTGCCGGTCTGGGTCGCCGGCCCGGAGTCGAACAGCTGGAAGGTCAGATCGCGCATCAGGTGCAGCGTCAGTCGCCGGCCGTCGCGCGCGGTCTGCACCACCACGACCTCCGGGCTCGGCGCCAGGACCGACGTGAAGCCGATCCCGAACTTGCCGATCTTCGAGTCGTCCTTCTCCTTGGTCGACCGGAACAGCACGAGCAGCTGGTTCTCGAGGATGTCGCGCGTCATCCCCTCGCCGCGATCGCGGACGGCGACCCGCAGCACGTTGGCGCTGTGGTCGTAGTCGAGCTTGACGTCGACGCTCGGCGAGCCGGCGTCGATCGAGTTCTGGATCAGCTCGCGATAGAACGCGAGTGGATCGGCGAACTGGGCGATGATGTCGCCGACGATGCCCTGGTCGCGCGGAGTGTCGGCGGCTGCCGCTCGCGCACTGTGATCGCTGCGATACGGATCCATCGCGCCGGCGTCACGCCTTGCTGGACGGTCGCCCGGCGACGCGCTTGTGCCACGCCGCCAGGTGCGGATGCGTGTCGGCGTTGATCCGGATCTCGGAGACCTTGCCGAAATCCAGCGCGCACATCGCCGTGATGTCCGCGACCGTGAAGCGATCGCCCGCGAAGTACTCGCGCTTCGCGAGCTCGCTGTCGAACCACGCGAAGCGCTCGACCAGGAGCTCGCGCATGATCGCGCCGAACTCCGGGGCCTGCTTGATCTTGCCGATCCAGAACGCATGGGTGTTGCGGAACACCTGCGAGATCGGGAACAGCAGCTCGAGCTCGGCGTGGCGGTTCCACATCTCGATCTGGGCGCGCTCCCAGGCATCGGTCCCGAACAGGTTCGGTTCGGGGTGCAGCTCCTCCATGTAGCGGCAGATCGCCATCGACTCGCGGAGCACCTTGCCGTCGTCGAGCTCGAGCACCGGCAGCAGGGCGAGCGGGTTCTTCTTGCGGAACTCGGGCGTCTGGTGTGCCGACGCGGAGATCAACACCTCGATCGTGTCGTACGACACGTTCTTCTCGGCCAGGAACACGCGAACCCGTCGAGGATTTGGGGCTCGGGGATCGTGGTAGAGCAGCATGGCCGGACTCTACGACCAAAACGCCGGCAGTTATCCGGCAGATCCACTACAATCAACTCGATGCGGCTAGCGGGGCTACTGCTTGTGATCTGGTGCGCGGTCGCGGGGCTGGGGTGCAAGGACAAAGGCAATGCGGATGCGTCCACCGATCCGGCGGCTCTCAAGGCGCAGCAGGATCTGATGCAGCGCCGCGATGCGCTGATGGCGGAGCGCAAGAAGCTCGAGTCGCAGAAGGAAGCGATCGAGACCCAGATCGACGAGGTCAAGAAGACCGGCGGCGATGCCACCAAGCTCGAGAGCCTCGAGAAGCAGCGCGCCGACATCGACACCCAGCTCCAGAAGAAGGACAGCGAGACGTCGTCTTTGGCGAGCGAGCTCTCGCGCGCACAGGCGCTGACCGGCAGCCTGTCCGGCCGCGAGGCGGAGCTCGCCGCGCGCGAGCAGCGGCTGGCGCAGCGCGAGGCGATCGTCGAGCGCTCGATCAAGGAGCTCGCGGCCGCCGCCGACAAGTTCAAGGAGTCGTGCAGCGCCGGCACGTCGGCGCCGATGATCGTGCAGGTGCCCGCACCGTCGAAGGGCAACAACTACTCGCGCGGTGAGGTCGACAGCGTCTACGCGCGGGCCAAGCGGACGATGCGCGAGAAGGGGCTGATCCCCGGCGATCAGTGGGCCGGCGCCGCGCTCGAGAGCGAGACGCAGCAGGCGCTCTCCAAGTCGGACTGGGGCACCGCCTTCGTGACGGCCAGCCAGCTCGCGAACTTCGCGAGCCAGTTCAAGGTCGATCGCGGCTTCGTGCAGACCAAGATCAATCGCCTCAACGGGATCGTGAAGAGCACCAAGCGCGACGAGGCGGTGCAGAAGCAGCTGACGGATGGCCTCTCCGACGTGATGGGCAAGTTCGGCGACGGCAATCACAACGCCGCCAACGCGAAGCTCAACCAGCTGTTCGGTCTGGTTCGCTAGCAGGGCAGGTCGCTGCCGACGATCTTGCACGGACCCTTCGGCAGGTCGTTGACCAGGCTGCTGACGATGATCGCGCTCGCGATGCCGAGCAGCAGCACGCCGCCGCCGACCACGTACCACCGCCGGTAGACCGGCGGGTCGACGTAGACCTGCTTGTCGCGGTTGATCGGGTTGCCCTGGATGTCGCGCCGCACGATCGGGTACTGCGTCATGCCGACGGGCACATCGATCGTCTTGCCGAACGGCACGTCGATGAAGCGCACGAAGTCGCGGTACTCGGGATGCGTCACGCGGATCGCCTGGGTGCCGACCTCGAGCTGGATCTGGCTCCTGGCGTCGAGCTTGACCCGCGCGCCGTTGACGTAGACCGTGGCGCCGGCGGCATCGATCGCGAGGTGCAGCGTGCCGCGATGGCGCGCCGGATCGAGCAGGCGGACGATCGCGGCGGTCGGCGCCGTCGGGTCCTCTTGCTTGCCGAGCGCGAGCGTGGTCGAGCGCAGCTCCTTCGCGGTGCCGACGTCGGTCGCGTTGAGATAGACGATCTTGGCCTCGCCGAGCCCGCCGATCTGCCCGGCGACCACGTACGTCGCGCCGACCAGCTTGCCGAGCTCGGCAAGACATCCCGGCTCGCCTTCGCACGCGCGCAGCTGCGGCTTCTTTGCCTTCTTGATCGCGTCGGCGACCGTCGCCGCGGGAACCACGCGCATCCCGATCGAGCCGATCGCGGACTCGAGCTGGGCGGTCAGCTTCTTGATCGGCGCCGAGGTGTCCTCGGAATCGAGCGTCGCGAGCGGCGCGACGGCGACGAGCTTCGCGGCCGGGGCAGGGGCACGGGCAGGCTGTGCGCCGGCGGATCCGGCCAGCACCGCGACGGCGATCAGCGCCCTCAGCACTTGATCGACATCCCCGTCACGCCGTCGACGCAATCGACCTTGCCAAGCTGCGATCCGATCAACCCGCCGAGCACGATCGCGCCGACCGCCGCACCGACGATGAACCACGTCCTGGTGTAGAACGGCCGCCGCTCGACGGTCTGCGTCTTGCCGGTGCCGATCACGACATCCGAGGCGATCAGCCGGACCACGACCTGGCTGATCTTCTGGAACCGGACGTCGACGCTCTCCTCGAACGGGGCGTAGCCCGGGGCCGACACCTTGAGCTTGTGAGGACCGAGCGCGAGCTTGCTGATCAGGCCCTGGTTGGGCAGCGGCGTCTTGCCGATCGACTTGCTGTCGAGCTCGACCGCGGCGCCGACCAGGTCGCTCTGGATCTGGAGCGCACCGTGGAGCTGGGTGGGGGCGAGCAAGCGATAGGCGGCGACGCGCACGCCCTCGATCAGATCGTCGGGGCTGCCGCGCAGCGGATCGGTCTGGATCCGCTGGATCGTCTTCGCGCTGGCGACATCGATCGCCTTGATGTTGAGGATGTACGCGTCACCCAGCGAGCCGACCGTGCCGGTGACGACGACCTCGACGCCGAGCTTCTTGCCGATCGCCGCCAGGCACTTCTCCTCGCCGGTGCACTCGCGCTCGACCGGGCTGGTGATTGTCCGGTTGATGTCGTTGCGCGTCGGCAGCGGCTGCTTCATCAGGCGCTCGAGCTCGAGCCGGAACAGCGTCTCGAGCTTGCCGACCAGCTCGGCCTCGATGCCGAGCGCATCGAACCGCCACACCGCGATCTTCTGCGACAGCGCCTCCTCGGGACCCGTGGCCGGCTGCGCGTGGACACCACCCGCCATGGCGATCAGCAGTACGACGAGCAGCCCCCGCAGCACGATGGATGATCCTATCACCTGTGTTAGCGTGCGCGCATGGTGCGAAGGGTCGTCCTTGTCTGGCTGAGCGTGATCGCGATCGCGGCGTGTTCGTCGGTCTCGACCGTGCGAGTCCAGCCCGAGACCATCCACGTCGGTCCGGGCCTCCGCCCGATCGCCATCATTCACGCCCAGGTGACCAGCGCGTACTTTCTGTTCCTGCCGATTCCCGGCGGCGTCGATCTCGACCGCGTCATCAACCGCATGCTGTTACCCACCGCCAAGGCGCTCGGCGCCGACAAGGTGGTCGATATCAAGGTCGACTTCACGCCCGACACCGGCATCTGGGCGCTGCGGAAGTTGTTCCTGTGGCGGAGCGCGTGGGCCAGCGGTGTTGCAGTCGTGGTCGAGGACCCGGGAGCATCCGGTGGTCCGCCGCCTGCATCGAACCAGCCACCACCACTGCCGCCGGTGCAGCCCCAATCCACTCCATGAGCTTGTTCGAGAAGCGACTGATCCTCGTCGTCGGTAAGGGCGGCGTCGGCCGCAGCACGATCGCCGCGGCGATCGCGGATCGCTGTGCGCGGGCGGGTCGCCGCACGCTGCTGTTCGAGACCAACGCCAACGATCGGTTCGGCAACTACTTCGATAAGCCCACGGTCGGCACCGAGATCAGCCAGCTCGCGCAGAACCTGTTCGCGGTCAATGCCACGCCCGCCTCGGCGCTCGAGGAGTACGGGCTCATGATCCTGCGCTGGAAGAGCGTCTACGAGATGGTGTTCGAGAACCGGGTGACCAAGGCGTTCCTGCGCGCCATCCCCGGGCTCGACGACTACGCGCTGCTCGGCAAGGCGTGGTTTCACACCACCGAGACCCAGCGCGGTCGCCAGCTGTGGGACACCGTCGTGTTCGACATGCCGGCGTCGGGTCACGCGTCGTCGATGCTGCGCGTGCCGTGGGTGATCTCGGACACCGTGCCCGAGGGCCCGCTGACGCGCGACGCGCGCACGGTCAAGGAGCTGCTCACCGATCCGGCGCGCACCGCGGCCGTGCTCGTCACTCTCGCGGAGGAGATGCCGGTCAACGAGGCGGTCGAGCTCGAGGACAAGCTGACGGCGCTCGGCATCGTTCCGCAGCACGTCGTCGCGAACCAGGTGTTCCCCGAGCACTTCCCGGTCGGCTCGCCGATCGATCGCGTGCTCGACACGCTGCTCGCGGTCAGCCCCGAGACGCAGCCACTCGAGGGCGTCACCACGCATGCGAGCTTGTCTCGCGATCGCCACACGCTCAACGCGCGCTACCTCGACGAGCTTCGCAAGCGAGCGAAGGCGCCGCTCGTCGAATTGCCGATGCTGTTCACGCAGCGGCTCGAGATGCAGCACATCCAGGCGCTCGGGCAGCGCCTCGTGTCAGCACTTGGAAAGTGACCGCGGCGCGCTATTCGCCTGCGGCGCGCTACTCGCCTGCGGCGCGCATCGGAAACAACGGCTCGCCGTGGATCTCGAGGCGATAGACGCTGTTCTCGGTCTCGACGTAGATCATCTTGCCGCCCGGCTCGCCGAGCACGCGCTTGACGGGCGTCGTGATCATGCGATGCCCGTGCGGATCGCGGAAGATGACCATGCCGCGGCCGATGTACGGGTAACTGATCAGATAGCCCGTGTACAGGCGTCCACTCGCACCCGAGGGGCGCTCCGTACCGAGCTCTCGAATCTTGCGGGCAGTAACGCTGACCATGGGGCCGCTAGCTGGAAGTGTAAAAGAGAGACAAGGTCACGTCATCCTCTTTGCTGGATGATGGGTGAGTGATGGGTAAGCCAACCGTCGAGTCCCTGTACGAACAGGTGCGCGCCTCCGTCCCGGCTGCGCAAGACACTACGCGCCCGACGCTGACCCCCCTTGCGCCGGGGATTCGCGTGCTTGCACTTCGTACCCCGACGCTCCCGCCGGCTGCACACACCAACGTCTACCTCGTGGGGCCGGACCGGGGGCCCGTGGCGGTGGTCGATCCCGGCAGCCCGTACGGAGATCAGCAGGAGGTCCTGGACCGCGAGCTCGAAGGGGCCGGCGGTGTCTCGCAGGTGTTACTCACCCATCACCACGGCGATCACGTGGGCGGAGCCGCGGCGCTCGCGGCGAGATGGGGCGTCCCGATCGCGGCGCACGCGAACACCATCCGGCGCCTACCGAAGCTCGCGATCGAGCGCGCGCTCGAACACGGCGACGTCATCAGCGGCGCGACCTGCGTGCTCACGCCGGGGCACGCCGACGGTCATCTCTGCTTCGAGATCGGAGCCGCCACGATCGCCGGCGACATGGTGGCAGGCCTTGGCACCATCCTGATCGATCCAGACGAGGGCGACATGGCGCTCTATCTCGACTCGCTCGAGAAGCTGCGCGCGCGCCCGCAGATGATGCTGCTGCCCGCGCATGGCCCGGCGATTCCCGATGGTCACGCCAAGCTGACGGAGTATCTCGCACACCGCCGGATGCGCGAGCAGCGCGTGATCGATGCGCTGGCCTGCGGCGGGAGTGTCGACGAGCTCGTCGGTCGCGCCTATGCCGACACCCCGGCGGCGCTGTGGCCGATCGCGCAACGCTCGTTACTCGCACATCTCGTCAAGCTCCAGCGCGAGGGGCGTGCCCGCGAGGAGGATGGCAGATGGTCTTTGTGAGCGAGCACGGCGCAGCTATAGTGGCCCCGCTTTGGGGCTGACATTCGACGGACTCGCCGAGGTCACGGTCGCACGCGACCTGTTGCGCCGCTGGTTCGGACTCGAGCTCGGACTGTCGGAGCCGGATGGCGGTGGCTACGTCCGGACGTCGCACGCGACCTGCGAGACCGTGCGCGGCGCCGCGGGGCCTGCCTGCGATGCGGCGCTCCAGGAGATCGCGGCGTCGTTCGCGAAGGCCAAGCGCACCGACAAGAAGACCGCGGTGGTCCAGCGCTGCCATGCCGGGCTGACCCTGATCGCGGCGCCGGTATTCGGTGACGGCGGGCTCGCCGGCCTCGTCTACGCGACCGGCGCGCACGCACCCGATGGCGACCTCGCCGGTGGCCTGACGAAGCTCGGGCTGTCGGCCGACGAGGTGATCGCGCAACATCCGGTGCCGCAGCTGACCGAAGGCGACCTCGCGCGGATCCAGGATCTGGTGGCGACGGCGGCCGCGGCGGTCGAGCGCGCGCAGCCGGCGGTGATTCCACCCACCACGCACGCGCACCCGTTCAACGAGATCGTCGGTGATGCACCGGCGGTGCGCGACGTCGTCAAGCTGCTGACCAAGGTCGTCAGGTCCGAGGCCACCGTGCTGATCCACGGCGAGAGCGGCACCGGCAAGGAGCTGATCGCGCGCGCGATCCACTATCACGGCCCTCGCGCCAAGAAGCCGTTCGTCGTCCAGAACTGCTCGGCGTTCAACGACAACCTGCTCGAGAGCGCGCTGTTCGGTCACGTCCGCGGCGCGTTCACCGGCGCGGTCAAGGATCAGCCCGGTCTGTTCCAGGTCGCCGACGGCGGCACGTTCTTCCTCGACGAGATCGGCGACATGTCCGCGGCGCTGCAGGTCAAGCTGCTGCGCGTGCTGCAGGAGGGCACCTTCATGCCCGTCGGCGGCACCAAGCCGGTCAAGGTCGACGTTCGCATCATCGCGGCGTCGCACAAGGACCTCGCGGCGATGGTGCAGCACAAGCAGTTCCGCGAGGACCTGTTCTATCGCGTCAACGTGCTCAAGCTGACCGTGCCGCCGCTGCGCGAGCGCGTCGCCGATATCCCGCGCCTCGCGCAGCACTTCATCACCAAGCACTGGAAGAACGCGAACCAGCCCGCACCGCGGCTGTCGCAAGGCGCGCTCGCCAAGCTCGTCGCGTACGGCTGGCCCGGCAACATCCGCGAGCTCGAGAACGAGGTCGAGCGCATGCTCGTGCTCGCCGGCGATGCGCAGGAGCTGACGTCGGGCATGGTGTCGGGTCGCGTGGCCGGTCACGCCGGTGCAGCCCAGGCGGCGCCGCGCTCGCTGCGCGATAGTCTCGCCAATGCCGAGGCCGACACGCTGGTGGCGGCGCTCGGTCGTCACACCGGTGATCGCGATGCGGTCGCCGCCGAGCTCGGCCTGTCGCGGGCGTATCTCGATGCGCGCATGGCCGCGCTCGGCCTCGGTACCAGGGGCTAGCTCGCGATGAGGCCGTGCCCGACGTGCCGCAAGCCGGCGGCGAAGGATGGCAACCCGCGGTTCCCGTTCTGTAGCGAGCGGTGCCGGCTCGTCGATCTCGGACGCTGGATCGACGAGGAGTATCGCGTGCCCGAGGAGGCCGATGCCAAGGGTGGCGGTGTCGCGGGGATTCCGGATCCCGACGCCGAGCGCTGATCTCGCGACGCTACGAGATGAGCGGCCCGGTTCGCAGCGACCGCGCCTCGCTCCGACAGTGATTGCAAGGTGCCGGTTCCGGTCGCCCACCATCGAGCGGGTAGCCTCCAGGCGTGCGTTTCCTTGTCGTAGCTGTCCCCCTGCTGCTCGCCGCCTGCGGCGATAACGGCGATTCCGAGACGCCCGACGTGCCGACCACGCCGCGCTGTGCCCCGACGCCGGGACCGTTGCCGACGCTCGGCAAGTTCACCGATCCGAACGCGTTCCCGCTCGCGGGCTGCGTCGAGGGTGGGCTCGACACGCTGCCCGGACGCTGGTTCGTGCGCGATCCGGAATCGACGTTCGACTTCTTCTATCCGAAGTACGAGGGCGACTGCGAGGCCGGCTTCCGGCGGTCGTTCACCACCGACCAGATCGACGAGACCCAGTTCGGCACCGTGTTCACGTGGAGCGATGGCACGCGGCTCTACCAGCGCCAGAGCTTCCAGTTCGACAACAACGGCGAGCTGTTCGAGTTCACCACCGCGCGGGTGCTCTGCATGGGACCCGACGATCAGCTCGTCGGCGTCACCGCGCGGTTCGATAACGATCGCGGCGAGCTGATGACGCCGCTCGTCGGCTCGCGCTTCGCGCTGAAGGACGAGCCCGTCAGCGGGGTCGAGGTGGTCGGCGAGGTGGCGACCAACAGCAGCAACCCGGACGATCGCATCATCGGCTACAACGTCGTCGTCGTCGGCGACTTCGCGTACGTCGTCGGGCCGTCGGGGCTGACCGTCGTCGACGTCTCGAACCCCGCCACGCCGACGGTGGTCTCGCACGTGCCGCCCGATGACAGCCCCGAGGGCAACAACGGCTACAACGACGTCCGCGTCATCGCGACCGGGAACGTCACGGTCGCGTACGCGTCGCCGCTCAACTTCACGAGCACCGATGTCATCGACGTCACCAACCCGGCCAAGCCGGTGAAGCTGACCCCGATCGATCGCTACTCGCACTCGGTGCAGCTCGTCGGCAGCGGCGACAGCGCGGCGCTCTACCTCGCCGACTACACCGACACCGTCCCGAAGTACAGCCTCGCCAACCCGCTCGCGCCGGTGTTCCTCGGCCAGGCGACGATCGATGGCCCGCTCTCCGGCGTCCACGATCTCACCGTCGAGGGCGACCACATCTACGCCAACTACACCGAGAACGGCATGGTCGCGCTCGACATCT
>JAEYYY010000575.1 GCA_023430775.1 Pseudomonadota bacterium
ATCAGGAACAGGGCGAAGCCGAGCGCGAGCCTCATGCCGCCAGTGTACCGGGACGTCTCCTGGCAGCGATACTTTCCAGCAGCAAGAGCGCGACTCCGATCACGAGGGCGACGTCGGCGACGTTGAAGATCGGCCAGGCGTGCTCGCCGACCTTCCAGCGGACGAAGTCGGTGACCGCGCCGTCGCGCAACCTGTCGATCAGATTGCCGAGCGCTCCACCTGCGATCATCGCGTACGCGACCCGCTGGAGCCGCTGCTCGGGCCTGGTCCGGCGTGCCATCACGACCAGCATGACGAGGGCGCCCACCGCGATCAGCGACAGCAGGACCTGGCTGCCGCGCAGGTTGGAGAACGCCGCACCATCGTTGAGCGCCAGCTCCCAGTCCCACAGCCCTTCGATCACCGGCTGCGGAACGCCGTGGCAGCGATGGGCGGCCAGCTCCGCGGTCGCGCATCCGGCCGGGCTCGTCGGCAGCGTCTTCGCCCACGCCTTGCTGCCCTGATCGAACGCCAGCGTCGCGAGCAAGATCGCGACGAAGATCACCGCACGCCGGGGCAGCTGCATGCCGCGCTAGACCGTTATCATCGTCCAGCTATTCCCATGACTCGCGACTCGATCGCCCGCGATCTGGCAAGGCTCGGCGTCGAGCGGATGCTGCTCGCGATCCACGACGTCAGCTTCCCGTCGGATCCCGACGAGGATGTCGGCCGCGGCTCGCCGGCCACCCGCGCCGCCGGCCGGCTGTTCGCGTACGCGTCCTCGCTCGGCTTCACCGGGATCCAGCTCGGTCCGCAGGGCCAGACCTCGCGCGACAACCCGTCGCCATACGACGGCACGATCTTCTCGCGCCACCTGGGAACGCTATCGCTGGGCTCGCTGCGGCGCGGCGGCGCGTTCGAGGGGCTGGTCGACGACGCGCTGATCGATCGCTGTGTCTGGCACGACGCGCGCGTCGATCACCGCCACGCGTACGACGCGATGCACGAGCTGGTCGCCGCCGCCCACGCGGCGCTGCGCGGCGGCGCCCGCCCGGATCTGAAGGCGCGCCTCGCCGCGTTCCGGACCAGCCACGCCGGCTGGCTCGATCGCGATGGCCTGTACGCCGCGCTCTCCGTCGGCCACGAGCATCGCTGCTTTCGCGACTGGCCGGCGCACGAGCGCGACCTCTGGCTGACCGGTGATCCCGCGCTCGCGCAACGGCTCGCCGCGCACCACGCCGACGCGATCGATCGCTACGCGTTCGGTCAGCTGCTGGTGCACGAGGAGCACGCGCGCGTCCGCGCATCGCTGCACGGCCTCGCTCTCTACGGCGATCTCCAGGTCGGTTACTCCGATCGCGATGCCTGGGCGTACGCGGCGGCGTTTCTTCGCGACTACCGGATGGGCGCACCGCCGAGCCGCACCAACCCCGAGGGCCAGCCGTGGGGCTATCCGGTCCTCGATCCGGATCAGTACGGCGGTCGCGTGCGCGACCTGGTCGCGATGCGCGCCGACAAGTCGTTCGCCGAGTACGACAGCATTCGCATCGATCACCCTCACGGCCTGATCTGCCCGTGGGTGTATCTCGCGTCGGAGCCACCGGCCGAGGCCGTGCGCACCGGTGCCCGGCTGTTCGAATCGCCCGCGATCTATGGCCATCCCCTCCTCGCCCGGTTCGCGATCGTCGACCCGTCGCAGATCGACGTCACCCAGCCGCGCCACGCCGATCACTGGGTCACCGGTCTCGATGCCGCGCAGATCGATCGATTCGCGGCGCTGTTCGACATCCTGGTCGACAGCGCACGGCGCCACGGTCGCGAGGTCGACGATCTCAGCTGCGAGGTGCTCAGCACGATGCCGCGGCCGCTCGGCGCCGTGCTCGCGAAGTACCAGCTCGGCCGCTGGCGGATCACGCAGAAGGCCGCGCTCGACGAACCTCGCGATGTCAATCGCGCCCAGAACGCCGAGCCGCACGACTGGGTGATGCTCGGCAACCACGACACCGCGCCGGTGTTCTCGCTGCTGCGCACGTGGTCGGCAGATCACCGCGAGCGCTGGGCGCGTCACCTCGCGGCGACGCTTCGCCTCCCCCAGCCCGAGCGCCTCGCGCAGCCCGGCTTCTTCGCCTCCGCGATGCTCGCCGAGCTCCTCGTCTCGCGCGCCGAGAACATCTCGATCTTCTTCGCCGACCTGTTCGGCTTCGAGGAGCGCTTCAACGTGCCGGGGCTCGTCGCCGACGCCAACTGGTCGCTGCGTTTGCCCGCCGACTTCGAGGCGCTGCACGCCGAACGCCTCGCGCGCGGCGCCGCCCTCGACATCCGGCTCGCGATCGATCTCGCGCTAGCGGCGAAACAGCACGGCGCCGAGCGGCGGTAGCGTGACGTTGATCGACAGGTCGCGACGATGCGCGCGCACCGGCGTGGTGTCGACGGCGCCGAAGTTGCCCTGCCCGCTGCCGCCGACCTCGATCGCATCGGTGTTGAGGATCTCGCTCCACGGTCCGGGCGCGGTGACGCCGATCTTGTAGTTGAACCGCGGCACCGGCGTGAAGTTGAGCCCGCAGACGATGCGCGAGCCGTCGCGCGCGATCCGCTCGTAGACCAGCACCGAGCGCTCGGCGTCGTCGGCGTCGAGCCAGTGAAAGCCCGCTCGCTCGGCATCGAGCTCGTGCAGCGCGGGCTCCGTCTTGTAGAGCCGGTTGAGCTCGCCGACCAGCAGCTGGATCTGGCGATGCGCCGGATCGTCGAGCTGGTGCCAGTCGAGGCTGCCGTCGTGGTTCCATTCGCGCCACTGACCGAGCTCGCTGCCCAAGAACAGCAGCTTCTTGCCCGGCAGGCTGTACATGTACGCGTAGAGCAGGCGCAGCGTCGCCAGCTTCTGCCAGCGGTCGCCGGGGAACTTGCCGAGCAGCGAGCCCTTACCGTGGACGACCTCGTCGTGCGAGAGCGGCAACACGAAGCGCTCCGCCCACGCGTACAGCCCGCGCATCGTCAGCTTGTTGTGGTGGTGCTTGCGATGGATCGGATCGAGCGCGAGATACGCGAGCGTGTCGTGCATCCAGCCCATGTCCCACTTGTACGAGAACCCGAGGCCGCCAGTCGCCTGATCGCTCGTCACGCCCGGCCACGCCGTGGACTCCTCGGCGACGGTGATCGTCCCGGGCTGCTCGCGGGCGATCGCTTCGTTGAGCCGCTGGATCAGCTCGACCGCCTCGAAGTACTCGTTGCCGCCCTTGGCATTCGGGATCCACTCGCCCGGCTTGCGGCTGTAGTCGCGATAGAGCATCGAGGCCACGCCGTCGACGCGCAGCCCGTCGACGTGGAACTTCTCGAGCCAGTACAGCGCGCTCGATAGCAGGAAGCTGCGGACCTCCTGGCGCCCGAAATCGAACACCGCGGTGTTCCAGTCCTGGTTGAAGCCGAGCCGGCGATCCGGGTGCTCGTAGAGCGCGGCGCCATCGAACTGCAACAGGCCGTGCGGATCGGTCGGGAAGTGCGCCGGCACCCAGTCGAGGATCACGGCGATGCCCGCGCGATGCAGATCGTCGACCAGCGCCATCAGATCCTCGGGCGTGCCGTAGCGCGCCGTCGCGGCGAAGTAGCCGGTGGTGCCGTAGCCCCACGAGCCGAAGAACGGATGCTCGGTGAGCGGCATCAGTTCGACATGCGTGAAGCCGAGCCTGGTGACGTGGTCGACGAGCAGGGGCGAAATCTCGCGATAACTCAGTGAGCGATTGCCCTCCTCCGGCACTCGCATCCACGAGCCGAGGTGGACCTCGTAGATCGCGACCGGCGCATCGAGCGCCGAGCGCTGCGCGCGCGTCGCCATCCACGCCGCGTCGTTCCACGCATGCTCGCCGGTCCACACCATCGACGCGGTGTTCGGCTCGCGCTCGTGACGGTTCGCGAACGGATCGGCCTTGAGGATCGTCTTGCCGGCCGGCGTCACCAGCGCGTACTTCTAGAACGAACCGATCGCCACGCCCGGCACCACCGTGCTCCACACGCCACCAGTGCTCGGTAGCGCCGTCAGCGGCGACGCCCTGTCATCCCACTGATTGAAGTCGCCGACCACGCTGACCGCCTTCGCGTGCGGCGCCCACACGGTGAACCGCACGCCGTCGGCCGTGGGATGGGCGCCGAGCTTGTCGAACAGCCGCGGATGCTTGCCCTCGCGCATCAGGTGCGCGTCGAGGTCTCCGAACAACGACGGATCCTCGGCTCCTGCGCGCTTGGCGCGAGAGCTCTTCATGGCAACAGCTCCAGCAGGCCGTGCAGCGGGATATCGACCCACTGCGGGCGGTTGTTGATCTCGTAGCGGATCTCGTAGACGCACTTCTCGAGCAGGAAGAACTCGAGCAGCAGCGTCAGATCGGCATCGTTGCGCGGCAGGATCCTCGAGCCCTGCGCGCGCTCGAGATAGCCGCCGAGGAACGCGCCCGACATCCACGACGACCACGCTCGCGCCCACGGCTCGAGGCGCTGCTGATCCTCGGGGCGATGCCGGCCATCGCGGAGCCCGGCGGCACTCGCATAGCGCAGCGAACGGACCATGCCCGCGATATCGCGAATCGGTGTGCGCTTGAAGCGACGCTGCGACAGCGGGCGGCCCGGCTCGCCCTCGAAGTCGATGATCTTGAAATCGTCGCCGGTCCACAGCACCTGGCCGAGGTGGTAATCGCCGTGCAGTCGCGTTCGCAGGACGTCGATCCGTCGCTTGGTGATCGCCGCGTAGCGCTGATCGAGCTCGCCCTCGCGCGCGATCGCCGTCTCGGCCAGCACGCGGGTCTCGGGCGACAGGTCCGACAACCGATTGCGCAGCAGATCGAACGTCCGCGCGGCATGCGCGATCGCGGAGCCGTACACCGACTGCTGGTGCATGATGTCGTACGGTTCCGGCGCGAACAGCGGATCGTCGGCGATGTCGGTCAGCCGCAGATGCAGCTCGGCGGTGCGTTGACCGAGGAGCCGGATGCGATCGATGAACGGACCGACCCAGTCGACCACGCGATCGGGGACCGGCGCGCGGGCGCTGTCGAGCAGGCGCGTCGCGACCGGCGGTGTCTGCGGCCGCTTCTCGTCGGACAGGATGCGATCGAAGAACCGATCGACCGAGTCGACGGCGAGCTGCCACGCGTCGCCTTGGTTCGGCACCAGCTCGAACAGCGTGCCCACCGTGCTGGCGTCGCGCTCCGGCTGCTGGTACTCGAGCGCGCCCGCGATCCGCGGTACGCCCTGATAGTCGGGATGGCGCTCGGCCAGCGTCTTTGCCACCTCGAGCTCGGCGCTCGGGCCTTCCTCGAGCATGCGGAACAGCTTGAGCATGAAGCGATCGCCATAGAACACGCCGCTGTTGCTCTGGTCCGCGCTCGACATCCGCGGCGTCAGCGGCACGTCTGGCGTCAGCGTCTGCAGCGACGGGAAGCTATGCCCCGCGATCTTGCCGCGCTGACCCTTCGCGACGTGACCCGCCGTCATCGCGTGCAGCAGCGTGGTGTTGAACGCGTCCGAGCACAGCGCGTCGTAGAGCGTGCCCGAGATCGGGCCGCGGCCGGGCACGTCCGAGAGCTCGACGCGCGCGATCGCGAGGGCGGCCGTACGCGTCGACTCCGCGAAGTCGGCATCCTCCGCGAACGCGACCGGCATCACGTAGGTCTCGGGCGAGCCGTGGTCGTACTCGAGGTGCAGGAGGACGATCGCGAAGCGCGAGGTGGGCTCGAACGTCAACACGTCGCTGATCGCCACGTGCTTGCGCGTCCGCGCCTTGCTGCGAAACCACCGGCGGTCCATCGCGAACGACAGCAGCGTCCGCGCGAGCTCCTTGTGGCGGCTCGTGGCGAGCAGCTCGGTCCAGCTCGCCTTCGCGCGCAGTGCCGGCCGCTCCGCCGCGGCCGCCGCCGCCTGCGACGGGTTGAGCGCGAGCCAGTAGAAGCCGTGCGGCCCGAGCGACATGAAGTAC
The DNA here is from genome assembly GCA_023430775.1 of Pseudomonadota bacterium. Classification (GTDB taxonomy): domain Bacteria; phylum Myxococcota_A; class Polyangia; order Haliangiales; family Haliangiaceae; genus JABFXX01. Next base: position 5,939 of record JAEYYY010000575.1, read on the forward strand.
GGTGCCTCGCTGATCTCGGGGAACGTGGAGCGGCCGAACAGCTCCGTCGGGATCGTGCCCTTCTTCGATTCGAGACCGAGCCGCGTGCACTGCACGAAGCGCGACAGGTTGGCCACCACCAGCACCGCCTCGCCCTCGAATTCGCGGACGAACGCGAGGATGCGCGGGTTATCGCTGGTGATGAACTCGATCGAGCCGCGCCCGAATAGCTTGTGCTCCTTGCGCTTCGCGATCAGCCGCTTCGTCCACCACAACAGCGACGACGGGTTGCTCTGCTGGGCTTCGACGTTGACCGCCTCGTAGTGATACTCGGGGTCGATGATCGTCGGCAGGTACAGCTTCTGCGGGTTCGCCCGCGAGAACCCGCCGTTGCGATCGGAGCTCCACTGCATCGGCGTGCGCACGCCATCGCGATCGCCGAGGTAGATGTTGTCCCCCATCCCGATCTCGTCGCCGTAGTAGAGGACCGGCGTGCCCGGCAGCGACAGCAGCAACGCCTTCATCAGCTCGATCTTCCGGCGCACACCGAGCAGTGGTGCGAGCCGGCGGCGGATGCCGAGGTTGATCCGGGCGGCGCGCTCCGCCGCATAACCGCGATACATGGTGTCGCGGTCCTCGTCGGTGACCATCTCGAGCGTCAGCTCGTCGTGATTGCGCAGGAACGTCGCCCACTGACACGAGTCCGGGATCTTCGGCGTGCGCTTCAGGATGTTGATGATCGGGAACGAGTCCTCGGTCTCGAGCGCCATGAACATCCGCGGCATCAGCGGAAAGTGAAAGTTCATGTGGCACTCGTCGCCCTCGCCGAAGTACGCGGCCGCGTCGGCGGGCCACTGATTCGCCTCGGCGAGCAGCATGCGGTTCTTGAACTTGCCGTCGATATGCGCGCGCAGCCGTTTCAGGAACTCGTGGGTCTCGGGCAGGTTCTCGCAGCTCGTGCCCTCGCGCTCGTAGAGGTACGGCACCGCGTCGAGCCGCACGCCGTCGACGCCCATCTCGAGCCAGAAGTCGATGACGCGGAACAGCGCCTCGTGGACGGCGGGGTTGTCGAAGTTGAGGTCGGGCTGGTGCGCGTAGAACCGGTGCCAGTAGTACGACTTCGCGATCGGATCCCATGCCCAGTTCGACGTCTCGTAGTCCTGGAAGATGATCCGGGTGTCGACGTAGCGCTCGGGCGAGTCGCTCCACACGTAGAAGTCGCGCTCGACGCTGCCCGGCTTGGCCCGCCGCGCGACCTGGAACCACGGGTGCTCGGCTGACGTGTGGTTGAGCACCAGCTCGGTGATCACGCGGATGCCGCGGCGATGAGCCTCCTCGAGCAACCGCCGGATGTCGTCGCGCGTGCCGTAGTGATCGTGAACGTTGGTGTAATCGGCGATGTCGTAACCGCCGTCGCGCAGCGGTGACGGATAGAACGGCAGCAGCCAGATGGCGGTGATGCCGAGGTCGCACAGGTAGTCGAGGCGCGAGATCAGTCCGTTGATGTCGCCGATGCCGTCGTTGGTGGAGTCCTGGAAGGCGCGGATGTGGATCTCGTAGATGATCGCGTCCTTGAACCACAGTGGATCATCGACAAGCTCGGACGGTGTATCGGTCATCGTTGAACAACTCGCTTAGAGGAAGTACTCGAACTGATTCTCGCTGCGAACGAAGCGTCGAATCTCGAAGATCGCGGCAGGCATCTGGCTCGGGTTCAGCTCGATGAAGTTTCTGCCGCCGCGCCAGGAATAGCGCGCGTCGCTGAGCAGATCGTGCACCTGAAAGCCCTGATCGGGCGGGATCCCGAGCGCGGTCAGATCGAGATCGATGAACCCGCGATGGGTGTGGTGCGGGTCGAGGTTGACGACGACCACGATCGCATCGCCGGCGACCTGCTTCGAGTAGCAGATCAGCGCGTCGTTATCGGTGGGATGGAACACCAGCGAGCGATTGCCACGCAGCGCCGGATGCTCGCGACGGATCCGGTTGACCCGCGCGATCAGGTGCCGCAGCGAGCCCGGCTGATCGAGGTCCCAGGTCCGGATCTGATACTTCTCGTTGCGCGCGAGCTCCTCGACACCGGGCCGCGGCTCGTGCTCGCACAGCTCGTACGATGGCCCGTAGATGCCGTAGTTGCTCGCCAGCGTCGCCGCGAGCACGAAGCGCAGCTCGAACGCGGCGCGGCCGCCGTGGACCAGGTGATCGGGAAAGATGTCGGGCGTGGTCGGCCAGAAGTTCGGTCGCAGGAAGTCCGCCACCGGCGGCTGGGCGACCTCGCGCGCGTAGGCCTCGAGCTCGGCCTTCGTCGTGCGCCACGTGAAGTAGGTGTACGACTGCGAGAACCCGCCCTTGGCGAGCGCGTACATCAGGTTGGGGCGAGTGAACGCCTCGGCGAGGAACACGGTGTCGGGATAGCGATCGTGGAGCTCGCGCAGGCACCACTCCCAGAACGGGATCGGCTTGGTGTGCGGGTTGTCGACGCGAAACACCCGCACGCCGCGCTCGCACCAGAACACGAAGACGTCGCGCAGCGCCTGCCACAGCGCCTTCCAGTCCGCGCATTCGAAGTCGAACGGATAGACATCCTGATACTTCTTCGGCGGATTCTCCGCGTACTGGATCGAGCCGTCGGGGCGCGCCTTGAACCAGCCCGGATGCTCGGTGACCCACGGATGATCGGGCGAGGCCTGGAACGCGATGTCGAGCGCGAGCTCGATCCCGCGAGCACGCGCGGCGGCGAGCAGGTGATCGAAGTCGGCCAGCGTGCCGAGCTGCGGGTGCACCGCCGTGTGGCCACCTTCGCGCGCACCGATCGCCCACGGGCTTCCCGGATCGTCGGGGCCGGCGGTCGGCGAGTTGTCCGGGCCTTTCCTGAATGCGTGGCCGATCGGATGGATCGGCGGCAGGTACAGCACGTCGAAGCCGAGCTCCGCGACGTACGGCAGCCGCGCCTCGACATCGCGAAACGTGCCGTGCTTGCCGTCGCTGCGCGTCGAGCGGGGAAACAGCTCGTACCACGCCGAGCACGCGGCGAGCTCGCGCTCGACGAGCACCTCGAGCGGCTCGCTGGTCGAGGCGTGGCTGCGATCCGGCCAGCGCTCGACCAGCGCATCGAGCTCGGGATCGATCGCGATCGCGGCACGCTCGGCGATCGCGCCCTTGCCGCGCAGCTCCTCCACGACCGTGCGCAACGCGGGATCGCCGCCGCGCGCGAGCGCCGCCTCGACGAGCAGCGCTCCCTCGAGGAGCTCGAGCTCGCCCGCGACGCCGGCGGCGAGCTTGCGCTGAAAACCGTGGCGCCAGGTCGCCCACGCATCGACCCACGCGGTGACCGCATAGAGGTGACGGCCGAGCGCGAGATCCGCGATCCGCCCGCGCCACACGTCGTCCTTGCCGAGCACCAGCTCGGTCTCGCGCCAGTCGCGAGCGCCCGCCGGCCGATCCCGCAGCAGTGCCCGCACCACGTCGTGACCGTCGCCGACGATCGCGGCCTCGATGTCGAGCACCTCACCGGCGACGCGCTTGACCGGATAGCGACCACCATCGATCTCGGGTCGCACCGCGAGGATCACCGCGCGGCCGGCGAAGTCGTCCAGGTTCCTGCGCACCGCCTTCATCGCAGGCAAGAGCGTACCGAGCGTCGACCAAAACCAAAACTCCAGCGGGCCGGAGCCTGACTGCATTCTCACGACCGGGCGCTGTCGCACGCCCGGGCATTTCCGCTCGCCTACAGATCCTTGACGAGTCCCGCCGCCTTCGCCTTCTCCTGACGGCGCTTCTTCTTCTCCTTCTCGCGTTTCCCTTCCTTCTGGATGTCGATGAACATCAGGCCGACGCCGACGACGAGCACGATGTCGGCGACGTTGAACACCGGCCACTCGGTGGTGAACCGGTTCGGATCGCCCTTCGCCTTCTCCGAACCCCAGTGCCAGAGGATGAAGTCGGTGACGACGCCGTAGTAGATGCGATCGATCAGGTTACCGACCGCGCCGCCGGCGACCAGTGCGAGCGCCCAGTGCAGCACCCGCTGATCGGCGCGCGACTTCTTCAGCATCCACAGCATGCCGAACACGGCGGCGATGCCGACGATCGACAGCAGGATCCGGCCCGCCTGGCCCTGCCCCGAGAACAGGCCGAAGGCCGAGCCCGGGTTCATCGACAGCCGCCAGTGCCAGAAGCTGTCGATCACCGTGTGCGCGGACGCGTAACAGGTGTGGGTGTTGATGTCGTCGGGGATGACGCACTGGTAGTTGACGTCGCCCGGCTTGAACACGTCGAGCGAGGCACGCGCCCAGATCTTGGTGGCCTGATCGGCGACCAGCGAGAGGATCGAGACGATCCAGAACAGCTTCCACTTCGGGCGATGCTTGAGCTTCTTCGCCAGCGCCTTGTCGTCTACCTGCGCGTCGCCTTTGGCGCCGCTGCGCGTCGGCCGTTCGGCCTCCTTGCGATCCTCGCTCGGTTTTGCCGACGATGTCTCTTCGGCTTCGTCCTTGTCGGCTTCCTTGTCGGAAGTCTTCTCTTTGTCGTCGCTCATGACTTGGCTCCCGCGAGCGCGATCGCGCAACGCTCGCAGACATCGGCGGGCTGGGCGGCCAGCTTCGCGAAGTGCTTCCAGCACCGCTCGCAGCGCGGACCCGTGTGTGCCGCGACGACGACCTCACCGTTGCCGGCCTCGATCGCGACGTCCGACACGATGAGCACGTCGGCGAGCTCGCTCGCGTACTTCTCGAGCACGGTCTTCTCCGCCGGCATCGCCTTGAGGGTCACGGCGGCGTCGACCGACTTGTTCTTCTGGGCGCGGAACGGCTCGAGCGCCTTGGTCACGCGCTCGCGCCACGCCAGGATGATCGCGAAGTCGGCGAGCAGGGTCTCGTCGGGCTTGCCGGCCGCGGTCGGGAACGTGGCCAGGTGCACGCTGTCCGGATCGTCCTTGCGCCGCGGCATGTACGACCAGATGTCTTCCATCGTGAAGCACAGGATCGGTGCCGCGATCGTGGTGATCGCACGCAGGCACTCGTAGAGCACGACCTGCGCCGCGCGCCGCGCCGGCGAATTCACCGCGTCGGAGTACAGCCGATCCTTGGTGACGTCGCTGTAGAACGCCGACACGTCGACGGTGACCAGCTCGACGAGCAGGCGGTGGACGACGTGGAACTCGTACGCGTCGTACGCCGCGCGCGCCTTGCCGACGAAGTCGTCGAGCCTGGCGAGCATGTAGCGGTCGACGCCGGCGAGCGAAGCGAGCGTCGTGGGCGACCGGAGCGAGCTGTCGGGATGATCGGGATCGAAGCCCTTGAGGTTGCCGAGCAGGAACCGCGCGGTGTTGCGCAGCTTGCGGTACCACTCGCCGAGGCCGTCGAGGATCTTCTGGCTGTACGCGACGTCGGTGCGGTAGTCGATCGAGCCGACCCACAGCCGGAACATCTCGGTGCCGCTCTTCGCGATCACCAGATCCGGCTCGATGTAGCTCGTCTTCTTTCCCTCGGCCTTCGCCTTCGCGATGCTGCTCTTCGAGTACGGGATGCCGTTCTCGTCGAGGATGAAGCCGTGGGTGATCACCTGCTTGTAGGGCGCCTGGCCCTCGACGCCGACGCCGGCGAGCAGCGAGCTGTGGAACCAGCCGCGATGCTGATCGCTACCCTCGAGGTAGAGATCGATCTGATCGTAGTCCTTGCCGTCCTTGTCGCGGCCGCGCATCGCCAGCCACGACACGCCGGACTCGAACCAGACGTCGACGATGTCCTTCTCGCGCTCGAACTTCGTCGAGTCGGCGCCGCACGCCGGACAGCTCACGTTCGGACCGGCGAGCTCGGACACCGACCTGATCCACCACGCGTCGGCGCCCTCCTTGTCGAACACCGAGGCGACGTGCTCCATCGCCTCGGCACTCGCGATGGGTGTCTCGCACGCGGTGCAATAGAACGTCGGGATCGGCGTGCCCCACAGGCGCTGGCGAGACAGCACCCAGTCGGGGCGGTTCGCGATCATCGCGTGGATCCGATCGTGGCCCCACGGCGGCACCCACGTGGTGGCGTCGATCTCCGACAGCGCCTTGTCGCGCATGCCCTCGTGATCGATCGCGGCGAACCACTGCGGCGTGGCGCGGAACACGATCGGTCCCTTGCACCGCCAGCAGTGCGGGTAGCTGTGCTGCACGCGATCGGTGGTCGGGTTGAGGAGGTAGCCGGTCTCGGCGAGGTGTGCGACCACGAGCGGGTTCGCCTCGTCGGTGGACTTGCCGGTCAGCTCTAGCTGCTTGTCGCGCTGGTGATCGACCAGGGCGACCCCGGCGATGTAGCGCGCGGAGTCGTCGAGCGGCGCGTAGGGCGGCAGGCCGAGGCGATTGCCGGTCTTGAAGTCGTCGGCGCCGTGACCGGGTGCGGTGTGCACGAGACCGGTACCGGTATCCGCGGTGACGTAATCGGCGAACCACAGCCGGAACACCAGGTCTCTGATGTCCGCGCCGTCGGTGCCGTGCTTCAGGCTCGTCAGCCCCTTCTCGAGCGCGGCGAGTCGCTTGCGCACGACCTCGCCGGTCGCCGAGGTGTCGGGCATCGCCGCGGCCTTCGCGACGCCGGGCTCTCGCTCGGGGCGCGGGATGAATGGATGGCGGTAGCGCGCGCCCTCGAGCGTGGCCAT
>JAEYYY010000597.1 GCA_023430775.1 Pseudomonadota bacterium
GCGCGACGAAGGAGATCTCGCGATCGCCGATCGCAACATCGAGCGCGGCCACTGTCATCTCGCGAAGCGCGATGGCCACAGGACGCTAGAAGACCGCGGCTCGATCGCCGGCACCATCTGCGAGGGCAAGCGCATCCAGCATCGCCGCCTGTCACCCGGCACGATGATCCGGATCGGCGCCAGCCTCATCGTCGTGCTGTCCGTTCGCTGAACGAGCGGGAGCGCACGGTCGATCGAGCGTGAACAGATCGCCGGCGGTTCCGTCCGGAGGAGGATGATGGAGATCAGCGAAAAGGAAGGCACCGCATGCCTGCGCGTGCTGGTGGCGATCGCGAAGGCAGATGGCAACGTGTCGGCGGAGGAGCGAGCAGCGCTCGAGGCCGCGATCGATCTGTTACCGGGCTCGAACGATCTCAAGGGCATGCTCGACCAGAAGCTCGACGTCGACAAGGAGCTGCTCGAGATCCGCGCGCAGGCGGCGAAGGATTACCTGTGGGAATCGGCCAACGGCCTCGTGTTTGCCGACGGCGCGACCGCTAGCCCCGAGGAGCAGAAGCTGCTCGATCGGTTGAAGGACAAGCTCGGCGTCAGCTCCGAGAAGGCATCGCTGACCAAGCGGTTGCTCGCGGAGACCAAGGACACCGTCCTGCCGAGCAACATCCAGCCGATCACGGATCCCGAGCAGCGCAAGAAGGAGATCCGCGAGGACACGCTCAAGTACTCGATCATGAGCGCCGTGCTCGGCGCATTCCCGATCCCGGGCGTGGCGATCGCCACCGACATCGCCGTCATCGGTCTGCAGGTCAAGCTGGTGCGCGACATCGGCCAGTACTGGGGCCACAAGATGGACAAGGCGGCCGCGAAGACGCTGCTCGCCGGTCTCGGCGTCGGAACCGGCGCGCGCATCGCGGTCTCGAACCTGGTCAAGCTGGTCCCGGTCTGGGGCAGCGTCGTCGGCGGCACCACGTCGTTCGCGGCGACCTTCGCGATCGGCAAGATCGCCGACCTCTACTTCGCGAAGGGACAGCCTGCCGATCTGAAGGAGCTCAGGAAGGAGCTCAAGGACGCGCAGAAGGAAGGCAAGGAAGTGTTCGCGCAGCAGAAGGACGCGATCGAGGCCAAGAAGAAGGCGACCGAAGCGAAGCTGAGCGAGCTCAACGATCAGCTGAAGGCCGGCAAGCTCACGCAGGCCGAGTACGACGACAAGGTCGCCGGACTCGCCGCCAACTAGCCGCCTGTAGCGCATTGCACCTCGTGCTCGTGCTCGTGCTCGTGCTCGTGCTCGTGCTCGTGCTCGTGCTTCGTACGCGAGAGCAGTCGCGGTTACGCAGCGCAGGCCGCCGTCGCGCGACCTGCTCGACTCGCCGCGCGCCAGAGCTTCAGCACGTTTGTGTGTAGCTACAAAGAGGAGCCATTCGCAGCGCACCTTCAGTAGCCCTCGCAGCGAAAACGGCTGAAATCGACGCGTTTAGATTTGGCCGATCACCGGTTTCACCGTCGCTTTCCGACGAGCGTAGCGAGCTCGTCCGAGCTCGGTGGAGACATCGGCCAGCGGATCGAGCAGCACGCGAGGTGATCCTCTGGCAGCCAGTCTGTCGGGGACGGAGGTAGGAGGTACGACTGGTTCGGCGAGTACGGGCACGTTTTCACGTCTCGATTCGATCAGTGTCGCCTCCGGATCGTGTGTTCAGACCGGAGGCCGAGCACGAGCACGAGCACGAGCACGTCCACGAGCACGTTCAAACGAGGCTCTAGGCCCTACAGGCTCCTGACTAGCCGCCGATGCCCATGCCGCCCTTGATCGGCGGCGCGGGCTCGCTGTCGAGCCACTTCTGCTTCTGCAGCGTGCTCATGAACTTCATGCAGCCGGAGTCGTCGAGCCGGAACACGGTGCGCGCGCACGCGATCATGTCGGGGTTCCACCGATCGGCCTTGCAGTGCCGCTCGAACTTCTCGGCGTTGACCTTCGATTGCTCGTGGATCGCGGCGAGCTCCTCGACATCCGCGGTCTGCGCCGCGCGATCGGCCCAGTACTTCTTGATGCCGTTGCTCACCGTCGAGCAATCGGCGGGCGGCTCGTGACCGCCGCAGCCGACCAGCAACGCGAGCAGCACGAACCTCACGGGCAACCTAGCGCCGGCAGCTTCGCCGTCTTCTCGATGCACTGGCGTTCCGTCTTGCGGACGCTTCCGGCCGCCTGGATCGAGTCCTCCTGATCGGCCTTGGGATTCGACGCCAGCCGCTTCGCCACCTCGACCGCCTCCGGCAGTGCCTTCGCGAGCGCGCAGTCCTCCTTCGCCGCGGCGACGGTCTCGGCGCACGCGCAGACCTTGGTGACGTAGGCGTTGCACGCATCGGCGGCGCGTTGCAGCTCCGCCGGCGGCAGCAGCTCGCGCGGCTTGTTCTCGTCGACCACCGGCGCCGGATCGCTCTTGCTGCAGCCGACGACGAGCACCGCGAGAACCAGCCCGCGCATCATCCCCCCTCGATCCGGGCGAGCACGACGGAGATGTTGTCGACGCCGCCCTCCTCGTTTGCAGCGGTGATCAGGCGATCGACCGCGCGATCGAGATCACGCTCGGACATCAGGATGTGCTGCATCTGATCGTCCTTGATCATGCCGGTCAGCCCGTCGGAGCACAGCAGGTAGGTATCTCCGACGTGCGGCTTCTCCGTCATGATGTCGACCTGCACGCTCTCCTTCATGCCGAGCGCGCGGACGATGACGTTCTTGTGCGGCCAGTTCTCGGCCTCTTCGGGCGTCACTCGCTTCATGCGGATGTAGTCGTTGATCAGCGAGTGATCCTCGGTGAGCTGCGTCATCTCGGTGCCGCGCGCGCGATAGCAGCGGCTGTCGCCGACGTGCCCGATCACGAGCGCGTCGTCGAGGAAGTACATCGCGACGCACGTCGTGCCCATGCCCTTGAACCGCGCCTCGCGCTGGCTGCGCTCCCAGATCTCGAGGTTCGCCAGCATGATGCCGGTGACCATCCGGTTGATGTGCGTCCGCAGATCGCGGTCCACCTTGTACGGCCAGGTCAGCGTCTGCTGCTTCCCGGTCTCCGCGAAGTGGTCGTTGATCAGCTCGACCGCGAGCCGGCTCGCGACCTCGCCCGAGGCGTGACCGCCCATGCCGTCGGCGACGATCGCCAGCCGCTCGTTCTCCGGCAGGGAGATCGAGTCCTCGTTGTGGTCGCGCTTGCGACCGATGTTGGTCGCACCTGCGAAACGGACTCGCATCCCGTCGAGCGGGAACGACGTTGACATGCAAGTACAATTGTAGCCCACGCCCCATCGCGCGAGCCACTCGGCCGGTCGATCTGCTGTGGGAATCTCGGACCTTGGATTGACTCGGCCAGAGGAGTTTCTATCCTCGGGGTTCCAGTCAATGTGGGGCTACGCCGAGGGCAACCAGACCGCGATCACCATCGTGGTCGGTGTGATCGTGGTGGCTGCCATTGCCTACGTCCTGCGGAGGTACCTGGGGGGGAAGAAGTGACCGAGCTGGCGCGGGGTACGGTGAGCGATCGGCCATGGGGACTGACGCTCGGAGCTCTCGGTCTACGCGGCCTGACCGGGCAGCTCGTCCTGACGGCCGACGGCAAGCGCTACCAGGTCGCCTTCGACGGCGGCGCGGTGGTCGGCGCGACGTCGCCGCTCGCCACCGATGCCGCGGTCCGGATCGCGATGACCGGCGGCCTGCTGTCGTCGACGCAGGTCTCGGATATCGCCCGCCGCCAGCAGGCCAATCCGCAACGCGACGAGGTCGAGCTCATCTCCGAGCTGATCCGCCTCACCCCGGATCAGGCGATGAAGCTGCGCCGGCGCGCCGTTGCCCAGCGGGCGGCGCGAACGTTCTCCATCGAGCGCGGCGAGTTCATCGTCGACGATCGGATCAACCTCCCGGTGGTGCCCGGCGCCGAGCTCGATATTCGCGCGGTGATCTTCCTCGGCGCGAAGGGAAATCTCTCGGAGACCCGCCTGGCCAGCGAGCTCGCGATGTTCGGCGGCTGGTTCAAGCTGCGCGACGAGGCGATCGTCGATCTCCCCCAGTACGGTTTCGCGCGTACCGAGGACGGCGTGCTCGACGTGCTCGAGGCCGGCGCCGCGCTCGAGGATCTCGAGAAGATGGGCTCGGGGCCGCATGTCGTACGCGCGATGGTCTACGCGCTGGTGTCGTGCAACGCGCTCGATTCCGACGCTGCACCGGCCAAGCCCGCTCGCCCGCAGGCCCCGGTGCCGCAGACGCAGCGCCTGCCGTTGCAGCCGCTCCGGCCGCCGACGAAGCCCGATGTGCGCGCGGCTCAGCCGCGGCCGCCGACGACACCCGACGGTCGCGCCCCGCAGCCTCGGTCACAGCCTGCCGCCCAGTCGACCATGCGGCTGCCGGCGATGGACGGGCTAGATCCGCCGACCACCCGGCGAGCGGATCAGTTCGATGGCGCCACCGTGCGCCGCCCCGCGAATCTCGATGCGCCGACCAGTCCACGCGGCCCGGGCCCGCGCACCAAGCAGGCGACCGCGGTCGATCCCGCGCAGGCCGGCTCGGTGCGCACGCTGATCAAGAAGCACCTCGAGCTGCTGAAGAAGCGTGCCGATCACTACGCGCTCCTCGGCACGCACATCGAGGCCACGCCCGACGAGATCCGCAAGGCGTACTTCAACCTCGCGCGTCAGCTCCACCCCGATCGGCTCTCCGCCCTCGACATTGCCGACGACAACAAGGAAGCGCAGAAGCTGTTCGCGCAGGTCAACACCGCGTTCGGCGTGCTCTCGGATCCGGTGCGTCGCCAGGAGTACACGAGCGTGCTGCGGCGCGGTGGTGAAGCCGCCGTCGCCGCCGAGCAGGCGCGCGCCGAGGAGATGGCGGCACGGATCCTCGAGGCCGAGGAGTGCTTCCGCCGCGGCGAGGCAGCGCTGCGACGCGATCAGCTGGCGCTCGCGCTCCAGGAGCTCGAGCGCGCCCTCCAGCTCAACCCCGACGAGGTCGATTATCTCGCCGCTCACGCCTGGGCCGAGTTCTGCAGCACGCCGGACAAGATGGCGGTGGCGAGCAGGACGCGCGTCACGCTCGATCGCGCGATCAGCAAGTCGCCGCGCTCGGTCGCGCCGCGCTTCTATGCCGGCCGCGTCGAGCGCATGCTCGGCCGCGACGCCGATGCCTTGCGCCACTTCCAGAGCGTGCTGGAGCTCGAGCCGCACCATCGCGAAGCGCAGACCGAGGCCCGCCTGATCGAGCAGCGCCTCGCCGGCGGCAAGCGGCGATAGCTATTCGTCGGGGTTGCCGACCAGCTCGCCGCGCCAGGTCGAGATCGTCTCGGCGAGCGCCACGGCATCGCCACCGCCGAGCGTGATCGCCGCGTGCTTCTTCCACGCGTCGCGCACCTTCTGGAGGCGGATCAACGCCAGCTTGCCCGGCTTCCAGCTGCCATCGGATGCGCGCTCCTCGTAAACCATCGCGACCGTCGCCCACGCGCCGCGCTCCATCACCTTGCGGTGGAGGACGCGGCGGACCTGCTCGCCATCGACCTCGAGATCGTAGGTGACCTCGTCGAGCTCGGCGACCAGCATCAGGGCTCGCGCTCGGAGATCGCCAGCTCGGTGATCCGAGCGTCCGCCGGGCCGACATGCGCGCGGACGGTGGCCCGCACGTCCTTGGTGGTGCCGTCCTGCTCGATCCGGATCGCCAGCTCCTCGCCGACCTCGAACAGGAACGGCGACCGCACCCGGATGATCGAACCTTCCCCGTCGACCGTGCCGAGGACATCGAACACGTCGTGGGGCTTGTTGTCGTCGAGGACCAGCACGCGCGGCGCGGACGCCTCCTTTTGCGCGGCTGGACTCGTCATCCCTCGACGGTTAGCACGCTGTTAGTTACGCCCTCAAGCGGTTACCTGCTCGCCCGACAGTGAGTTAACCTGCCGGAGCGGATGCTCAAGCCGGTCGAGAAGCAACGCGTCGCCGAGGAGATCGCGGAGCAGTTGCGGTCGCTCATCCTCGGAGGACAGTATCCGCCTGGCTCCAAGCTCCCACCCGAGCGCGAGCTGTCGAAGCGCCTGCGAGTCAACCGCGCATCCCTCCGGGAAGCACTCAAGAAACTGGAGCATCTCGGCCTGGTGCGCATCCGCCAGGGCGATGGCACGCGGGTTCAGAACTTCATGGAGACCGGCGGGATCGAGCTCGTCCAGCACCTGCTCCCGCTGGCGGCGGGTGGCAAGCCGGAGCTGATCCGCGACCTCCTCGAGTTCCGCCGGATCTTCGGTCGCGAGCTGTCGCGGCTGGCGGCGAGCCGCGGCCAGGACAAGGAGGGCCTCGCGAAGCTGCGCGCCCTCGCCGACAAGGCGGATGCCGCCGGCGGTGCGCTCGACCTGTTCGAGCTCGACTTCGATTTCTACGTCGCGGTCGCCCAGCTGTCGGGCAACCAGGTGATGTTGCTCCTCATCAACACGGTTCGCGACGGCGTGCGCAGCTTCATGCCGTTCCTCGCAAACCTCGCCGCGCCCGGCGAGCAGGTCCGCAAGCACCACCGCGATCTGATCGCGGCGATCGAGAAGGGTGACGCGGCGACCGCGGCGCGGATCTCCGACGAGTACCTGAAGCTCGGCTCCGAGCTGGCGGCGCGGCTCGGCAGCAATCAGCCCGAGCTCCAGCCCAAACCGCTGCCGGCGGAGTGAGGACGGGCGTAGGGAACGTGGCGCTGTCGAAGAAAGAGGTCGAGGAGATCGCCCTGCTCGCGCGCCTGCACCTCGAGCCCGACGAGCTCGAGCGCATGCAGGCCGACCTCGGCGGCATCCTCGAGCACTTCGGCACGATCGCCGCCGTCGACACCACGGGCGTTGCCCCGCTCACCCATGCGGTCGCCATCGATTCGCCGCTGCGCGCCGACGAGCCGCAGCCCTCGCTGCCGACGAGCGAAGCCCTGAAGGCGACGCCGACGCGCGACGGCGATCTGATCGTGGTCCCGGCGATCTTGCCGACGAGCGGTGGCTCGTGAGCGAGTGGTGGAGCGTCGCCGAGACGGCGAAGCGCGTGCGCTCGGGCGAGGTCACCGCGTTTCGCGTCATCGAGGACATGATGCTGCGGATCGCGCGCGTCGATCGCGACGTCGACGCGTACCTCGAGCTCGACGGTGACGGTGCGCGCGCCGCCGCGAACGAGATCGATCGCCAGCGCAAGGCGGGCGAGCTACTCGGCCCGCTCGCCGGTGTTCCGATCGCGCTCAAGGACAACCTGGTCACCAGGGGCATCGTCACCACGGCGGGCTCGAAGATCCTCGCCGGCTGGACGCCGCCGTACGACGCCACCGTCGTCGAGAAGCTGCGCGCCGCCGGAGCGGTGATCGTCGGCAAGACCAACATGGACGAGTTCCGCATGGGCTCGTCGACGGAGCGCTCCGCGTTCAAGAAGACGAGGAACCCGTGGGACACGGCGCGCGTCCCCGGCGGCTCGTCGGGTGGAAGTGCCGCGGCGACGGCGGCCGGGCTGTGCGCGGCGAGCCTCGGCACCGATACCGGTGGCTCGATCCGCCAGCCCGCCGCGTTCTCCGGCGTGGTCGGGCTCAAGCCGACGTACGGGCGCGTCTCGCGGTGGGGCGTGATCGCGTACGCGTCGTCGCTCGATCAGGTCGGGCCGATGGCGCGCACCGTCGAGGATGCGGCGCTGCTGCTGAGCGTGATCGCCGGTCACGATCCGCGCGATGCCACGTCGCTCGCGGTGCCGGTGCCCGACTTCACGCGGATCGAAGCCGGGGTCAAGGGCGTCAAGATCGGCCTGCCGAAGGAGTACTTCGACGGCGAGATCGAGAAGAGCGTCCGCGTCGCGATCGAGCGCGCGATCTCGTACCTGCGCGATCAGGGCGCGCAGATCGTGGAGGTCTCGCTGCCCCACACCCAGCTCGCGCTGCCGGCGTACTACATCATCGCGCCGGCGGAGGCATCGTCGAACCTGGCGCGCTACGATGGCGTTCGCTACGGCCTGCGCGCGGAGGCGAGCGACCTGCTGTCGCTCTACATGAAGACCCGCGGTGCCGGCTTCGGTCCCGAGGTCAAGCGCCGCATCATGCTCGGCACCTACGCGCTGCGCTCGGGCTACTACGACGCCTACTACAAGAAGGCGCAGCAGATCCGCGCGCTGATCAAGCGCGACTTCGACGACGCGTGGGCGAAGTGCGATCTGCTGCTGACGCCGACGACCCCGACCAGTGCGTGGCGATTCGGCGCCAAGGCGACGCCGCTCGACATGTACCTCGCCGACGTCTTCACGCTGTCGTGCAACCTCGCCGGGCTCCCGGGCATGTCGGTGCCGTGCGGCATCTCGCCCGAGGGGCTGCCCGTCGGTGCGCAGCTGCTCGGCAAGCCCCTCGACGAGGCGGCGCTGTTGCGGGTCGGTACCGCGATCGAGAAATCGGTGGGGCTAGGTGATCGGCGGCCGGGAGGCTTCGCGTGAGTCGCAGCGTCCCCGAGATGCTCGAGGACTGGGAGCCGGTGATCGGCCTCGAGGTCCACGTCCAGCTCGCGACGCACACCAAGGCGTTCTCGCCGACGGCGGTGAGGTTCGGCGAGCCACCGAACTCGCTCGTCGATCCGCTGGTGCTCGGCTTGCCCGGCACGCTGCCGGTGTTCAACCAGGCCGCGCTCGAGCTGGCGCTCAAGCTCGGCGTCGCGACCGGCTCGCAGATTCGCGCGAAGTCGCGGTTCGCGCGCAAGCAGTACTTCTATCCGGATCTGCCGAAGGGCTACCAGATCTCGCAGTACGACGAGCCGCTGTGCGAGCACGGCCACCTCGATCTGCTCGTCGGTACCAAGGTCAAGCGAATCAAGCTGACCCGGATCCATCTCGAGGAGGATGCGGGCAAGAACACGCACGTCGGCTCGGTCTCGCATGTCGATCTCAATCGCGCGGGCGTGCCGCTCGTCGAGGTGGTCTCGGAGCCGGAGCTGACCTCCGCCGAGGAAGCGGCCGAGTTCATGCGCTCGCTGCACCGGCTGGTGCGCTGGCTCGACATCAGCGAGGCCGACATGGAGAAGGGCCAGCTGCGATGCGACGCCAACGTCAGCGTCCGGCTGCGCGGCGAGGATCGCCTCGGCCAGCGCACCGAGCTGAAGAACATCAACTCGTTCCGGTTCGTGCAGAACGCCGTCGAGCACGAGATCGCGCGCCAGCTGCGGATCGTCGACGACGGCGGCCGGATCGAGCGCGAGACGCGGCTGTGGGATGCCGAGGCGGGGCAATCGCAGACGATGCGCTCGAAGGAGGAGGCGAACGACTATCGCTACTTCCCGGATCCCGATCTGCCGCCGCTCGTCGTCGGTGGCGAGATCATGGGCAACATCCTGCGGTCGTTGCCCGAGCTGCCGATCTCGCGGTTCGAGCGCTACCAGAA
>JAEYYY010000619.1 GCA_023430775.1 Pseudomonadota bacterium
CGGCCGTGCACCGACTCGGTGGCGGCGGCGAGGCGCGCGATGCCCTCGCGGACATCCTTCAGCTGCTGCGCGGTGGCGACCGGGCCCATGCGCACGGACTCGTCGGCGGGGTTGCCGACCTTGAGCGCGGCCAGCCGGTCCTTCATCAGCTCGTGGAGCTCGGCGGCGCGCTCGCTCGGCACCAGCACGCGGCGGATCGCCGTGCACTTCTGGCCGGTCTTCTGCGTCATGTCGCGGATCACGTCGCCGACGAACAGCTGGCCGGTCTCCGACGACAGCTCGACATCCGGACCGAGGACCGCGGCGTTGAGCGAGTCGGCCTCGACGTTGACGTGCACCGACGCGGCGATGACTTTCGAATTCGTCCGGATCGATCGCGCCGTCGACGATCCACCGGTGAACGCGACGACATCGCCGGGACCGACGTGATCGAGCAGCGTGCCGGCCGGACCGATCAACAGCTGCAGCGCACCGGGAGGCAGCAGCGGCGCGAACAGCTCGACCATGCGATGCGCGACGTGCGCGGTCGCGGTGGCCGGCTTCGCGATCACCGGCACACCGGCGAGCAGGGCAGGCGCCAGCTTCTCGCACAGGCCCCAGCCCGGGAAGTTGAACGCGTTGATGTGGATCGCGACGCCGGCGCGCCGCGTGTAGACGTGCTGGCCGACCAGCCGCGCGGTGCGCCCGATCTGGACCGGCTCGCCATCGGCGAGCAGCTTCGCGGAGCCGAGCTTCGCGCCGAGCTCGGCGTAGAACGACAGGTTGACGCTGCCGCCGTCGATATCGAACTTGGCATCGCCGCGCGTGTTGCCACCGTTGGCCACGGCGAGGCTGATCAGCTCCTCGCGCGCCCCGTGGATCGCCTTCGCCAAGGACGCGAGCAACTCGCCGCGCTGGGCGAACGTCAGCTTGCCGAGCTCGGCATGACCGGTCTTGCGCGCGAACGCGAACGCGCCCGCGAGATCATGGCCGCCGCTCGCCACCTCGGCGATGGTCTCTTCGGTGGCAGGGTTGACGAGCTGGACGAGGGAGCCGGACCCCTTCGACCAGGTACCTCCGAGGTAGCTGGCGAGCTGCATGCCGCAGTTTCTACCGCAGTTGCGCTATCGTGTCGCCCGCTGCACGTCGCTGAGCGCGGGCCGCCAACGACCATGAACGATCGCATCGTCGGGATCGACCTCGGCACGTCGAACACCGTCGTCGCATATGTCGACGAGCTCGACCGCGTGCGCCTCGCGGCCGACGCCGATGGCCACACCGTCCATCCCTCGGTGGTGTCGTTCCATCCGAACGGCGGCGTGGTGGTCGGCGTCGCGGGGAAGGCGCGCAAGGTGCTCGACCCGAAGCACACGGTCTACTCGGCGAAGCGGATGATCGGTCAGCCGTTCCGCTCGGCCGCGGTCCAGGAGACGGCGCGCCGCGTCCCGTTCGAGATCTTCGCAGGTGCCAACGAGCAGGCGATGGTGCGCGCCCGCGCCGGCGAGTTCGCGATTCCGGAGATCTCGGCGATCGTCCTCGATCACGCGCGCAAGCTCGCGAGCACCGCCTTGAAGACCGAGGTCGCCCGCGCGGTGGTCACCGTGCCCGCGAGCTTCACCGACGTCCAGCGCTCGTCGACCGCGACCGCAGGTGCGCTCGCCGGGCTCACCGTGGTGCGCGTGCTCAACGAGCCGACCGCCGCGGCGATCGCGTACGGCAGCAGCAAGCGGCTCGACGAGATCATCGCCGTCTACGACTGGGGCGGCGGCACGTTCGACATCACGATCCTCAAGCTCCAGGATCAGGTCTACACCGTGCTCGGCACCTCGGGCGACGCGTTCCTCGGCGGCGAGGACATGGACGAGCGGCTGGTGACGCGGATGGCCGACACGTTCCTCGCCAAGCACCGGATCGATCTGCGCGACAACGAGGTCGCGATGATGCGGCTGCGCGCCGTCGCCGAGCACACCAAGATCGAGCTGACCCGGCGGTCGCGCGCGCTGGTCAAGGTCGAGGAGATCGCGTTCGGCAAGAACGGCAAGCCGATCGATCTCGAGGCCACGCTGACGCGCGACGAGTTCATCAGCTCGATCGGCGACCTGATCGAGCGCACGTTCTCGTCGTGCAAGGAGGCGCTGGTGCTCGCCGGCATCGGCATCGACCGCGTCGCCGATGTCGTGCTGGTCGGCGGCACCACGCGGATCCCGATCGTCCGCGAGCAGGTCGCGAAGTTCTTCCGCCGCGAGGCGCGCTCCGACATGAGCCCCGAGGACGCGATCGCGACCGGCGCGGCGCTGACCGCGGATTCGATCGAGAAGATGCTCGCGAAGTCGCCGCAGCGCCCGATGGCCTCGGTGCAGATTCCCCTCGACGACTTCGAAGAGGACGCGCCCGGAGCTGTCGCCTCCGACCGCGATTCGGGCGGAGCCGTCGACAAAGCCAAGCTCGTCGAGGTCGAGCCGGTGCGCACGCCGTCGCGGATCGGCGAGGTCAAGCGTCCGAAGCGCGGCACCGACATGTTCGGTCAGTCCACCGAGATCAAGTCGCGCGGCTCGCTCCACGATCCGGAGAAGACCACCGCACGCGCGAAGGAGTTCTTCGGCGATCTGTTCGGCGACAAGCCGGCGAAGCCTGAATCCGCAACGCCGGCACCGAAGCCACCGCTCGCCACGATGCGCGTGCCCGTGGTGCCACCGCCGAGGCCACCGGCGCCACCGTCGCTCCCCGAGCCATCGCTGCCGGTGATCGAGCTCGCCGACCTCGAACCGATCGAGGACGAGTTCGACGAGAAGTCGGGCGAGCTGCTGATCTCCGTCGACGAGTCGTCGATCGCGAAGCCGTTACCGCGCGACGACAAGTCCGGCGAGATCCTGATCGCGGTCGACGAGTCGCCGGCGCGCGAGGACAAGTCCGGCGAGATCTTGATCGCGGTCGACGAGCCGTCGATCGCGAAGCCGTTGCCGCGCGACGACAGATCCGGCGAGATCTCGATCGCGGTCGACGAGGCGTCCGTCGCGACGCCCCTGCCGCCGCCCGAGCCGGTAGCGCCGCAGATGCCGGGGCTGTCGCTCGATCTCGGCTGGGACGATGATCCGTCAGCGGCGAGCTCGGGCTCGCTCGCTGTCGAGCTGGACGAGCCGCGGGCCCCGGCTGCGCCACCCCATCCCGAGCTATCGCGCGAGATCGATCTCGTGATGCCGCCGCCGAAGAAGTCGCGGAGATCGATCCCCGAGCTCGACATGGACATCCCATCACCGAAGCGCACGCAGCTCGGCGTGCCGGTGATGGCGGAGCCACCGCCAGAACGGCCACGCGCCCCAGCACCGCCGCCCGCCCGCGCGCCTGCCGCGGTCATCGACGTCACGCCGCGCGGCCTCGGCATCGGCACGGTGGCCGGCTTCGCCGAGGAGCTGATCCGGCGCAACGCCCAGCTCCCCGCCGCGGTCCGCCGGCTGTTCTCGACCGGGCGCGACCTCCAGGACACCGTCCGCATCGTGATCTGTCAGGGCGAGTCGCGGCGGCTCGAGAACAACACGCTGATCGGCGAGCTCGTGCTCGAGAACCTGCCGCGCCGGCGCCGCGGCGAGACCCAGATCGACGTCGAGTTTCGACTGGACGCGTCCGGAATCCTTCACGTGTCGGCGCGCGACGTCGCGACCGGCACCGAGCAGCGCGCGCGGCTCGACCTGCTCGGCGGCATGGCACCCGAGGACATGTCGGCCGCCGCGAACCGGCTCAAGCAGCTGTCGAACATGGCGCGCGACTGATCGATCGTCAGGCGGGCCTGGGGACGACCGCGCCCGACGCGAGATCGCGGCGCAGCTTCAGGTGCTCGGGCAGCAGCGTCGCGCCCGACACCACGCCGCCGATCGCCATACCGACGGCCGCGATCTCGGTGACGTTGAAGATCGCCATCAGCATCGTCGCGAGACCGATGAAGTCGCGGTGGAGGAACTGCGCGAGCTTCTTCTGCAGCTCGCCGCCCTTCACCGGGTAGTCCTGGCTGTTGCCGCTGCGCGCGACCTTGATCAGGTAGTAGTAGATGACGTAGAGCGACAGCATCGAGCCGATGAAGCCGAGGATGATCATCCCGGCGATGTACGGCTGGTAGTCGGGGTAGCGGTGATAGTTGTGGATGCCGATGCAGACCATGTACGCGACGGTGGTCGCCTCGTCGGTCAGCGTGTCGAACCACATGCCGAACTTGCTGCCCTCGTGGCGCAGCCGGGCGATCTCGCCGTCGGTGCAATCGAAGTAGCCGGCGACGTGCTGCATCACCGAGCCGATCACCGCCGCCTCGTAGCTCGGCCACGCGCAGATCACGCAGCCGACCAGCGCGAGTACCGCGACGATCGCGGTGATGCCGTTCGGCGACACCGGCGTCGGCAGGAAGAACCGCGTGATCGGATAGGCGACCGGACGGAACAGGTGATAGCTGAGCCAGCCGTCCTGCTCGGGCTTCCAGATCAGCTGCCACATGTACTTCGTCGCGGCCTTGCGCTCCTCCTTGGTGACGGCGCGATGGCGGCCGACACCGGCGTACGCGTGCGTGGTCGCGTGATCTTTCCACTGCGCCGCGAGCGCGACGTCGCCGTCGGGCTTGGCCAGCATCGACAGCGCGACCGCGATGTCGCCGCGCACGCCGCCGGCTGGTCGCCCGCCGGCGGCAGCGATCCCGGTGTCGCAGATGCCCGAGCTCGCCGGTATGTAGATCGCGCCGGCGTAGCTACCGGCCTCGGGCTCGGTGTCGGGAACAACTGCGATCCGGGGACGATTGGTTCCGGCTTCGCCTTCGGCATCGCGCACGGCCTCGACGACGGCGTAGTGCACGATCTGATCGCTCGCGCGCAGGATCAGCAGATCGCGGCCGGCCGCGGGCGTGAACGCAGCCGCCTGCTCGGGCGTCTCGGCGACCTCGACGCGCGCCGCGCCGACCTTCACCGCCAGCCGCCGGCCACGCTCCTTCAGCGTCAGGCCGCAGACCTTTCCCGTCGACGCCGCATCGCCGATCGCGAGGACCAGCGCGTCGAACTCGCGCCGCTCGGCGGTCATGCCACTCCGGGAATCGCGCCTGCGAGCACCGCCTTCTCGACCTCGGCGAGGTCCGACGGGGTATCGATCTCGGCGCAGTACAGCCTGCCGACATCGATCGCGCGCAACGCGAGCTTGCCCTCCTGGCAGAGCTGGTCGAACGCCTTCTCGTAGTACTCGGTCTTCGCGCCGTGCTCGGCGATCCGCGCCTCGATCGTCCTGAACAGCACCGCGGACGTCGCGGCCGAGAACTTCTCGATGCCGATCGATTCACCGACCGAGCCGGCCGGCGGCAGCGAGACGTGGATGCGGGTGACCAGCGTCGGGTCGGAGGGATCGACGTAGACCTTGACCTCCTCGTCGCCGAGGTCGTGCGCCGGCCGCAGGGCGAGGCAATCGGCGTGCGGCGAGGACACCACCTTCTTCAGCACCTCGGGATCGAACACGATGTCGCCGTCGAGCATGACGAACGGATGACCCTCGACGACATCGCGCGCGCACAGCAGCGACGCGCCGTTCTGGGTCTGGTTGTAGATGTCGTTGCGGCGGTAGGTGACCGGGCCGCCGAACCAGTCGGCGAGCACGCCCTTGATCTTGTCCTCGAGGTAGCCGGTGACCGCGACGATCTCGGTGACGCCGGCGGCGCGCAGCGCCTCGACACAGCGCCGCAAGATCGGCTTGCCGACGACGGAGAGCAGACACTTCGGGGTGTCATCGGTCAGCGGGCGCAGCCGCGATGACATACCGGCAACGAGCAGGACAGCCTTCACGGCTCCGCAATCTGCCATAGCGAGAGATCGATCGATAGGTGGCATCTCCGGCAACGCCTGGGATATCTCTCGTGCCGGCGGCGAAGCTGCCCGAGAGGCTCGAGACCATGGATCGCGACCGCTTGCGCCGGATGCGCAACTACCAGAACACCGAGTTTTTCCCGGCCCTGTTCCTGCGGCCGGCGAGCATCCTGGTGACGCTCGTCATCGGCGACTGGGCGTGGGTCACCCCGAACCGCGTCACGCTGTTCGCGACCCTGCTGAAGTTTGCCGCTGCCGGGATGTTCCTGGTCGACGACCGCTGCTGGCTGGTCGGCGGCGCGATCACGCTGCTGCTCGGCGCGGTGTTCGATCACGTCGACGGCACGCTCGCCCGCTATCGCAAGACGCCCTCGAACCTCGGCTTCTTCTACGACACGATCTCCGACGCGGTGACCTGGTTCACCTCGCTCGCCGCGCTCGGCTGGACCGCGTATCAGCGCACCGACGATCCGCTGCTGCTCGTCGTCGCCGCCGCCGGCGCCTACGCGCTGATGGTCAACGGCTACTCGCGCTCGGTGGTCGAGACGGCGAACGAGCGTGCGAAGGCGAAGGCCGCCGCCGACAGCCCGGATCTGTTTCGCGAGACCGGCGGCGATCCGCCGGAGCGCACGCGGGCGGATTGGTTCCTCTGGCTCGGCCGCTGCATCGGTCAGATCTGGAAGTTCCAGGAGATGGATCTGTTCTTCTGGGTCACCGTGTTCGTGATCCTCGATCAGCTGCCGGCGCTGCTGTGGCTGGTCGCGTTCACCCAGGTCGCGGCGATGACGATCCGGTTCTTCCTCCGCGCGAGCGAGATGGCGCGCCATGACCTCTGAAGCGCGGCTCAAGGTCCTGACGCTCAACACCTGGGGCCGCACCGGGCCGTGGGAGCAGCGCAAGGCGATCATCGCCGACGGCATTCGCGCGCTCGATCCGCACGTCGTCGGCCTCAACGAAGTGTGGGAAGACAGCGACGGCAATCTCGCGCGCGAGCTCGCCGACGCGATCGGCGGCGACTGGCACGTCCACAGCGCCGGCGCCTACGAGCTCGCCGAGGGCCGCACCTGCGGCAACGGCGTGATCTCGCGGTTCCCGTTCACCGAGACCGAAGCGTGGCCACTGCCCGAGCCGCGCCACGACAGCGGCCGCAACCTCGTGCACGCGATCGTCGCAACGCCGTGGGGCAGGTTGCCGGTGTTCGTCACCCACCTGTCGTGGATGGCGCATCAGGGCCAGGCGCGGATGCAGCAGATGCAGCAGATCCGCAGCTGGATCAACGACCGCGCGCCGATCCAGCGCGGCGACCAGCCGACCGATCTGCTGCCGCCGATCCTGATGGGCGACATGAACACCGAGCCCGACTCCGACGAGATCCGCTTCGTCCGCGGCTTCACCAGCGACGAGTACGGCTTCTACATGGCCGACTGCTTCGCGGTCCGTGGCGAAGGAGCGGGCCACACCTGGCACCGCGACAACAGCTACGCCGCGCGCGAGCACTATCCGAACCGGCGCATCGACTACATCTTCGTGCGCGGCCCGGATCGCTGGCATCGCGGCGAGCCCCTGCTGTGCAAGGTCGTGCTCGACCAGCCGGTCGGCGGCGTGTTCGCGTCCGACCACTACGGGGTGTTCGCCGAGATCCGTGCAACCTCGGTGGTGCTACCGCCGCTGTAACTCCGCGTCGCACGGGTGGGGAAGAACTCCCAGCGCGATGGGCGGTCTCCCAGGCAACTCGCGTTGCTCACAGGACGAGATCCTCCGCACCGGCTCCCGTGAGCACGCATCAGCGAAACCTCGTCGGAAACTGACGGTGGGTCAATTAGCGTGCAGCTCACCATGCGGCACGTGATCGTCGTTCTCCTCCTCGCCTCTCTTACCGGCTGCTTTCCCCACAACGCGAAGCATCGCAAGATCGCGAAGTGGTCCGAGGGCGGCGCCATCGCCGGCGGCGTCCTGATGCTGTCGTTCGCGAAGACCGGCGCCGACTGCGCGTACGGGGTCGGCGCGCGCGACGCGTACGACGACTGCCGGACCAAGACCAACATCGTCGGCACCGTCGGCCTCGGCCTGATCCTCGCCGGTCTGGTCGGCTTCGGCATCACGCAGATGACGTCGGGTGATGGCGAGACCACGCCGCCGCCCAAGCCGCTGCTGTCGGAGGACGATACCGCGAAGGATCCCGACGCGCCCGCGACGCCGGCACTGCCGGGGCGCACCGCGCTCAAGCCGACGAAGTGATCTAGCTCGCCGGCTTGCGCAGGATCACGTGCGCGGCCATCAGCGAGAAGTTGATCGCGCCGGTCACCGCACCCCAGATCGCGACGACGAACGGTAGCCGGCAGAGCAGCAGGATGCAGAAGCCGAACACGAAGGTGTCGCGGCGACCGAGCGCGCGCACGTAGTACAGCGCGCTGCGCTTGCCGTAGACCTCGTCGGCCGAGGACTCCTCGCTCTCGAACCAGAACCGGAACGCGTACGCGCTGCCGCCCTTGCCGCGGCGGATCATCTCTTCCCACTGCAGCGCGACCGCGAGGAAGCGCGCGGCACCGCCGGCGATGCCGACGTAGGTCCACACGCCACCGGCCACGATGCCGCAGCAGGCGATGAACGTGTCGTCGACGATCTCGTCGAAGATGTTGTCGAGCCACGCGCCCGACCTGGTGAACTGGAAGCGCAGCCGCGCCATCTCGCCGTCGCACGAGTCGAGGATGTTGTGGAACTGCATCATCAGCCCGGCGACGGCCATCGCCTCCCAGGTTCCCTGCAGCACGATCCAGCACGCCGCGAGCCCCCAGAACAGCGACGCGATCGTGATGTGGTTCGGGTGGATCCCGGTCTTGCACAGCGGCCGCGTGATCCGCAGCGACACGTGCTGGTTGATCGCGGCGTCGGTCGGGCCCTGATGCGACTTGGGCAGCGACTGGAACACCGCCCACTCGGCCTTGCGCTGCGACCGCTTGTCGGTGACGCGGACGCCCCAGATCTCGTCGCCGGGGATCACGCGCTGCCCGTCGGCGGGCTTCGCACCCGGTGCCCACTCGATGGCGACGCCGATCGGGACGCGCTTGACGCCGGCGTCGATGTCGAACTGCGCGGTGTTGACCACGACCCTGTCGACGCCTTCCTTGCCGAGCTTGCGGATCACGCGCTCGAGCGTGGTCAGGCCGCCGAGGATCGCGCGATGGCCGTCGCCACCGACGTCGATGAACACTGCGTCCGCCACAGCGCGCCTTATATCAGGCAGCGCGCAGCTTGGTCAGATCGTGCTCGCCGGATCCCTGGGCCAGTGGCGTCAGCGGCTGGAACCGCGGCAGCGGCCCGTTCGAGAGCCGGCGATACCACCACTTCGCCAACCACACCACCCACAGCGGCGGCAGGGCGACGTACAGCCACGCCGCCGATAGCACCTTGCGGGCGACGGTCGTGTGCTTGTTGCTGTCGTTGATCACCCAGTCCGTCGCCACCACCGCGCAGTAGACGAACACGGCGGGGTAGAGGAGGACGAAGCGCAGCGGGAAGTAGTGCGCGACGATGTTGTGGAAGTAGGTGAACGCCTTCTTCGCGTAGCCGATGCCCGACAGCTGGCGCTTGTCCATGCCGCCGGGGACGTCCTTGCGGCGGCGCATCCGGGTCTCGGGATCGAACAGCAGATACTCGCCGTCGCGCTTGCCGGCGTTGATGCGGAAGGCGAGCGACGGCTCGTCCTCGCACGGCGTGCACTCGTCCCACAACCCGAAGCGCTCGAGCGTGCGGCGCGGGATCGCGACGTTGCCACCCATCACGCTCTGGACGTGCTTGCGCTCGTTCGCGCGCGGGAAGGCGCGCTGCCACTTCACCGCGTTGAACGACAGGCACGACGCGTTTGCCTTCTTCATGTTGGCGTACGGCTGCGGCTCGCCATCCTCGCCGACGAACATGCCGGTGACGCCGAGGAGATTCGGATCGTTCTGGAAGTTCGCCTCGTGGCGGCGCAGCCAGTCCTTGCCGGACGGCAGATCATCGTCGTCGATGAACACCAGCAGCTCGCCACGCGACGCGCGGACGCCGGCGTTGCGGGCGCCCGGACCACCGAGCGGCGGGAAGCGATGGATGCGGACGCGGGGATCGCGCGCCAGCAGATCGAGCTTTGCCGCACCGGCTGGATCGCGCTTGGTACTCTGCTCGACGACCACGATCTCGAAGTCGTCGTGGTCCTGCGCGAGCAGCTCCTCGAGGAGCTCGCACAGCGCCGGCAGCCGGTTATACGACCGCACGATCACCGAGAGTCGCGGCGTGCGATCACCTCCGACGACCGGGAACACCGGCGCGCGTGCTGTGGCTACCTGCTCGTAGGGGACCTGCATGCAAACCCGTACCTATCGATCAAAACAAAGTGACTCGCAAGCTTTAGGCCGCATCGAGATGCGTCTCGGAGCGTGTTCTTGCTCGCAACAGACGTCTGTTCACCACAGGTGTTGGTGAAGAACTGACACCTGTGTCGACAAGGTTTCACCACATGACGGGTTGATGACGTGGCTGATCCAGTTGCCGCTCGCGATGGAGATCAGCAGGTGGTCATCGTGCGAACCCGAGCATCGACCTCCGCGAGGTCCGCGGGAGTATCGATCTCGGCGCAGTACAGCGTGCCCAGATCGACGGGCCACAGCTCGTAGCCTTGCTCGTCGATCATCTGCTGCACGGCCGAGTCGTTGTACTCGTTGACCAGGCCCTTGCGTGACACGCGTTCGTGCAGCGCTTCGAAGAATCGCTGCGATGCATCGGGAGAAAACCGATTGATGCCGATCGACTCGCCGATCGCGAGCTTCGGATCGACCGTCTTCGCGCATTCGCGAACGCGGCCCTGGGCATCGAGCACGATCTTCATCTCCTCCACCCCGAGCGTTGTCGACGGGCGAACGCCCAGACAGTCGGGCTTCGCGTGAGCCAGCACCCGCGCGATGACCTCGCGCTCGCAGACGATGTCGGCATCGAGCAGGACGAACTCGTGGCCGCTCGCTGCATCGGCCGCCAGCAGCGTGGAGTAGCCGTTGTTGGTCGAAGCGTATTCGGTGTTGTCTACGAAGTTCACGCGAATCTCAGGTGACCACTGCTGAACCGCCTCGCGGATCTTCGAGCCGAGGTAGCCGAGAACGATCGTCACCTCGGTGACTCCGAGTGCCGCGAGGTGATCGAGGAGCCGCCGCAGGATGGGGCGGCCGGCGACCTCGAGCAGGCACTTGGGCGTATGTTCAGTAAGGGGACGCAGCCGGGTTGCACTGCCGGCGGCGAGGATGACGGCCTTCATCAGGCCAGACACTGCCACAAGTTCCGCGATGAATGTCCCGTGGCACATCGATTGCTTTGCACAGCGAAACCGTGCGCAAGAACCTCACGCTCGTCACCCCAGGGCCCGTCAAGATCCCCTCGATCATTCACGAGTACCTGGTGAACCCGCCCTGCAACTACCACCGGCAGGAGGGCTTCGGCGTGATGTTCGACGAGAACCAGCGCGACCTGAAGCAGCTGCTCGGGATCAAGGACCCGAACGCCTTCTTCATCACCTGCGTGCTCGCATCCGGCACCGGCACCAACGAGTCCGCGATGCGCGCCCTCAGCGTGCTGGGCAAGGGGCTCATCCTGCGCAACGGCTTCTTCGGCCAGCGCCTCGTCGATCAGGCCACGCGCACCGGCCTCGATCACGACGTGTTCGATTCGCCGGATGACCGGCCGATGGATGTCGCCGCGCTGAACGATTTCCTCGCCAGCAACGCGAGCAAGTACAAGTGGGCCTACTTCGTCAGCCACGAGACGCGCGCGACGCTGAAGAACCCGCTCGAGGAGATCGGGCGCACGCTCAAGTCGCACGGCCTCGTCGTCGGTGCCGACTGCGTATCGAGCGCGTTCGCGTACAAGCTCGACATCGAGGAGGCGCAGCTCGACCTCACGGTGTTCACCACCAGCAAGGCGCTGATGGCCGTCCCCGGCCTCGGCTTCGTCCTCTGCCGTCACACGGTGATGGCCGCGCTCAAGGCCGCCGGCAAGGCGGACGCCTACTACATGGATCTCGTCGGCGAGTACGAGAAGCAGAAGAAGGAGCGCGCGCCGCGCTTCGGTCAGCCCGTCGAGCTCCACGCCGCGGTTCGCGCCGCCTGCATCCACCTGCTCCAGGTCGGCATCGAGAACCACCACAAGCGCATCCAGTCGCAGATGCTCGAGCTGATCGCGCACCTGAAGACGCTCGGCATCCGCGCGTTGCTCGAGGACAAGTATCGCTCGAACGTGGTCGTCAACTTCCTCCTGCCCGCCGGCATCGAGTACCCCGAGTTCCAGACGCTGATGGCGCGCGAGGGCTTCTACGTCCTCTACGGCATCATCGAGGATCCCTCGATGTTCCAGCTCTGCACCATGGGCGACCTCACGGATCTCGACCTCGCCGGCCTCAAGGCGGCCTTCAACAAGGTTCTGCAGAACCGCACCCGCGCCGTTGCCTGAGACGCGACGCGACGGCCGGAGAAGTTTCACAACTTCGTCCGACCGCGCGCCCGCTGGCCTGCTAGGTTAGCTGTCGATGTCCGAGGTGCCGGCGCCTGGGAACCCGGCCACGCCGGCGAACGACAGCCCGTGGCGCAAGCTCGGGCGGTTCGCGTTCCGGGTCGCCGCCGGGCCCGACAAGGGCAAGCCGCTGTGGGCGCGCCTGGTGTTGCGTCTGACGTTCGTGTTCGCGCTCGGTGCGCTGGTCTACACGATCCTCAAGTTCCCCGGCGGTCCCGAGACGATCCCGAAGTACTTCGTCAAGATCGGCTGGTTCTGGTTGGCGGTGATCGCGATGGAGGCGTTCGGCACGTTCCTCGACGCGATCGCGATCAAGGCGTTCGCCGCGCCCGAGAACAAGACGCTGACGTATCGCAAGACGGCGCTCGCGCAGCTCTCGGGTCGCGCGATCAACATCGTCACGCCGTCCGGCAACCTCGGCGAGGTCGTCAAGATGAGCGTGCTGACCGAGTACGTCAGTCAGTCGCGCGCGGTGTCGACGATCCTGCTCTACAACATCGTCCGCTTCATCATCGAGCTCGGCTTCGTCGCGCTCGCCGCACCGATCTGCGCGCTGCTGGTGCCGATGCCCGACTGGCTGCGCGCGCTGATCCTGATCGGCGGCGCCGTCTGCCTCGCGATCTCGGTCGGCTGCTGGGTGCTGGTGAAGAAGGGCATGCTGTCGAGCGTCGCCCGCGCGCTGGTCAAGATCCGGCTCATCAAGCGAGCGCGCTACGAGAAGTGGCAGGACAAGCTCCAGGCGGTCGACGACAAGCTGCGCCTCGTCAGCGGCGCCAGCCGTCGCGATCGCGTGATCGGGATCGCCGCCGTGCTGCTGTCGCAGATCACGTCGATGACGCTGTCGTTGTCGATCCTGGTCGCGCTCGGCGAGTCGCTGACCCTCGGCTTCATCGGCGCGTACGTCGTCGGTGGCTTCGTGATCTACAACATCGCGGTGTTCGTGCCGATGGGCATCGGGCTCAACGAGGGCGGCTGGTACAGCCTGCTGACGTTGATGGGCGAGAGCCCGGCGCGCGTCGCCGCCGGCACGATGATGGTGATCGCCCGCCGCGTCACGCTGGTGATGTACGCCGGCGTCGGCCTGTTCCTGATCGCGGCGAGCTCGACGGTGAAGCGTGCCA
>JAEYYY010000635.1 GCA_023430775.1 Pseudomonadota bacterium
GCCTTGTCCTCCGCCGCCTTCTTCGCCGCGGTCGACTTCTCGGCCGCCTTCTTCTCTTCCTCTTCGCGCTCGGCCTTCTCGTCCTCTTCCTTGAGGATGACCTTCAGCTGCTTCTGCGCCTCCCCCGAGGTCGGCGCGATGGTCTCGGCCACCTTGCCGTTCTTCATCACCCGCGACGCCACGTAGAGCGCGGCGCCGAACGCGACCAGCGAGCACCACTGCGCGAACGTCAGGCCGGCGTGGCGCGCGTCGGTCTCGATGGGGCGGAGGTAGTCGAGGAAGAAGCGGACCGGTGCGTAGAGCACGCCTGTGATCGCGACGAGGAAGCCGGCCGGCACCCGCTTCTTGCGGAACGCCAGCCAGAGGATGAGGGCGTTGACGGGGATCAGATAGAGGAACTCGATCAGGCCGAGGTTCCACATCGTGATCGTGCCATCGCCGTTGCCGTTGCCGTACATCGGCGCGTAGTTGCCGAACTTGTCGATCACGCAGTACGTGTCGTCCTTGCTGCAGTCGGGGTGCACGGCCTTGCGAACGACCTCGAGGTTGACGTCGAGCGGGTAGTTCATCGCCAGCGCCGCGTACCAGTTCGCCTTGTCGACGACCGAGCCGACGTGATCGCTGACCACGGTGCAGCCGATGCGACCGATCGAGAATGCGGGGAGCAGGCCGACGATCGAGATGTCGGCGAACAGCCGGACCGGCAGCCGCTTCCACCAGACGTAGATCGCGAACCCGATCGCACCGCCGACGAAGCCGCCGTACGACGAGATGCCATCCCAGATGCGCAGCAGCACCGGCCACTTGCTGGGCGGCCAGCTCGCGATCGGCTCGGACATCTTGTGGGGCTCGTAGGCGATGACGTCGAACCAGTGCGCACCGAGGAACCCGGTGATCGTGATCCAGCCGAGGATGCCGCGGATGTGATCGTCCGAGACGCCGTGCCACTCCGCGTAGCGACGGAGCAGCGCGGCACCGATCAGGACACCGGCGGCGACGATCACGCCGAACGACTGGATCGGGATCCCGACGTCGAGCGAGCCGAGCTGGAAATGGGGCAGCGCCACCACCGAACCGGCGGCGACGGAGCCTGCGATCGCGAGGGCGTACATTCCGGGGCGAGCCTACACCAGGGCCCGTGCACGGGTGGGATCGCGGGCTATGATGAGGCGTGATCTGGGAACCGTTCGTGCTGGCACTGGTCCTCGGGCTGGTGGTGTCTGCCGGGTTGTACTTCGCGTATCTGTGGCCATCGGTCGAGCCGGCCGACGAGCCGGTGATGGCCGCCGCCTCTACTGCCGCCGCCGTCGCCGACATTCCCGCGCGCGCCGCCGAAGCCGCTTCGACTGACACGGCAAAGCGCGCAGCCAGCGATGCTTCCCACAAGGCCGCAGCCAAGGCCGACGAGCCCACAGCCAGGTCCGACGACAAGGCCACAGCCAGGTCCGGCGACAAGGCCGCAGCCAAGTCCGACGACAAGCCCAAGTCCGACGGCAAGGCCGCGGCCAAGTCGGACGACAAGCCCGACGACAAAGCGAAACCCGACGACGAGGCCGCAGCCAAGTCCGACGACAAGGCCGCAGCCAAGTCCGACGACGACAAGACCACAACCAGATCCGACGATAAAGCCGCGACCAAATCCGACGATAAAGCCGCGACCGAGTCCGACAACGCCGCAGCCAAATCCGACGACAAGGCCGCAGCCAAATCCGACGGCGCCGACGCGAAGAAAGGCGACGCGTGATCGGTCGCCGGCCTCGCGCGCTGTGGGTCGCCGCGCTTGCGGGGTGCCTCGCCGTGCCGGCATTCGCGGAGAAGAAGACCGGCGGCAGCGTCGTCCGCGTCGAGCATCGCGATCCGGTGGCGGCGCCGACGCGCGGTCCGGCCACGGCCCTCGTCGCCGTCGAGCTGTTCTTCATCCCACGGACGAACATGCAGGGGGCGGTGGCCGGTCTGCGCGCCCTCGAGCGCTTGCAGGCCAAGCACCCGGCGCGGATGCGGCTGGTGTATCGGGTCCTCAAGGGCAGCCAGCCGATGCTGTCGATCGCCACGCTCGAGGCGCAGGCGCAGGGCAAGTTCGACGAGCTCATCGAGGTGCTGCACAACGACCGCTCGACGCAGCTGCCGCGCGACAAGATCCTCGAGCTCGGCCGCCGCGCCGGGCTCGACGAGCAGCGGCTGATCGCGGCCCTCCAGGAGGGTCGCTACGAGGATCAGTTCGAGGCCAACGATCGCCGGCTCAAGCGCCTCGCCCACGGCGGCAGCGCGACGGCGAGCTCGCTGTTCAACGCTCGCTACCAGCCGATCAGCCAGCCCAACGAGAACGATCTCGAGCGCGCCTATCAGACCGCCTACGAGCGCGCCCAGGAGCTGCTCGATCGCGGCGTGCCGATGCACCGCCTCGGCCAGGCGTTCGAGGAGCAGGCGCTCCGTCCCGAGCAGCCGTTTGTCCCGATCGGCGGGCGCGACGACCCCGAGGACGGCAGCCTCGATCACCGGCTCGCGAAGCCGCCGCTCCAGCTGCTCGGCTTGCCGTCGTTCGGCAAGGGCAAGAACGCGATCCCGGTGGTGCTGATGTGCCATCCCGAGAACACCGCCTGTCACAACACGATGCGGATCCTGCGGTCCCAGCAGAGCCTGTTCCCCGAGGACGTCAAGATCGTGTGGGCACCGTGGTTCGACGTCACCCAGACCACCCGCGCCGCCGAGTGGACGCTGCTCGGCGATGCCGCATTGTGCGCCGAGCAGGTCGGGACCAGCCCCGATGACTTCGACGCCTCGCCCGGCTGGGTGTGGGTCAACAAGCTGCTCGAGGTCTACGCGCGGCAGCACGGCCGCCGGATCGCTCCCGACCGGCTGATCGACCTGGTCGCCGACGAGCTCGACATCAACACCAACCAGCTGTCGGCGTGTCGCGCGCGGCTCGCCAACAAGACGCTCGACTGGATCGAGCGCGCCCGCAAGTCGGGAGTCACCCGATCCCCGGCGCTGGTGATCGGCGGTCGGATCTACGAGGGTCTCTCGGATCCCACCCAGATCCAGCAGCTGGTCGAGGCCGAGCTTGCCCCGGGCGTGCTGTCACGGTGCGCCACGATCGGCTGCTCTACCGAATGAAACGAGCGGGCAAGCAATATCGAGCGGGCACGCTTGGGTTACCCTGACGGTGGATGGAGCTGACGTTCGCGGCGGCGACCGACGTCGGTCGACAGCGCAATCACAACGAAGACAACTTCTTGATCGACAAGAAGCTTCGTCTGTTCCTGGTCGCGGACGGCATGGGTGGTCACGCGGCCGGTGAGGTCGCCTCCTCGATCGCCGTCCACGAGATCCGCGATGCGGTGAACAACAACCGCGACCTCATCGATCGCTACCGCGTCGACCACCCCGGGGTTCAGGCCTACGAGATCCTGCAGGTGCTCGAGCACGCGATCCAGGCGGCGTGCGGCGCCGTCCACCAGCGCGCGCAGGACGAGCCCGACAAGCGCGGCATGGGCACCACCGCCACGGTGCTGCTGATCGCCGGCGGCAGCGATCAGCTGCGCGGCTTCATCGCCCACGTCGGCGATTCCCGCGTCTACCTGGCCCGCCAGAACCAGTGCCACGTGCTCACCGAGGATCACTCGCTGATGAACGAGCTGGTGCGTCGCGGCAAGCTCAACCGCGAGCAGATCGAGAGCTCGCCGTACAAGCAGTACAAGAACGCCGTCACCCGCGCCGTCGGCGTCTACGGCTCGGTCGAGGTCGACACCTTCGACTTCGACATCCTCCCCGGCGATCGCTTCCTGATCTGCTCCGACGGCATGTACGCGTACGTCGACGAGTCCGAGCTCCCCAAGCAGCTCGCCGACGGCGACATCAAGGAAGTGCCGCGCAAGCTCGTCGACCTGGCGAACTCGGGCGGCGGCCACGACAACATCACCGCGGTCGTGCTGCGCATCGGCGAAGGCACGTCCGCCGAGACCGCACCGCGCACCACCGAGGTCTCCCTCAAGCTCGATGTCCTGAAGGGCATGCAGATGTTCCGCTACCTCTCCTACAAGGAGCTGGTGCGCGTCTCGAACATCTCCGAGATGGTCGAGGTCAAGGAGAACGGCCGCGTGTTCTCCGCCGGTGACGCCGGCGATTCGATGTACGTCGTGCTGTCGGGCAAGATCCGGCTGTCCAAGGGCGACACCGTCGTCGCCGAGCTCGGCCGCGGTCATCACTTCGGCGAGATGTCGCTCGTCGATCGCTCGGTGCGGTCACTGACCGCGACGGCCACCGAGGCGACGCGCCTGGTGATGATCACGAGGAAAGAGTTCTACGACATCATCAAGCGCGAGCCCGCGAGCGCCGTGAAGATGCTGTGGAGCTTCGTCCAGGTGCTCGGCCAGCGGCTGCGCAAGACCACGAGCGACCTCTCGGACGCCCTGCACGGCGACAAGCACGGCGAGGACACCGAGGCCGAGAACCTGTTCCAGGACTAGCCCGCACCGAGCGAAGCCCGCCGATGCGAGCCGCAGGCGAGC
>JAEYYY010000699.1 GCA_023430775.1 Pseudomonadota bacterium
GTGTCGAACGCCGCACCGCGCAGGTTGGTACCACCGAGGTCGATGCCGATGCGCAGGGTCATGACAGCGTGCTCAGCGAGGCGGTGGCGTTGGCGATGTGCTGCTCGAGCGTGTTGCGGATCTCGGCGAGCCGCTCCGCCGTCGCTGCCTCGCAGCGCATGACGAGCACGGGCTGCGTGTTCGACGCTCGCACCAGACCCCAGCCGCCCTCGAAGCTGGCGCGCACGCCGTCGATGTCGACGATGCCCGTGACCGCCGGGTCGGCGCGCAGCGAGGCGGTCACCGCCGCGACCACTGCCTGCTTGTGCTCGTCGGGGCAATCGACGCGCAGCTCCGGCGTGTTGATCGCGACCGGCAACTCTGCGGCGAGCTCGGCCAGCGTGCGCGAGCTCTTGGACAGCAGCTCGATCAGGCGTGCCCCGGCGTAGATGCCGTCGTCGAAGCCGAGCCAGCGGTTGGCGAAGAAGATGTGGCCGCTCATCTCGCCGGCGAGCAGCGCGCCGGTCTCCTTCATGCGCGCCTTGATCAGCGAGTGGCCGACCTTCCACATCTCGATCTGACCGCCGGCCGCGGCGATCGCGTCGAACGTGGCCTGCGAGCACTTCACCTCGGCCACCAGCTTCGCCCCCGGCACCTCCTCGAGCAGCGCCTTGCCGAGCACGATCAGGATCTGATCGCCCCACAGCACGCGGCCGGTGCCATCGACCACCCCGATCCGGTCGGCGTCGCCGTCGAGCGCGATCCCGAGCTCGGCATTCTCCTGCTTCACGATCGCGATCAGATCGCTCAGGTTCGACGGCTGCGTCGGATCGGGATGATGGTTCGGGAACGTGCCGTCGAGATCGCAGTACAGCGGCACCACCTCGAGACCGAGCCGCTTGTAGAGCCCGACCGCGGTGGGGCCACCGGCGCCGTTGCCGGCATCGAGCACGACCTTGAGCTTGCGCGTGCCGAGCTGGAGCTGCGACATCGCGTACTGACCATAGGTGCCGATCATGTCGCGCGAGTGCATCGGCTTGGTCGGGTGCGGACCGGGCTGGCCGACGAGCTTCGCCACGTCGTCGCGCAGCTCGGCGATCGCCGCGCCGTATAGCGTCTGCGTGCCGAGCATCAGCTTGAAGCCGTTGTCCTCGGGCGGGTTGTGGCTGCCCGTGATCATCACCGCGGCCGCGGGCTTCAGATGATGGGCCGCGAAGTACAGCACCGGTGACGGCACGACCCCGATGTCCGTCACCTCGGCATGGACCCGGATCCCGTCGGTCAGCGCCGAGAACAGCCGCGGCGAGGTGACGCGACAGTCGCGCCCCACGACGACGACAGGCGCGTCCCCGGAGGCGACGGCTCGCATCCCGATGGCCATGCCGATCGCCCGCACGGTCTCGTCATCGAGATCGACGTCCGCCACCCCGCGGATGTCGTACTCGCGAAAACAACGCGGGTTCACGTCCGAGTCGTACCACGGCGCCGCGGCGCAGAAAGCTGCCACCCGGGGAGTCGCGCTCCGGTAAGATCGCCGGGTCGTGAGGCTGCTTGTCGTCGGCGTGTTGCTCGCGGGCTGTTACCAGCCAAGCCCGCCGGCCGGCATCGCCTGCGATCCGGCAAATCCCGTGTGCCCCGAGGGGCAACCGTGCTCGCCACAGGGCGGCGGTCACGTCTGCGGTGGCAACGGGATCACCGACGACGCCACACCGCTCGACGACGCGATGCCCACCGACTCGCCGGCCCAGCTCACGCATCTCCAGCTCGAGCCCGGCTACA
This sequence comes from Pseudomonadota bacterium, assembly GCA_023430775.1. Taxonomy (GTDB): domain Bacteria; phylum Myxococcota_A; class Polyangia; order Haliangiales; family Haliangiaceae; genus JABFXX01. The sequence continues at coordinate 1,759 of JAEYYY010000699.1, forward strand.
CCGCCACCGTGTTCCAGGACTTCTCCGCCTCGTTCACGTTCAACGCGCAGGACTGGATGGAGGACACCGAGTTCCACGACAACCAGCCCGACTATCTGTTCACGCTCGACACCCCGTATCCGAAAGCGATCGGCGTGATCGCCGGCCGCGTGATCTACCTGCTCGACGGCACCGCGCTCGAGTCCCACGACTTCGGCATGCACGCGCGCAACACCCTCGGGCAAGCCGACAACCTGACGCAGGCGACGCTGGTGCGCGCCGACGATGACGACCAGCAGCGGACGCTGTTCGTGTCGTCGGCATCGGAGGACACCGGCGACGGCTCGTTCAAGATCTCGCCGGCGTGGGTGCTGTCGGCCGATCTCGACACCGGCGCGATCATCAACAACACGCGCTCGATCCTCGGCGATGACGATGGCGCGTTCGACGGGCTCGGCGTCCCGGAGCGCTACCTCGGCACCCAGAACGGCCTCGTTCGACGCTCCAGCCAGACCGTGGTGGTGTCGGGCGACATGCGCTCGCTGCACCTCGTCAACAGCGACCTCTACCTGACTCGGTTCGTATCTCCCGTCGAGGAGCTGGTCCGGGTCGCGTCGATGACCCACACCACGACGGTGCTCGGCAACCGCGGCGTGCTGCGCCTCGCCGACGGCCCGGCACCCGCACCGCACGTGGCGTACGCGATGGCCGATCTGAGCCAGGTCGTGCTGGTGCGTGCCGACGGCACGCTCGATGTCATCGCCTCGCTCCTCGACGACGACTACAAGTGGACCTCGGTCGCGATCCCACCTCCCGGTCACCCGCTCGCCGGTCGGATCTACGTGCTCGAGAACAACCGCGCGCTCGACCTCGATCGCGTCCTCGCGATCACCCCGCCCTGACCTAGCGATAGCGCTTCAGCTCGTCCTTGTTGCCGAGCGCGTCGACGATGCCGCGGACGTCCTGCGCCTGCGACTTCGGCACCACGAGGATGGCGTCGCCCGACTTGACGATCACCAGATCCGACACGCCGAGGGCGACGATCAGCGTGCCGTCGTCGGAGCTGATCACGTTGCCGCTGCCGTCGACCAGCGCGGGGCCGGCGATCGCGTTGTCGCGCGCGTCGGTGCCGGTGACCGCGGCGAGCGCCATCCACGAGCCGATGTCGTCCCAGCCGATCGCCGCGGGGATCGTCACCACCTTGGTCGCGCGCTCCATCACGGCGTGGTCGATCGAGATCGAGGGCAGTGTCGGATAGACGGCCTCCGCCTGCACCGTACCGGCCGCGATCGCGCGCACCGCATCGCCGGTGACCTGGAGGTGGCGATCGAGCTCGGCGAGCAAGCGCTGCGCGCGGACGAAGAAGATGCCCGCGTTCCACAGGTACGTGCCCGCCTCGACGTACTGCTCGGCGGTCGCGCGATCGGGCTTCTCGACGAAGCGCAGCACCGGCATCACCGCCTCCGCCTTCGAGCCGACCTCGAGATAGCCGAAGCCGGTCTCGGCGCGCGTCGGCACGATGCCGAGCGTGCCGATCGCGTCGTCCGCCTCGACATCGGCGAGCACCAGCCCCGCGACTCGCGCGAACCCGGCCTCGTCGGCGATCCGTTGATCCGCCGGCAGGATCGCCAGTGTGGCGTTGGCATCCATGCGCGCGATCATCGCCGCCGCGAGCCCGATCGCCGCGGCGGTGTTGCGCCCCGTCGGCTCGGCGACGACATCGATCGGACGTGCGACCTCTCGGAGCGTCGCGATGACCTCCTTGGTCGCCGGCACCTGATCGGCCGCGGTGACGATGGTGATGCGCTCCGCGATCGCCGCGCCGCGCCGGATCGCCGACGCCAGCAGGCTCTCGCCGCCCGCTCCGAACGCGACGAACTGCTTGGGTCGCGCTCTCCTGCTCGCCGGCCACAATCGCGTACCGCTTCCACCGGCAAGGATCACTGCGTGACGCACGAGCGGCATCGTACAATGACCGGCCGTGCGGTTCGCCTTGCCCCTCGCACTCGTGATCGCCTGTGGTGGCTCGCCGGCGCCCGGGCCGACGCCTCCACCAGCGCCATCGCCAGCGCCAGCGCCCGCGCCCGCGCCGAGCGCTCCATCGGCCGATCCGCTGAGCTACTGCAAGCTCGCGATGACGTTCATCGACGAGCTCAACGCCTGCAAGGCGGCGAGCGGTGCGTTCGCCACCAATCGCGAATTCTACGAGCACCTGCTGACGTCACCGCCGGATCTCGCGCGCAAGAGCGGCGCGGTGTGCGCGTCGTTCCTCGAGATCGCGATCGGCGAGCAGACCGCGAAGGGATGCACCTTCAGCGCAGCGCCGCGAGCCGCCGAGATCGCGGCGTTCCTCGACGCTTATTACGCGGAGCGCGCACAGCTGGTGCCAACCAGCGATCCAGCGACGGACGCCGTGCTCGCCAAGCTCGCGGCACAGCGCGATGCCACGTGTGCCTGCGCGGACCAGGCGTGCGCGCTGGCCGCCGCGAAGGAGCTGCCCGACCCGTTGCCGAAGAACGCGCCGCCGAAGGCGCTCGAGCTCGGCGGTCAACTGATCGACGACATCGGCAAGTGCTCGCGCGACCAACGCTTCATGCGGCCGAAGAAGTGACTACGGCTCTGCCGCGAGCTGCTTCGCGATCTCGGGCGCCTTGATGCAATCGTTGCCGACCAGCACGTAGCGCATCTTTCCGCGCTTGTCGTAGACCCGATAGTGCGGCAGCGCGCCGATGTCGTAGACGTTGGCGACCTCGGTGAACGGGTCGAGGATGTCGACCTTCCGGATCAGCACCTTCGGCTGCTGCGCGACCCCGACGGCGAGCATCCCGCCGACGACGTGGCAGGCACCGCACGACTCCATCCAGAAGTCGACGACGGTGACGTAGCCGGGCACCAGCGCTTGCTCGATATCGACGGTGGCGCCGGGTGCATTGAGCTGCACCGACTTCTCGGGCTCCTGTTGCGGCGGCGGCTGTGGCGAGGGCTTGGGACCGCAGGCGATCAGCGCGACCAGGATCGCCGCTCTCACGCGAGCGCCTCCGCGAACTGGCGCGCGAACCGGGCGACATCGGCGCGGGTCAACCCGGTGTGCTCGATCTGCTCGAGCTGGAGCCGGTCGCTCGACACCAGCTCGCTGGCTCCGAGCCGCACGGTGCCATCGGTGTCGAGCGTGATCTCGAGGAGCACCAGCACGTCGCCCGCCGGCGCCTGCGGGAGATCGACGACCGCGTACTTGCCGAGGTGGCGATTCTTCGTGCGATCCGTGTCCTCGCCTTCCCAGATGTCGAACTCGATGCGCTGCTGCTGATCGTGCGTGGTCGCGAACACGCGGTGCTCGCGCGTCGGCACCACGGCGCTCTGCGCGATCACCGCTTCACACTCGCCGGCCTCGGTGGTGGACAGCGAGATGCCGCGCGCCGCGACATCGATCAGCAGCACGCCCTCGATCGCACCCTCGAGCCGCGCCACCTCGAGGGCAGCGCCGACGGCGACCACCTCCTCGGGGTTGGGTACCAGCTTCGGATCCTTGCCGGTGGCGCGCGCGATCTCGCGCCGGATCGCCGGCATCCGGGTCATGCCGCCGACCAGCAGCACCTCCTGGATATCCTCGCGCTTGCGGCCCGCGCGCTCGAGCGCGTCCTTGATCGGAGGCTCGAGCCGGCGCACCAGCGGCGCCGACCACAGCTCGAGCTCGTCGCGGCGGAGCGAGCGGCCGTACTCGGCGGTCTTGCCCGACGGCAGCTGCACCAGCTCGGAGACGTGGACCTGCGTGGTCGCCACCGCGGACAGCTCGTGCTTCGCGCGTTGCGCGCCCATCCTGAGCCGTTCGATCGCCACCGCATCGGTGGACACGTCGAGTGCCTTGACCTGGCGGACATCGCGAACCAGATGCTCGACGACGGCGCGGTCGACATCGTCGCCGCCGAGGAATGGATCGCCGGTGGTCGCGAGCACCTCGAACACGCCACCCTCGACATCGACGACGGCGACGTCGAACGTGCCGCCACCGAGGTCGCACACCAGGTACTTGCGATCGGCGCCGCGGTGCGCGCCGTAGCCGAGCGCGGCGGCGGTGGGCTCGCTGAGCAAGCGCAGCACCTCGAGCCCGGCGATCTGAGCGGCGTCCTTGGTGGCCTGGCGCTGGACGGCGTCGTACCAGGCGGGGATCGTGATCACGGCGTGGGTGACGGGCTCCTTGAAGAACCGCTCGCCGATCTTCTTGAGCTCGCGCAGCACCAGTGCGAGCACCTCCTCGGGGGTGATCACGCGACCGGGCGCGAGGCCGATCAGCACGTCGCCGTTCTGCGACTCGACGAGCTCGTACGGCAGGATGCGCGCGAGGCGCTTGACGTCGGGATGATCGAAGCGCCGGCCGAGCAGCCGCTTCGCGCCGAACACCGTGACATCCGGGCAGCCATCGAGGCCCTCGCGCGCCGCCTCGCCGACGACCGGCCCGTCGGGCGCAAACCACACCAGCGACGGCAGCGTGGTCGAGCCCTCCTCGGTGGTCAGCACGCGCGGCGCGCCGTCGGCGTCGATCACCGCGACGACCGAGTTCGAGGTGCCGAGGTCGATGCCGATGGCCCGGCCGCGCTTCATCGGAACACGCCGCGCAGCTCGTCGAGACGCTGCGCTCCGTTGCGCCGGATGTGTTCGAGGATCTGCGATGCCTCGCGGCACTGATCGAAGTGCGCGAGTGCGGTCTCGAGCTGCGAGGTCGCCAGCATCACCTCGCCGCCCTGCAGCGCGGTGATCGAGGCCGCGACGTAGTACAGCGAGCGCAGCGTGCGGCTGCGCGGATACACGCACAGCGCGGCCGCGAGCACCTCCTGCGCGTGCGACGAGTCGCCCTCCGACAGCATCGCGCGGGCGCGACTCTCGAACGCCTCGCCGCCCTGCAGCGTCGCCGCGTCGGGCTGCGGGTGCGGCCTCGACGGTTCGACCTTGATCATCACCGGCTCGGCCGCGGCGTCCTGCGTCGGTGTCGGCCGCGGCGTCTTGCCGCCGCTCGAAAGATCGTCGAAGCCGATCAGCCAGCCGGGTGGCGGCTTGAGCCCGGAGCGGATCGCGGTGGCGCGACCATCGGCGACCAGGCTGGCGCGCTGGCGGTCGTACGCGCGATTGGCGAGGATCGTCAGCTCCTCGGCGAGGTGACTGATCGCCGGCGAGCGATGGCGCGCCACCAGATCGGGATGGGTGCGCCGCACCAGCGTCATCCAGCCGCGCCGGACCAGCTCGGGGTCGGCATCGCGCTCGACGCCGAGCACCTCGTGGACGGCGGCGGCGCGCAGCTTGCGCAGCTCGCTCGTCAGCTGCTGGAACAGCTGGCGCTCGTCGACGGGGAGGTCTTCCTCGGAGAGCTTCGACAGCGTCGGCCGGATCGGCGGCGCCTCGTCCTCGAACGTCGCCGTGTCGGGCTGCGGACCGGAGCCTTCGGCCATGCCGCGGATCCGGGCGACCACCTCCTCGGTGAAGCCCGCGAGCTCGACCTCGATCCACGTCTTGGTGTCACCGGCGATCGGCGATGCCTTCGCGACCACACCGTCGATCGCCATCACCACCGCGTTCGGCAGCTCGAGCCCGAGGGTGACCGGCGCACCGATCTCCGCCTCGAACGGCACCTTCATCGACAGCAGCTTGCCCGCGCGCAGCTTGCGCGTGTGAAACACCTCGACCTGTTCCCAGGTGGTGCACCGGACGTGCAACGTCCGCCCGCTCACTACGGCCCCTTCTTCTTCTTGTCCCTGGACGCGTTCGGATCGGGTTTCAGCTCGACGCTGCGCTCGAGCACCGCGAGCTTCGCGGCGCTATCGATCGGCTCGCCGGGCTTGCCCTTCGGATCGCGCCACTCGTCGATGCCGATCGTGATCGTGCCCGGCAGGAAGTCATCCTTGACCACCTTCATCTCGTAACCGCGGCCGGCGACGCACGGGAACGCCACCGAATCGGTCATCCCGATGTACAGCCAGACGTCGGCGCCCTTGCACGGCTCCTTCTTCGCGCCATCGACGCAGTTGACCTCGACGTGGATCGGTCCCTGACCGGGTACGAAGCCGGTCGCGTCGGGCGGCTTCGGCGGCATCGCGCCGAGCTTCTTCGGCTTGTCCTTGCCGACGGCCTTGAGATCGATCGTGATCTTCGCCGCGCGCTTGGAACCCTCCCCCGACCAGTGCGCGGCGACGACCTGGGCATCGATCGGATGGAAGCCGTCGACGCCGTCGACGCGGATCTCGTGCATCTGCCCCGACGACAGCGGCACCGAATCGAACGGCGCGCGCCCGAGCTTGAGCCAGACGCCGGCGCCCGCGGGCGTCGACTTGATCTTGAGGGTGCCCGGATCGGCCTGCGCCTCCGACAGCTTCCTGGTCAGCTCGTCGGCTTCCTTCTTCCGCTTGTCTTCCTTGTCCTTCTCCTCGGCGGCGCGCGCATCGGCATCGTCGCTCTGCTTCTTGAACAGGTAGAGCCCGCCGCCGATCAGACCGAGGATGACCACCAGCCCGATCACGCCGGGCAGCCGGCTCTTGATCCGCGGCGCCGGCACGTCGTCGACGATGATCGGATCGACGATCGGCTGCACCGCCTTCGGCTTCGCGGCCGGCTTGGGCTTGACGACCGGGACCACCTCGCTGTTGGTCTCGACGCGCGCCGCCGCCGCCTCGGCACGCTTCGCGGCCTGCTCGAGCTTCGCGGCGGCGAGCTCGGCGGCATCGGCGGCCCCGGAGATCCGCATCGGTGCGTCGAGGTTCGCGATCGCGTCCATCGCCGCGAGCTCCTGGCTCCCGGTGGTGGTCATCCGCGCCGACGGCCGCGACGAGCCGGGGCGACCGAGCCCGGCGATCGCATCCATCGCGGCCATCTCGTCGCCCGACTGCGAGCGGCGCTTGCCACTCATCGGCGGTGCCAGCGTCGGCTCCGAATCGCGACGCGCGGATGGCGTGTGAGGCAATCCCAGGTCCCCCATGCCAGGCGACGGCGGTGGGATCGGCGTCTCGTCGTCCGGATCGTCGAGCGACGGCACGCGCGGCTTGACCTGGACGATCGCCTCGCGCTTGCGCGGATCCATCTGGATCAGCTCGCTGATCGGATCGCGCTTGAACGCCCCGACGTCGTGATCGGCGACGGTGTGCTCGCGCGGATCCTCGAGATCGGAGAGCAGTGCATCGAGGCGGTTGGCGTTGGTGCTCGGACCGGGCGCCTTCTGCTGGCGCGCGATCGCCTCGGCGCGCAGATCCACGCTCGGCCGCATCGGCGTCACCTGGACGGCCGCGGCCGACGCGCCGAGCGAGGCGAGCAGATCCTCGGTGGCGTCGTCGATGTTGGTATCGGTGCCCGACAGCCCGGCCGCCTTGATCACCTCGCCGCGATCCGCGAGGTCCCAGCGATCGTCCTCGAACGCCTCGAGCAGGTTCTCGAGCAGGTCGTTCGCGTTCTTGTAGCGCCGCACCAGATCGGTATCGAGCGCGCGCTGCACCAGCCGCTCGACGGCAGGCGACACGTGCAGCGTGCCCGGCGGGACCTCACCGGAGAGCATCGTGAACAGCATCGCGCCCACCGCGAACACGTCGGACGCCGGCGACGGATCCTCGCCGACCACCAGCTCGGGCGCGAGGTAACCGGACAGGCCGCGCCACAGCGACGAATCCGCGCCCTGCGCGACGGCGGAGGTCAGCGCACGACCGTTGACGAAGTCACCCAGCTTGACCCCGCCATCCTGGTCGATCAAGACGCTGCGTGGATGCACGGCGCCGTGCACGACCTTGGCCTTGTGCGCCGCGGCCAGGCCCTCGACCATGCTCTTGCCGATCGCCGCGGCGACCGGCAGTGGCAGCTTGCCGCCGTCCTTGCGACTGGCGCGCGCGGCGCTGATCAGATCCTGGACCGTGACGTAGCGACCGACGCCGCGAGTGACCACGACGACATCCGGTCCGCCGTGCTCGACCGCGACGGTGGGGACGATGTTCGGGTGGTCGAGCGAGATCGCGGTCTGGATGTCCTTGGTGTCGACCAGCGCGGTGCGGAACGCGGTCTCGTCCAGCATCTTGCTGTCGATCACGAGGCCGCGCAGGTTGCGCTGCCCCGACCACTGCGCGCGGTGGATCGCGCCGTACATGGTGACGGCGAGGCGCTCGCTGAGCACGACGCCCGCAATGATCTGCTCCGCCGAGCCTCCCACGGTTAGCCGTGACGATAGCACTAGGGCCGGCTATGCTCAGCCGCCAAGGATGCGGAAGTGCAGCTGGAGGGTCGGCTCGGCGAACAGGTAGAACACGGCTGCCATCGCGAGGAACGGACCGAACGGTAGCTCCGCCCGCATCAGCGACGGGTCGTCCTCGGGCTCCCCCTCTTCGTCGTCGCTACCGCCCTGCGGGTCCTCGGCGCCCGTCGCCTCCTCGCCCCCCGCTCGCCGGCGCGCCGCGGCGATCGCGAAGATGCCGATCACCGACCCCAGCACGGCACCGCCGAACAGCGACACGAACACACCTTTCCAGCCGAGAAGCGCACCCACGAGGGCCAGCATCTTGGCGTCGCCGAGACCGAGCCCCTCGCGACCGGTGACCCGGTAGTAGATCTCGCCGATCAGCCACGGGAAGCCGTAGCCGATCGCGATGCCGACGAGGCCCTCCCACCAGTACCGCTCCGACAGCGCCAGGCCGGCGACATAGAACAGCACGATCGACGGATAGGTCAGCTTGTTGAGGATCAGCTTGTGATCGAGATCGATGAACGTGATCACCACCATCACGAACACGAACGCGGCGTAGATCGCGAACCGGATCAGCCGATCCTCGAAGCTCTCCGGCCACCACCACATGCCGTGGACCACGGTGAACCACCAGGCGACGCCGAACAGCGCCCCCGTCACCGCCTCGACGATCAGGTAGCGGGCCGAGAACGTCGCTCCGCACGACCGGCACTTGCCGCGCAGCCACAGCCACGCGAGCAAGGGCACGTTGTCGTACCACTTGATCGGCTTCTTGCAGGCAAAGCAGTGCGACCCCGGGGTGACCACGGAGCGGCCCTTGGGGAACTCGTCGGTGGGCGGCCAGCGATAGATGCAGACATTGGCAAAGCTGCCCCACAGCAGGCCCAGCACGACGACGAACGCATAGATCGCGAGAGAGCCGGCGTTCTGCTCCAGCGGGCCGAGCATCCAGTGGCACACGGTAGCGTGATTGACCTGGCCCGTCGAGAAAGCTAAGAAGCTCGCAGATGCGATCGGTCGTGTGCCTGGTTGTCGCGTGCCTCTCGTGTGGCCGTGACCGCGGTGTCACCGATGACCAGCTGGCGGGCCTCGTCACCGCGGCGAAGCCGCCCGCACCGATCGATGTCGATCAGGCAACGAAGGATCCGGCCGAGCTGTCGCGCGCGCTCGCGGTGCCGCACGGCGATGTCGTCAAGGCGCTCGGTCCGCACGCCGTTGCCATCGAGACCCACACCATCGTCGAGGAGGGGGGCAAGCCGGTCAGCGACCTGTCCGACAAGACGGTGCTGGAGATCGGCGACAAGGATGCCTTTCACGGGCTCTACGAGAACTCCGCCGACTACGGCCGCGAGGTGATCTACCAGCCGGCGGCCGGCAAGCTCTACCTGCGGCCGCGCTACCAGAAGTGGCACGGTCGCTCTCCCGAGACCGCCGCCGAGCCCGACCAGATCCGCGACAGCTACTTCGGTCCGATCGCCGCCACCTGGGAGCTGCTCGCGCCGGGTGCCGAGCTGACCGACAAGGGCAGCGCGGAGGTCGCCGGGCGCGCGGGTCGCAAGATCGCCGTCAGGCTCGCACCGTCGCCGCGCGACAACCCGCTCGAGACGCTGTCGCAACGCAAGTGGCGAGAGGGCCGCACGGTCGCCGCGCTCGCCGGCGAGGTGACGCTCGATGCGGACAAGGG
>JAEYYY010000713.1 GCA_023430775.1 Pseudomonadota bacterium
TCGCGACCGTGCAGGTCGTCGACGCGCGCCTGATCACGGTGAAGCCGTGGGAGAAGAACATGATCCCGGTGATCGACAAGGCGATCCGCGCCAGCGACCTCGGGATCAACCCGGTCGCCGATAGCGAGCTGGTCCGCCTCCCGATCCCGCCGCTGACGCAGGAGCGCCGCCGCGATCTCGCGAAGAGCGTCGGCAAGCAGACCGAGGAAGCTCGCGTCGCCGTCCGCGCTGCTCGTCGCGACGCCATGGACATGGTCAAGGACGCCGAGAAGGAGAAGCAGATCACCGAGGACGAGCGCAAGAAGGGCGAGACCAAGATCCAGGAGCTGACCGACAAGTACATCGCCAGCGTCGACGAGGTGGCGAAGGCCAAAGAGAAAGAGATCATGGAGCTCTGAGCCGTGTGGCCGGTCCGCCGTCCCGAAGACGATCTACCGCCGCCGAAGATGCGGCTGTGGATGCTGATCGTCGCGGGTCCGGTGCTGATCGCGCTCGGCATCCACACGTACCTGAAGCTCGCCGAGTTCGAGGAGACGGGTGGCCGCACCTATCTCAACAGGTTCGACAAGCTGCTCTACAACGCCGGCGGCAAGACCACGGTGCTGCTCGTCTGGTGCGGGCTCGGTGCGTTCTACCTGTTCCTGGTCTACCGGTTCTTCAAGACCGATCGCGAGAACCGCAGGCGCATCGCCGACGCCGAGGAGCGGATCGCGGCGAAGGCCGACGAGATCGCGGCCGCCGAGCGCTCCCTCGAACGCGCACCTGCCGAGCCACCGCCGCTCCCGCCGCCTCCCCGGCTCGGCGACGACCCGTTCCGCGACCCGCCGGGACCGAAACCGATCGTCGTGCAGAAGGCCGAGATCGCAAGCGCACCCGTGGTGGTTGCGAATGCTCCTGATGGCGGCGACGGCCCGAAATTCCTGAAATAGCGGTCCGATGCCGCGTGCCCTTTGAGGGTACTATCAGGGCGATGTCGGGCATCCCGGCCGGTGCCGGAGCGCTACTGGGAAAGCGCCTCGGTAAGTACGAGATCCTGGCGTTACTCGCGCTGGGCGGGACGGCCGAGATTTACCTCGCCCGGATCGGCGGCGCCGCCGGGTTCGAGAAGTACGTGGTGGTCAAGTGCCTGCACGACCACCTCGCCGACGACCAGGAGTTCGTCAAGATGTTCCTCGACGAGGCGCGGCTCGCGGCCCACCTCGATCACTCGAACATCGTCCAGACGATGGAGCTCGGCGAGCACGAGGATCGCTACTACATGGTCATGGAGTTCCTCGCCGGCCTGTCGCTGGCGATGATCGTGCGGCGTGCGGGCGAGCGGCTCGCAGGTGGGCGGCTGCCGGTGCCGATGTCGCTCAACATCCTCGCGCAGGCGTGCGCCGGGCTGCACTACGCGCACGAGAAGGCGCAGAACGGTAAGGCCCTCAACATCGTCCACCGCGATATCTCGCCGCAGAACCTGGTGATCTCGTTCGAAGGTGTCGTCAAGGTCGTCGACTTCGGCATCGCGAAGGCGGAGCTGCGCGAGACCAAGACGCGGTCGGGCACCATCAAGGGCAAGTTCGCGTACATGTCGCCCGAGCAGTGCGTGGCGACCAATGTCGATCGCCGCACCGACGTGTTCGCGCTCGGCGTGATCGCGCACGAGCTGCTGACCGGCCGCCGGCTGTTCAAGAAGCCGTCGCCGTACGAGACCTACCAGGCGGTGATCGAGTGCAACGTCGAGCCGCCGAGCAAGCTCAACGTCGAGCTCGATCCGGCACTCGATCCGATCATCATGAAGGCGATCGCGAAGGACAAGGAGAACCGCTATCCCACCGCGGAGGCGTTCGGCGACGCGCTGCTCGGCTATCTCCACCACCGCGGCAAGGGCTCGGGGCCCGGCGATGTCTCGCGGTTCTTCGACGCCAACTTCGGGCAGGAGATCGAGGAGCACGGCGCGCGGATGCGCGAGCTGATCTCCGGCCGCGAGCTGCAGTCGGTCGATACCGGCGTCGGCAGCTGGGAAGCCGAGGAAGAGGACGACAAGAAGCGCAACGAGACCGTCGATCTGGGCGCCAAAGATTCGGCGCTCTCGATCGATTCGATCGACATGCTCGACGCGGAGCGCGCGAGTGCCAGTGGGCTGTCCGAGGTCATCGACGGGCTCGGCAGCGGCCGCGGCGACGACGACGACGACATGCCCGCCGAGAAGACGCGGATCGAGAGCAACCCGCTCGAGGCGGTGGCGCGGCTCGACGCCGTCGTCGAGAAGCAGAAGACGCCGCCGCCGCAGCTGGTCAACAGGGGCAAGACGCCCGCGCCAGAGATCCGCAAGACGCCGCCGCCGGAGGGCCGCAAGACGCCACCGCCGGCGCTCGTGCCCACGCAGATCGCGGAGGCCGATCCGAAGCGGCCGGTGATGCCGCCGTCGGGCGCGTTGCCATTGCCGCCGCAGCCGACCGGACCGGCGCCGAAGGTGTCGTCGGGCAAGTTTCCCGAGCTGGCGAACTTGCCGACGATGATCGCCGAGCCCGACGAGGACAGCTCGCCCGAGCTGGCACCCACCGCGATGGGCGGGATGACGGTCGACCCCGCGCATGGTGCCGTCGATCCGCATGCGCGCACCAACCTCGAGATGCAACCGCCGAGCATCAACGGCGTGCGCGTCAGTGCGCCGGTGCCGCCGAACGCGCGGCCGAATTCGGTGCCGCCGCTGCCGCAACAAGCGACGCAGATCGCGCCGAACCCGTCGACGCCGAACATGCCGCAGCCGGGCATGCCGCAGCCGCAGCCCGGCATGCAGGGCATGCCGAACATGCCGCGCCCCGGTAATCCCTCCGGTCCGCCGATCCTGCCGAGCTACCCGGTGATGAACGCGGAGCTGCGCGAGCAGATCGCGACCGGCGCGAACGTGTTCCCGAGCCCGCCGGGCGGTCGCCCGAGCATGCAGAACGTGCCCGACAGCGGGCAATACGTCGATCCCTCGCGTGCCGCGGATGTCGCGTCACCGGTCGGGCAGCACTACGGCGACAACGTCGACTGGGCCGCGGCAGCAGCGGCGCCCGCGAAGGCGATCCCGCCGTGGATGCTCGCGGTGTTCTTCGTCGTCGCGCTCGGCGTCGCGCTCGGGATCACGATCCTGATCGCGCGCGCGATTCGCTAGCCTGGATAGCGGCACGCCGACGCGGTCTGCTCGATCGCGCGGAACCCGGCGCGCGCGTAGACCCGCGCGGCGGGCCCGCCGGCATCGGCGACGATGACGAGCGTCTCGCTCGGTGCTGCCGCTGCCGCCGCCGCCAGCAGGGCACTCGCGATGCCGCGCTTGCGGTGGCTGGCGGCGACCTCGACATCCTGGAAACGCGCGACGTCGCCGAGCGCGACCAGGCCGAGGCTGCCGACGAGGACGTCGCCGTCGAAGGCGCCGTAGAACGTGGCGCTGCCCCTGGTGACGAGCGAGCTCTTCCACAGCGCGCGGCGATCGAGGAACTGGCGATAGGCGTCGTCGTGACGGTCGCCGTTCGCCCACGCGAGATCGGCGGTCAGTGACAGCTCGTCGGCGGTGAGCGTGCGGATGGAGACCGGCGACAGCGCGCGCGCGATCGAGGATGCCGGCGCGGTCATCACGTCGGTGACCTCGATCGTGAAGCCCGCGGCCTCGAGCTCGGCGCGTGCACCGACGTCCCCTCCGATGCCGTCCCACCGAAACGTCACGTGACGGATCTGATCGCCCGGCAGCTCCTCGCGGAACTTGCGCGTCCAGTACGCGACCTCGCCGACCTGCGGCGCGGCGCGCAGCACCAGCAGGTTGCCGAAGTAGTAGCCCGGATCATCGGGCGTGGTGACGACGAGATAATCGCCGCGATCGACGATCGCGCCACGCAAGGCGAGCAGCTGGAGGTCGGTCGACAGTCCGAGACTGCGGATGTTCATCGCCTGGTCAGTTGCGAACCATGCCCAGAAGCTTCGACATGGTCTTCTCGTCGGCGGGCGGGAAGTCGTAGTCGAGGAACTCGCGCGAGGTCACCCAGCGCAGGTCGGCGACGGTGGCGGGGTAGGGCCGCGCCTCCGCCGGCAGCTTGCACGAGTACATGGTCAGATGAACCTGATACGTCGTGTAGTCGTGGAGGTGCTCGCCGAGCTTGGCGCCGACGATGACCTCGACCCCGATGCGGCCCTTGACCTCGCGCAGCAGGGCGTGCGTCTCGGTCTCGTCGGGCTCGACCCGGCCGCCGGGGAACTCCCAGAGGAGCGGGAGTACGGCGTTGGCATTGCGCTGGGTGATCAGGTAGCGGCCGTCATGCTCGATGACGGCGGCCACGACCCGGATCACCTCTTTGCCCATCGGCGCGATTATCGATGCTTCGGCGTGGATTGCAATCGCGGCGACCGTGTATGGTCCGCGCGCGTATGGCGATCCGCTTCGTCGAGATCAAGGCCACCGACAACCCCGAGCAGCTCAACTCCGAATGGGTGATCCTCGAGAACGACGGCAAGACCGCGTTCAACACCCGCGGATGCGGCATGACCGTGGGGCGTAAGGGTTCGGCCAAGAAGTCCTTGCTCGGCATCATCGATCCGGGCTTTGTCCTCAACCCGGGAGAGCGGATGCGCATGTGCACCGGCAACCCCGCCACCGAGAAGCACGGCAAGGGTCCGGAAGACGGCATCAAGAACTACTACCTGTTCTTGCCGAAGCCGTACCTGTCGGGCGGCGCCGGAACGGTGCTAACGCTCGTGCTCCGCGGTCTGCCGGTCTCGAAGGCCGAGTACGATCCGGCGCAGCCGGGCGGCGTCGTCCCCGGCAAGTGAAGGAGAGTCTCGTGAGCATCAAGCCCTCCGCGCACGATCGATTGCGACGGCGAGCCGGTGGTCGTCGGCATCGAGCAGAGCGAGATCGCGGGAGCGATCGCCGAGTGCACGTCGGAGATCCAGTCCGAGGTGATGCCTGGCTGCAATGCCACCGTCGGCGATGCCGAGGATTGCTTCGAGACGCTGAACAGCTTGTCGGATGACGAGGTGTGCAACGGTCCGGCCATGATCCCAGCATCGTGCAACGAGCTGTTCAACAACGACCTGTGTGGCTAGGCCAGGCGCTCGTCGTGGGCGGCGAGCGTCGCCAGATCCGGTAGCTGCGCGGCCTCGCTGCGGCTCTCGATGAACGCTCGCGTCGCGGGATCGAACGTGATGTCGGGGCAGCGATCCGAGACCACGGCGAGGATCGCGAGCGCGCGCCGCGCCTCGGTCTGATCGTCGAGCTGGCGGTTGTCGTCGAGCGACAGCCGCGTCCACGGCAGCAACCGTAGCGTGGAGCCGGCGGTCGAGACGAGATCGACGAACGTGATGCCCTCGAGCTCCTTCGGGAGCCGTCGCGCGACCGCTCCGACGATGTCGCGCCAGACCACGAGCACGTTGGTGCCGTCCTCGCGCCGCGCATCGAGCCCACCGCGCGTCAGCTCGACGATCGCCGCCGCGTAGCGCAGCTTGCCGCGAAGGTGGCTCGGTCCGGGCACCGAGCGAAAACTTACTTGGGCGGCTCGGCGGATGCCAGCTGGAGAGCGCCGGCGTCGAAGGTCTCGCCCTCCTGCAGCACGATCGGCTTTCTCAACCTCGGTGCTCCGTCGCCGAGCACCAGCAGGAACGCCTTGCCGGCCTTGCGCTCGATGCGGAATTTTCCATCCGGCCCGGTCATCGGCGGTGGTCCGCTGAGCGTCAGCCGGATCACGCCATCCCCGTGATCGTCGACCACCACGATCGGCACGTCGGGCATCGGCTTGCCGCCCGGCCCGACGACCGTGCCGATCACGATCGCGTTGGCGACCAGCGAGATGTCGACGTTGGTCGGCGTGTTCGGGCTCACCACCGTCTTGACCTCGGCGTTGCCGTCGCTCGAGCTGACGCGCACGACGTAGTTGCCGGGATCGACGCGGCCGAGCGAGAACGTGCCGTCGGTGAACGTCCGCTGGGTGGCCGTCGGTCCCTCGAGCGCGATCGTGAACAGCCCGGCAGGTCCCTGCGGTCCGCGCACCGTGCCCGAGAGCGAGGTCAGGCCGAGCGTCTTGATCGTCAGGTTCGCATCCGGCGTCACTCCTTCCGCGCGACCGCGCAGCTTGCCGGCCTGCGCCTCGGCGATGACGTCGAACGACAGGTGGGGCAGGCCCGCGATCTCGAACCGACCCTGCGCGTCGGTCAGCGCGGGAGGAAACGCGCCGCCGCTGCCATCCCCGTCGGAGGTCACCATCACCGTGCGCGATTCGCCCGCGCCGCCATCACCGGGGCCAGGCTCCGGCGGACCTGGCCGCCTGCCGATCGCGCCGCTGACGATCGAATCGAGATCCTCGTGCACCGAGACCCAGGCATCGGCGAGCGGCTTGCCATCGGGACCGAGGACGACGCCCGCGATCACCCCGGTCGGTCGATCGACGACCAGATCGACGCCGGTCTTCTTCTCGGCGGCCGCGAGCGTGACGGTCGGTGGCTCCTGTTTCGGGCGCAGCGGCCTGCCGCGATCGAGCGCGGTCATCCGGTACTTGCCGGGTGCCAGCCCCCTCAGCTCGTAGGCGCCGGCGGCGGTGGTGATGCCGTGAAAGCCGCTGGTCACCATGCCGTTGACGATCGTGGTGCGAACGTTGGCGGTCACCGGATTCGCGGAGACCGTCGCGCCTGCCACCGGCTTGCCGTCACCGTCGACGAGCTTGCCCGCGATCGAGGCTCCGGGCGCGACCGCGAGGGCGACATCTCCCGTCGATGGCGTCCACGCGACCTCGACCTTGCCTTGATCGCCGCTCGTGCAGCGCGCCGCCAGCTCGAGGTTCGACGGCGCGATCGGACGAACCTCGAACTTGCCGTCGGCATCCGTCACGTGATCACCGAAGTCCATCGCGATGACCTGTGCCGGCATCATCCTTCCCCCGTTGTCGATCTCGACGCGGACGGAACACCCTGCCTGCCGCGGCTCGACATGACCGACCAACGCGCCGGCCTTGGTCATCCGGATGACGACGCCCTCGACATCCTTGTCGGCGACGGTGACGGGCGTCGGCCCAGCGGCGACATGGGTGTCGGCGTGTGCGACCAGCATGTGAGCACCCGCCGATAGACCCTCGAGGACGAACGCACCCTTCGCGTCGGTCGCGATGTCGTCGCTGCCCATGTCACCGAACGTCGCCACCCGCGCGTTCGGAACCGGCGCCTTGTCGTCGTCGATCACGATGCCGCGAACCACCGGCATCCTGCCGACGAGCAGCTGGACGTCGGTGATCTGTTCGGCGACGCCGACGCCGACGCTGGTCGGCGATCGCGTGCGGCGTCCCTCGGCGCGGGCATCGAGCTCGTAGGCGCCAGGACGCAGACCCGCGAGGCGGAACCGACCATCGGGGCCGGTGATCGCGTTCCGCATCCCGCCTTCCGCCAGCATGATCGATGCGCGGTCACGACGCGCGACGACGAACGCGCCGCCGACCGGCTGCTTCGATCGATCGTCGATCACGACGCCTTCGATCACACCGCCGGGCACCAGCGAGAAATCCGCCGTCGCACCGGAGGCGCCGACGTCGACATAACGCGACTGCGCCGCGTAGTCGGGGCTGCGCGCCGCGACCAGCAGCTGGCCTTCGGAGACGGTCATCGTGTACTTGCCGTCGGAGCCGGTCATCGACGTCGCGACCGCGGCATCCGGTCGCGCGCTGCCTCCGAGCTTCGCGGCATCGATCCTGGCGCCTGCGATCGGCCCGCCGCTGACATCGGTGACGACTCCGGTGAGCGTGCGGCCGCCGGCGACCAGCAGGATCGAGACCTGCTCGCTCTCGCCGGGATCGAGCGTGACGTCCGGTGCCGCGCTCGGCTCGTGATCCTTCGCGCTCGCGGCGATCTCGTAGTCGCCGGGAGACAACGTCGAGGAGGCGGTGCCATCCGCCTTGGTCTCGAGCACGATCACCTCGCCATCGCGCGGCGCGATGCGGACGCGCGCCCCCGCGATCGGACCCTTCGCATCGGTCACCGTCACCACCAGCTGTGCCGGCGAATCCGGCGTGGTCTTGTCGCGCGCGACCTGAACGTTCGAGCCGTTCTGCGTCACCGGCGTCGTCGCAGGCGTGTCGCCGTCGCCACCGCGTCCTCGAACGATCCACCACACGAGCGCGACGCCGAAGACGGCTGCGCCTACGGCCACGAGTACCTTCCTCATCGGCCCCTCGAACCAGCTTGATCGGGCATCAATTCCTCATCGTGCAACGAACTGATCAGAACGCGTGCGATTGCGCGCCATCGACGGAGATGCACGCGCCGGTGATCAGCGAGGCGCGAGGCGACGCCAGGAACGCGACGGCATCGGCGACCTCCTCGGGCTTGCCGAAGCGACCGAGCGGCAGGTCGCGCTTGACGAACGCCGCGATGCCCTCGGGGTCGGCCTGCTGCCGCCGATCCCAGCCGCCACCGGGAAACAGGATCGATCCCGGCGCGACCGAGTTCACCCGGATGCCCTTCGCGGCGTAATCGCGCGCGAGTGCCTTCGCGAGTGCGATCACCGCGGCCTTGGCGACGTTGTAGCCCGGTGCGCCGCCCGACTCGCGGCCCCAGATCGACGAGATCATCGTGATCGATCCGCCTGCCGTCATGTGCGGCACGGCGCGCTGCACCACGCGCGCGGTGGTCCACAGGTTCATGTCGAGCGACTTCGCGAGATCGTCGTCGTCCATCTGCGAGGCCTCGCGCGCGAACGACTTGCCGACGTTCGCGATCACGACGTCGATCCCGCCGAGCGCGGTCAGCGTGTCGTCGACCGCCTCGCGCGCGCCCTCGGCGGTGGCGACGTCGGCGACGATCGCGGCGTGCCCCGAGCCGGGAAGCTCGTCGAGCATCCGCTCGAGATCCTCCTTGCCGCGAGCGATCGCCGCGATCCGGCCGCCTTCCGCGGCGAGCGCATGCGCGATCGCGCGACCGATACCGCGGCTGGCGCCGCTGACGAGACAACGTTTTCCGGCGAGCCCGAGATCCACGCGCCGAAACTACACGATCAGATGTCGATGCAGCTCGGATCGCCGAGGAACTCGCACGATGCTGGATTGGACAGGGCGCACACCTGCTCGTCGGTCTCGGCGGCGAGATCCTCGAAGCACGCTTCCATGTCGCCGACGGTCGCGACGCAGCCATCGGAGATCGTGTTCAGCAGGCCCTGGCAGGCCTCCGTCGAGGTGACGCTCTGGGTCGGGTTGCCGTTGCAGATCACCTCGCGCGACAGCGACACGCCGTACGCGCACACGTCATCGATCTCGGCGGGCGTCAGCGTCCCGAGCGCGGTGGTCGCGTCGACCCCCGAGCCGTCGATCGGATCGGGATCGTCGCTGCCGCACGCCACGAGCAGGCACAGCAGCGCGCGCTTCACGACGGGATCTCCCAGGTGTGACCCCACAGCGCCTGGCCACCGTCGATGCGCAGCGTGGCGCCGGTGAAGAACTGCGCGGCGGGCGACGCCAGGAACACGATGGTCGCCGCGACCTCCTCGCAGGTGCCGGTGCGGTGCAGCGGCGTCTCCTGGACGGCGCGTTCGAGCAGCGACGGCGGATACTGCGAGGTGCCCGAGCTCTTGATCACGCCGGGCGCGACGGCGTTGACCAGGATCCCGAACTGTGCCCACTCGACGGCGAGCGTCATCGTCAGGTTCTCGACGCCGGCGCGCGCCGCACCGGTGTGCGCCATCCCGGGGAAGCCGCGGTAGACGTTCGCGGTCACGTTGATCACGCGACCACCGCGCTTGGGGATCATCCACTGGTTCGCCACCTCGCGCGTCATGTGGAACGTGCCCGCGAGGTTGTTCTTGATGACGGCCATGAAGCCGTTCGGCGAGATCAGCTGCGCGGGCGACGGGAACTGACCGCCGGCGTTGTTGACGAGGATGTCGATCTTCCCGAAGGCAGCGAGCGTGGCTTTGACAAACTCCTCGACCTGGGCTGGTTCGCGGATGTCACACACCTTCGTGAACACACGATCACGAGATCGATCGTCACGATCGGCGAGCTCGGCTTTCGCGGCCTCGAGTTTTGCTTCTGTTCGTCCGCAAAGCGCAACGCGCGCACCCAGGCGGATCATTTCACGCGCGGTCGCGAGCCCGATCCCGCTGCCGCCACCGGTGATGATCGCGACCTGATCGCGGAGGATGCCGGGAGCGAAGACGGCCTGGCTTTCGGCAGAGGGGGTTTCCATCGGGTCGGGACAGTAAACGATCTCGTCAGGGGCGCCCGGTAACGAGATGGCTACTCGGGGAGCCAGTACCCCGAACCGGTGAGGGTGCCCCCCGATCCGCCTATCTAGGCGTACATGAGACCGGGACTAATCTCGGTCGAATACTCCAGGTTGTACGATCGGTTGGCCACGGTACATCGCTTGCACCCTTACCCTTTCGTGGCCGGGACCACTACATCGGGAGGGGTGCGCCCCTCGACAGACGGCAAGAGCCGACGCGCCGGAGGACGGTACGTCCTCGGTGACCTGCTCGGCCGTGGTGGTATGGCCGAGGTGTTCGCCGGCCACTCGCTGGGTGACCACGGCTTTCAAAAGCCGGTCGCCATCAAGCGCCTGCTTCCCGAGCTCGCCAACGACCACGTGTTCGTCGAGCGCCTGATCGGCGAGGCCAAGCTCCTGGTCGGCATGCAGCACTCGAACGTGGTGAGCGTGCTCGACCTCGCTCGCGATGGCGAGGACGTGTTCCTCGTCATGGAGTTCGTCGATGGGCCATCGCTGCGCCAGCTCCTGAAGTCGCGCGGCACCCGCGGGCTGCCCCTCGGCGTCGCCGCGTACGTCGTCCAGGGTGCGGCGCAGGGCCTCGAGTTCGCTCACAGCCGCCCGGGTGGCGCGATCATCCACGCGGATATCTCGCCGTCGAACATCCTGCTCACCACCTCCGGCGAGGTTCGCGTCGCCGACTTCGGCATCGCCCGCCGCGAGAACCAGGGCCACGGCATCGTCGAAGGCAAGTGGGCGTACATGGCTCCCGAGCAGGCGCGCGGCGAGCCGCTGACCCCGCGCTCGGACGTGTTCGCGCTCGGCGTCGTGCTGTACGAGCTGATCTGCGGCGCGCATCCGTTCGGCCGCCAGGTCACGCACGAGGAGCGCGACAGCGAGCCGATGCGCGTGATCCCGCCGCGCGTGGTTCGGCCGACGATCCCGCCCGGCATCGATGCGATCTGCATGAAGGCGCTGGCGCACGATCCCCGCCACCGCTACGCGAGCATGCAGCACCTGATCGACGCCATCGTCGAGGAGCGCTTCACGAACCAGTGGCGCGAGGGCGCTTCGGATCTCGCGCACGCGATCCGCGAGTGCAGCCCCCAGTCGCCGGCCGCGTTCGTCGCGCCGCGCACCATGGTCACCGATCGCCCGGTGACGATCGCGACCCGCTCGCTGATCAAGGAGCTGACCCCGGCGCGCGGCTCGCTGCCGGCGGTCCGGGCGTCGATGGCCCCCCGCGGCTCGCACGTCCAGATCTCCGAATCGATGCCGTCGCTCGCGAACGGCTCGTCGGAGCACTCGTATTCGGAGTCGTCGTCGTATGTCTCCGAGTCGCTCTCGG
>JAEYYY010000731.1 GCA_023430775.1 Pseudomonadota bacterium
ACCTTGGCGTGCATCGCATCGACCTCGGCGCGCGCGCGGACCTCGCGCAGGATCTGATCGCGGGTCGAGTTGTTGCCGCGCTCCTCGAGCAGCTTGATCACCTCGATCGCGCGAAGCCGGTAGTTGCGCACCATCTCGTCGAGGTCGCGCTTCGACAGCTTGCCCATCTGGGCGTCGAACTCGGCTTCCTTGATCGCCTTCAGCAGGGTGCGCTTCTCGCGCTCGAGCTCGTCGCGCGCGCTCTGCGGCAGCACCCACGAGTCCGGATCGTCATCGACGTTCGGGCCGACCGCCGAGGCGCCCATGCGGAACAGCGCGTAGACCGCGCCGACGCCCGCGAGGTACGCGAGCATCACGTAGATCACCGACGGGGTGAGGTGCAGCTTGTTCTGGATCAGGATGAACAGCCAACCGATCAGGAGCACGCCGAGCGCACTGCCGCGCCAGACCCACTTGAGTGAGGCTTCGCTGGCCATTTCCTACTCCGTCTTCGCGAGCTCGTCGTCGAGCTTGTCGGCGTAGTCGTCATCCTCGACAACACTGGCGCCCGGCGCGTTGGCAGCGGCGACCGCGCGACCGCGACCGACGTAGCGACGACCGACGACGAACAGCAACCCGAGGCCACCGACGATCGCGAGACCGCCGACGATCCAGATCGCGCTCGACTGCGGATTGAGCAGCGCACCGGTGCCGTACTTGGCGACGTACCAGTCGAGGATGTCCTTGTGAGCCTTGTCGAGGCCCTCCTGGGTCTCGAGGTCGTACTTCGGCTTGCCCGTCGCATCGCGCTGATCGACGAGCTCCTGGATCTGACCGCGCAGCTTCGCGGCCCAGCCGCACTTGCAGTCGAAGATGCTCTCCTTCGGACAGTTGCACATGCAGCGGAGCTCCTGCATGGCCCGCTTCTCGGCGCTGTTGCGCGGTCTGGCCATCGCGGGATAGCCGACGCCCGCATCGCCCATCCCGCCACCCGCCGAGACGTGCTCGGATGGCTGCGCGTTCGCGGTACCCGGCGTCGCCGCCAGCGCACCGGCGACGAGCGCCAGCAGGACCAGTGGTTTGCCGGCGTTGCCGAGCACGGTTCTGCCCGGTCGTCCGCTGATCATCCGGTAGACGAAGCCCATGATGATACAGAGCATCGTGCCGATCGCGATGATGATCGTCCCGATCCACACCCACGTGATCAGCGGGTTGATGTAGACGCGGAAGTTCGCGAGCTGACCTTCGAGCTCGTAGCCGGTGAGCACGACATAGACGTCCTCGGTCGGCCGGACGCGAATCGCGACCTCGGTGGTGGCCTCCGAGCCCTTCCGGTAGTCCCACTTCGCCGGGTAGACGACGCCGATGTTGTCGGTGCCGTGGTGCCAGATCGAGACCTGCGCGGTGACCGACGACTTGCTCTCGTCGGAGCTGGCGACCAGCCGCTCGTAGAGGAACGTGTAATCGCCGAACTCCCAGGTCGAGCACTTGCGGAGCTCGTTGTCGTCGTTCGAGCTGCACGGCCGGGTATCCGGCAGCGCCTTCATCGTGCAGCCGGTCTCGGGGCACAGCGCCTTGGGCGACGCCTTGGTGATCTTCGGCGTGCGGCTGCAATCGAACGCCGGATCCTGGAGCTCCTGCGGCACCGCCGCCGGGAAGCTGCAGCGCAGGATCGCCATCGTGTCGTTCGACAGGTCGAGGTACCGCATCGCCCAGCCGGCGCGCTCGGCGTCGGTCTTGTTCTCGGACAGCCCGACATCGATCGCCGGCTTGTAGATCGTCTTGTCGATCTGGCGGTCGTACGCCTTGCCGCCGAAGCCGACGAACATGATGACGACGCCGAGGTGGACGAGATAGCCGCCGTACTTGCGATGCTTCGCGGCGATCAGACCGAACAGCGCCGAGAACGGATCGCTGCCCGACTGCTTCATGCGCACGCCGACGCCGCGCCAGAACTCCTGGATGATCGATGTCAGCGCGAACGCGCAGACGCCGAAGTTGACCAGCGACATCGGCAGCTTCAGCGACGGGTGGAACAGCGCGCTCAGGTGCGTGGTCTGCGGGAAGAAGATCAGCAGCACCACGATCGTCACCGCCATCGCGGCGAGCGGGATCCGGAACTGCTCGAGCAGCTTGTCACCGGAGGTCTTGCGCCACGCGAGCAGCGGCGCTGCACCTCCGAGGAACAGCAGCACGATGCCGGCGAAGGTCATCCAGCGATCGAAGAACTCGATGCCGATCGAGACGCGCGAGCCATCGAGCGCCTCGCTGATCGTCGGGAACATCGTGAAGAACAGCACGAAGAACGCGCACAGCAGCAGGATCCAGTTGTTCACCAGGAACGCGAACTCGCGCGACAGGAACGACTCGAAGTTGGTGCGCGACGACAGCCGCGGCGCCCGGTAGATGACGAGGCCGATCGAGACGACCAGGATCACCGCCATGAAGACGATGAACTGGAGCGCGAGCACGTTGTCCTCGCCGAACGCGTGCACCGACTGCACCGCGCCCGACCTCGTCATGAACGTTCCGAAGATCGTCAGGAAGAAGGTCAGGATGACGAGCATGCAGTTCCAGATCTTCATGCCGCCGCGCTGCTCTTGAATGATCGCGCTATGTAAGAAGGCTGTGGCTGTGAACCAGGGTATGAACCCCGCGTTCTCGACGGGATCCCACGCCCAGTAGCCGCCCCAGCCGAGCTCCTCGTACGCCCAGCGACCGCCGAGGATGAGGCCGACCGACAGGCAGCCGAAGCAGATCAGCATCCACACGCGCACCGAGCCGAGCCACAGATCGTCGAGCCGGCCCGAGGCCAGCGCGCCGACGCAGAACGCGAACGGCACGGTCGCCGCGACGAAGCCCGTGTAGAGCATCGGCGGGTGGATGATCATCCAGTAGTTCTGGAGCAGCGGGTTCAGGCCCTGCCCGTCGGCGGGCGGCGTGGTCAGG
>JAEYYY010000762.1 GCA_023430775.1 Pseudomonadota bacterium
CATCGTCAAGGTCGGCGAGGAAGTCGAGATCGTCGGTCTGAAGACCACGGTCAAGACCACGGTGACCGGCGTCGAGATGTTCCGCAAGCTGCTCGACCAGGGCCAGGCCGGCGACAACGTCGGCGTGCTGCTCCGCGGCACCAAGCGTGAAGAGATCGAGCGCGGCATGGTGCTCTGCAAGAAGGGCACGATCCAGCCGCACACCACGTTCACCGCCGAGGTCTACGTGCTCAAGAAGGAGGAGGGCGGCCGCCACACGCCGTTCTTCCAGGGCTATCGCCCGCAGTTCTACTTCCGCACCACCGACGTCACCGGCACCGTCACGCTGCCGGCGGGCACCGAGATGGTGATGCCCGGCGACAACATCAAGGTCGATGTCGTGCTGGTCTCGCCGATCGCGTGCGAGGAGGGCCTCCGCTTCGCGATTCGCGAGGGCGGCAAGACCGTCGGCGCCGGTGTCGTCACCAAGATCCTCGCCGACGCGAAGCCGGCCGAGAAGGCGAAGAAGGACGCGGCGCCCGCGAAGTAGCGCGAGCTGTCTCGTCGAAATGCCCGCGCTCACCCGCGGGCGTTTTCATTTTCGGGCGTCACTCGACGAACGTCGGCCGGAACACCTGTGGCTCGTAGCCGGCGATCGTCACCGTGATCTCCCACCGTCCCTTCGGATCGTCGGGGCCGAGCGTCCAGCTGTGCTCGATCCAGCCATCGATGCACGCGGCGAAGTCGCGCGTCGTCGCCGTCTTCTGATCGGCGCTGATCGTGGTCTCGCGAGCGTCGGCGAGCGCTTCGAAGTCGCCGGGCGCCGGCAGCTTCATCACCTCGAGGAACTCGACCGCTTGCCGGCAGGGCAGGCGGATCCGCCAGCCGAACGTCTTGCCGTCCTCGAACCGGACCTCTCGCAGCCGCAGCCACCGACCGTTGTCGTCGGGCCGGCCGAACATCGCCTCGGCCGGCGCTCTGGGACGGTCGTCACGGGATCGCGATCCGCCCGACTCAACGGGCAGTTGCCGAGGCGCGGCTGGAGGGTGAGGACATGCAGGAAGCCCCGATAGGCCCAACAGCGCCACCGTGAATGCTTTGGAGAGCATGGTACTTGCCAGATGTTTTCAACTAGGGTACACGGTCCGCTTCCGTGGACAGCCAAGGAGTATTTTGAAGGTTGCGCAGCTAAGTGTTTGAGATTCTAGGGGAGTAGCTCAATTGGTAGAGCATCCGTCTCCAAAGCGGAGGGCTGCAGGTTCAAGTCCTGTCTCCCCTGCCAAGTCATAAGGAACCACGTGTCCCAGCAAGAGAACGCACCGAACAAGCCTGTTCACCTCATGTACCTCTGCGGTGCGGTGCTCCTGTTCTATGTCCTGCAATGGACCACGGACTGGGTGTGGGGGTACTTCTCGCCGGAAACGATTCCGAGCGAGTTCAAGATCACGCTGATCTCCGCGGCCATCGCGCTGGTCACCGCGATCGTGATGTACCGCAGCGACAAGTATTACGGCCTCGCGAACGAGGTCGCAGGAGAGCTCAAGAAGGTCACCTGGCCTTCGGCGAAGGAAGTGCGCGCAGCCACCATCGTCGTGATCGTCATGGCGATCATCTCCGCGATCGTCCTCGGCCTGTTCGACCTCGTCTGGTCGAACCTCACGGAGTTGGTCTATGGGTAACATGGTTGAAGTCAACGAGTTCACCGCCCCCGATGACGACATGACGCCCGAGGCGGTGTCGTCGCCTAGCCGCGACAGTGACTCGTCGACTCCTGCGCCCGCTCCGTCGGTGTCGCTCGAGAAGAAGTGGTACATCGTCCACACCTACTCGGGTCACGAGAACAAGGCGAAGCTGACGCTGCTCGAGCGCGTCCGCAACAACAACCTCACCGATTACTTCGGCGACGTGCTCGTCCCG
Source organism: Pseudomonadota bacterium (assembly GCA_023430775.1). Taxonomy (GTDB): domain Bacteria; phylum Myxococcota_A; class Polyangia; order Haliangiales; family Haliangiaceae; genus JABFXX01. The sequence continues at coordinate 1,897 of JAEYYY010000762.1, forward strand.
ACCGAGTCGGTGATGGAGGTCGTGAAGGGCCAGCGCCGCACCACCACGCGCAAGTTCTTCCCGGGCTACATGTTCGTCCAGATGGTGCTGAACGATCAGACGTTCCACCTGGTGAAGAACACTCCGAAGATCACCGGCTTCCTCGGCGGCATGAAGCCGACCCCGGTGCCGGAGCGCGAGATCACCGGCGTCCAGACCAACATCAACGAGGGCAAGGCCAAGCCGAAGGCCCGCGTGGTGTTCGAGGCCGGCGACTCGGTCCGCGTGATCGAGGGCCCGTTCGCGAACTTCCAGGCCAAGGTCGAGGAAGTGAAGGCCGACAAGCAGAAGCTCAAGGTCTCGCTCTCCTTCCTCGGTCGGCCGACGACGGTGGAGCTTGACTTCGCCCAGGTCGAGAAAGCATAAACGCCGCCTTCGTCGTTTGGCGAAGCCGCTAGCGAGTACGTCATGAAGAAAGTCACCGCGATCATCAAGCTGCAGTGCCCCGCCGGTAAGGCGAACCCGGCACCGCCCGTCGGTCCCGCGCTCGGTCAGCACGGTTTGAACATCATGCAGTTCTGCAAGGAGTTCAACGCACGCACCGCGAAGGACGGCGACCTGATCATCCCGGTGCTCATCACCGCGTACGCCGATCGGTCGTTCACGTTCATCACCAAGACCCCGCCGGCTTCGATCCTCCTCAAGAAGGCGGCGAAGATCGACAAGGGCTCGGGCGAGCCGAACAAGAACAAGGTCGGCAAGATCAGCAAGAAGCAGATCCGCGAGATCGCCGAGCTCAAGCTCCCCGATCTGAACACCACGAGCATCGAGTCGGCCATGCGCTCTGTCGCGGGTACGGCGCGCTCGATGGGCCTCGACGTCATCGACTGAGACGCACGTCGGCATTCCGTCGACGCGTCAGACCACCGAACCCTGGGAGTCGGCCACCACCGGCGTTTGCACCAGGCAGGAGTCACGACATGGGCAAGAAGTACAAGAAGGCACTCGAGAGCTACGACCGCACGCGCAAGTTCTCCGTCAAGGAGGCGTGCGAGCTCCTCGCCAAGACCAAGATCTCGTCGAAGTGGGACGAGACGGTCGACGTCTCGGTGCGCCTCGGCGTCAACCCGAAGTACGCCGATCAGATGGTCCGCGGCTCCGTCGTGATGCCGGCCGGCACCGGCAAGACGAAGCGCGTGCTCGTCATCGCCAAGCCCGACAAGGCCAGGGAAGCGCTCGAAGCGGGCGCCGACTTCGCTGGCTCGGACGAGTACATCAAGAAGATCGCCGAGGAGAACTGGTTCGACTTCGACACGCTCGTCGCCACCCCGGACATGATGGTCCAGGTCGGTAAGATCGGTCGCGTCCTCGGTCCTCGCGGCCTGATGCCGAACCCGAAGGTCGGTACGGTCACGGCGGACGTCAGCAAGGCGGTCCGCGAGCTCAAGGCCGGTCGCGT
>JAEYYY010000799.1 GCA_023430775.1 Pseudomonadota bacterium
ATCGAGGCGCGCCTCGATCGCAACCGCGGTCCGATGGCAACCATCCTCGTCCAGGAAGGCACGTTGCGCGTCGGCGACATCCTCGTCGCCGGTCGCACGTATGGCAAGGTCCGCGCGATGCTCGACGATCGCGGTGCCTCGCTCGAGGAAGCCGGCCCGTCGACGCCCGTCGAGGTGCTCGGTCTCGACGGCGTGCCCGATGCCGGCGATCAGGTGAACGCGGCGGAGGACGACAAGGTTGCCAAGCAGGTCGTCGAGCACCGCCGCCAGCAGGAGCGCAAGCGCGAGCTCGGCAGCAAGGCGCGCGTCTCGCTCGAGAACCTGATGGAGCGCAACTCCGAGGGTGCGAGCAAGGAGCTCAAGATCGTCCTCAAGGCCGACGTGCAAGGTTCCGCCGAGGCCCTCAAGGCGGCGCTCACCAAGCTGTCGACCGAGAAGGTCCGCGTCAACGTCATCGGTGCGGCCGTCGGCGGCATCACCGAGTCCGACGTCAACCTCGCGAAGGCAGGTGGCGCGATCATCGTCGGCTTCCACGTCCGTCCGGCCGGCAAGAGCGCGAAGCTCGCCGAGCAGGAAGAGGTCGAGATCCGGCTCTACGACATCATCTACGACGCCCTCGACGAGGTGAAGGCCGCGATGGCCGGCCTGCTCGCGCCGATCAAGCGCGAGGTCGCGATGGGCACGCTGCAGGTCCGGGAGACGTTCTCGATCCCCAAGGTCGGGACGATCGCCGGCTGCATGGTGATGACCGGCAAGATCAACCGGAAGGCCCACCTCCGCATCGTTCGCGAAGCGGTCCAGGTCTACGAGGGCAAGATCGGCTCGCTCCGCCGCTTCAAGGACGACGTCTCCGAGGTCCAGCACGGCTTCGAGTGCGGCGTCATGGTGGCCGGCTGGAACGAGATCAAGCAGGGCGACATCATCGAGGCCTACGAGGTCATCGAAGAAGCCGCCCAGCTGTAGCGTCGGGACTCGGGCGATCTGTCGAATCCTGAACGCGCGCGCTCACGTGAGCTCGCACGGTTAGCCGCGGCTCGCGGTTGGCGCGCGGCTCGCTGGTTCGACCCGCATGATGAGGGTCGGGCTCGGTCTGTCAGTGCTGCTGCTGTCGGCGCCGACCGCGTCGGCCGACTACTACCCCGAGCTTCCGCCGAAGAAGCCACCCTCGCTCGCGCCGCCGTCGTCGGTCACGCCGCTACCGCAGCCGGCGTACGTGATGGTCGATCCCGAGCAGGGACCGCGGAGCCCTGGGCTCGCCGTCACGCTGTCGCTGATGGCGACGATCGTGCCGCCGCTGGTGGCGACCGCTGTATGGAACGACAGCAACCGCGGCGGCGTCGGCGAGGAGCACGACGAGGACATGCTGTGGGTCGTCGGTGCGTCGCTTCTCCTCGGCCCATCGGTCGGGCACTGGTACTCCGGCAAGGTGCTGACGCCGGGGCTCGGCGTGCGGGCCCTCGGCTACGCGTTGATCGCGGCGGGCGTCGACGACGACTCCGACGACGGCTTCGGCCTGGTGATGCTCGGCATCACCGCGGTCATCGGCGGTGCGAGCTATGACGTCGCCACCGCGGGTCGCTCGGCGCGGCAATACAACTTCGAGCACGCGACGCGCATCTTGCCGGTGATCGCTCCGGTCATCACGCCCGAAGGGACCCAGCTGCGGCTCGGCATTACGGGTAACTTCTAGGGATGCTGCGCGCCGGGGTTGTGATCGCCGTGATGGCGTTGACGCCATCGATCGCGTCCGCCGACGAGGTCGCGCCGCCGCCGCCACCAATGCAGGCCACCACGGTGCAACCGGAAGAATGGAAGAGCCCACTGGTCGCCATGTTGCTCTCCGTCGGCGCGACCGGCGTTCCGATCGCGGCGGCCGCGGCGGTGTTTCGCGACGACGATGGCAACGGCCAGTACCCCGACGCGTTGTGGGCGATCGGCGGCGTCGCGGTGCTGATCGGTCCGTCGGTCGGCCACTGGTACGCGGGGAAGTACTTCACGCTCGGCCTGGTCGCCCGCGCGACCGGCTTCGCGCTCGGTGCGTTCGCGGTCAACGGTCGCGGCCACGAGGACGACAAGCTCGGCGCTCTGCTCGTCGGTGGCGCATGTCTGGTCGGCGGTGCGATCTACGATCTCGCCACGGCCGATCGCTCGGCGCGCGAGTACAACTTCGAGCACGCGAAGAAGCTGCTGCCAACGGTCGCGCCGGTGGCGAGCGGCACCGGTGTGCAGATCGGCCTGGCCGGCACCTTCTAGCGTCCGCCGCCCTACATCGCCCCTGCGGTGAGTTTGACGTGAGCTGCCGGATCCTGGCCGGTTCTCGTCGATCCTGATGAAGGCTCGACGGGCGAGCTCGGGTGATGCGCGCAGTTGCGCGTGGTCTCGCGTTCGCTCGAAGCCAACACGATGGGACGACAACCGATGAAGCCTGGTGTGTACGCGTTGACGCTGATCTCCCTCGCGACGAGCATCGCCGCGGCGCAGCCCGCGCCTCCGCCGGCCGGCGAGCCACCGCCGTATCCGGCACCACCGCCGCAGCAACCGCAGCCGACGTATCCGGCGCCGACCTACCCGCAGCCGCAGCCGTACCCGCAGCAGTACGCGCCGCCGCCCGCGCCATACGCGGTGCCGTATGCGCCGATGCCGGAGCCGACGCTCGATGGACCGAAGCACACGGGCACCGGCGTCCTGCTGTCGCTCGGCGCCACGCTGCTGCCGCCGATCCTGCTCGGCGCACTCGCCAACGAGAACGACAGCGACGGCGACGATGACTTCGCGATCGGCGTGCTGTTGACGACGGCGCTGCTCGGCCCGAGCGCCGGGCATCTGTACGCGAACGACTTCCTCACGGTCGGGCTCGGGATTCGCGCCGCCTCGCTCGCGATGATCCTGATCGGTATCAACGCGGACGTCGACCGCGACGACGAGATCGGCTACATCGTGATCGGCACGCTGGGTCTGATCGGCGGTGGCATCGCCGACATCGCCACCGTCGGCGGCGCGGTGCGCGACTACAACTTCGAGCACGCGAAGAAGACGCTCAGCCCGATGGTCGCGCCGGGGCGCAATGCGGACGGCACGACGCACCTGCGGATCGGGCTCACCGGCAGCTTCTGAGCTACGGTGTCGGCGTGTACGTCGGGATGGTCAAGCTGTCGCTCGTGATCGCGCAGAGCACGTCGCTCAAGGACAAGCGGATGGTGATCCGCCGGATCAAGGATCGGGTGCGCGAGCGGATCGGGATCACCGTCAACGAGGTCGGGGCGCTCGACGATCGCCAGCGCGCCGAGCTGGGTGCCGCGGTGACCAGCGGGGAGCGGGCCAAGGCGCTCGCCCTGATCGATCAGGTCGTCCGCGTCGCCCAGGCGGCCTCGGACGGCCAGGTGGTCGCGATCGCGAAGGACGCGTGGACGTTCGACGCCGAGACCGCGCCCCTGCCGCTGGTCGACGAGCGCACGGGCTCGCCCGACAAGGCGGCAGGACAAGGCACCGACGACTGGATTCCCGAGGCCTGGCGCGACGAAGAGTAGTTGTCGCTCCGGGAGTGCCCGAGGTAGGGTCACCCGGTGGAGCCCCTGTCGTGAGCCAGCGCAAAGCACGCGTCGAGCATGCGCTGCGCGACGTCCTCACCGAGCTGATCTCGACGGAGGTCAAGGATCCGCGGGTCAAGGCAGCCTCGCTGATCACGGTGACCAAGGTCGAGCTCAACGTCGACATGGCCGTCGCCAACGTCTACGTCTCGGTGATCGCCAAGAACCCGGCAGATAACGACCATACGGCGGATGGCGTGATCTCCGGCCTCACCAAGGCCGCGGGCTTTCTGCGCGGTCCAGCGGGGCGCCGGCTGTCGCTCCAGCACGCCCCCGAGCTGCGCTTCCACCACGACGTCTCCGTCGACATCGGCGCCAAGCTCGCCGCGATCGTTCGCGAGGACGAGGAGAAGGCCCGCGCCGCCGGCCGCGGTCCCGAAGTCGCGCCGCCCGCCGACCCGGAGCGCAAGCCGTGACCGACCTGCGCATCACCGCGCCGATCAAGTTGCCCACCATCGACGAGGCGCTCGCTCGCGCCTGCGACAAGCTGCGCGAGTCGTCGCGGATCTTGCTGACCAGCCACCGCCGCCCCGACGGTGACGGCACCGGCTCGATGTGCGGACTGGCGTCGCTGATGCGCGCGGTCGGCAAGACCGCCGTCATCTACTCGGTCGATCCGATCGCGCGCCGCTACAAGTGGCTGCCGCTGGCGAACACCGTCGTCCACACGATCCCGTTCGACGAGCGCTTCGATTGCACGATCGTCGTCGATTGCGCGGACATCTCGCTGCTCGGCGACACGCTGCCGCCACCGGAGGTCTGCGGCACGCTGATCACGCTCGATCACCACGCGAGCGGTCACCCGTTCGGCGACATCGCGGTGTGGGATCCGGCGGCTTCGGCCGTCGGCGTGCTGGTGCACCGGATCGCGGAGCGCCTCGGCTGGCAGCTGACGCAGGAGGCCGCGGTGCCGCTCTACGTCTCGGTGATCAGCGACACCGGCGGCTTCCGCCACGCCAACACCAACGCCGAGGCGCTGCACGTCGGCTCGCGCTTGATCGCGGCCGGCGTGGTGCCATCGTCGGTGGCGTCGTCCCTCGACGAGCGGCCGAGCCCCGGCAAGCTGCGGCTGCTCGGCTCGGTGCTGTCCACGCTCGAGCTGCACTGCGCGGGGCGCGTCGGCATGCTGACGGTCACCACCGAGATGGTCGAGGGCGCGCGCGCCTCGTGGGAAGACATCGAGGGCATGGTCAACTGGGGGCGCAACGCCGAGGGCGCCCAGGTCGGCGTGCTGCTGACCACCGCGAAGGGTGGCGGCGTTCGCGTGTCGATGCGATCGCGCAGCGATCGGGTCGACGTCGGGAAAGTTTGCATGACGCTCGGCGGCGGCGGTCATCCCGGCGCCGGTGGCTGTCATATCAACGCCGATCTGGCGACCACCAAGGACAAGGTGGTGCGCGCGCTCGATGCCGCGTTCAACAAGTCGCGCCCGGTGACGCGCAACGGCGCGCGAGACAACGAGTCCACCAAGGATGACCGCACTGGCGAGCGCCAGTCCGTGCGCGGCAGCACGAACAGCGACCGCACCGGCGAGCAGCCGTTCGTGCGGGTGACGCCGCCGGAACGCGATCCGTCCCAGGAATAGCCGCCTGCTGTACCATCGCCGGGATGACCAGGTGGTGGTTGATCCTCGCGTCTCTTCTCTTCGCGTGCGGCGATAACGGCGGCAACACGACGCCCGATTCGCAGACGCCCGACGGCCCCGAGCAGGACGCGCCGCCTGACGTCAACCCACTCGCCCAGATCCAGGGCACCGGCCTGTGCGACGACGCCGGCTGCCAGACGATCAACGACGGCATCCTCGAGTACGAGCCGCAGTTCGCGCTCTACGACGACGGCGCCACCAAGCGCCGCTGGATGCAGCTGCCGGCCGGCGAGCAGATCGACACCACGGACATGGATCACTGGGTGTTCCCGGTCGGCACCAAGTTCTGGAAGGAGTTCTCCGTCGGCGGCACGCGCGTCGAGACCCGGTTCATCACCAAGGTGCTCGAGGACGATCTGGCGCCGAACTCGTGGCTCTACAACACGTACGTGTGGAACGAGGCGCAGGACGTCAGCGAGCTGCTCACCGCCGGTGCCAGCGATGCCAACGGAACCACCCACGACGTGCCGGCGCGCAGCCAGTGCAAGGAGTGTCACGAGGCGCTGTCACCGGGCCGCGTGCTCGGCTTCCAGGCGATCCAGATGGACTTCGACTCGTCGTTCATCGATCTCGAGGATCTGATCGCGCAGGACAAGCTGACCGTCGAGCCGCCCGGCAACGCGGGCCCGCGCTTCCCGCTCCCCGGCACCGCGGTCGACAAGGCGGCGCTCGGCTACCTCCACGCCAACTGCGGTCACTGTCACAACCCGTCGTCGTCGACGCACGACACGGTCGATCTCGAGCTGCTGCTCGAGGTCGGCAAGCTCGCCACCGTGCAGGACACGCCGGCGTTCCGCAGCGCCGTCAAGACCGATGCCGATCAGTGCAACGAGGGACCGAACGGCGACACCGGCAACGGGATCGACGAGGACGGCGACGGCCGGATCGACAACGGCTGCCCGGATCAGACGCTGATCATCGACGCCGTCAACTACCCGTTCATGATCGTGCCCGGCGATCCGGACGACTCCGGCCTGCTGCAGCGGATGAAGACCACCGGGATCCGGCGGATGCCGAAGATCATGGTCGAGGTCCCCGATCCCGCCGGTGACGAGGCGATCACCGCCTGGATCAATTCGTTGTAAAACGCCCGCCGCACATGCACGGGGTGCTCGTCATCGACAAGCCGGCGGGGCGCTCGTCGGCGAGCACCGTCGACAAGGTCAAGAAGGCGCTCGGTGCCGACCGCGCGGGTCACGGCGGCACGCTCGATCCGCTCGCCACCGGCGTGCTCGCGGTCTGCCTCAACGCCGGCACCAAGCTCGCGCAGTACCTGCTCGCGGATGACAAGGCATACGAGGCGACGGGCATCCTCGGCATCGAGACCGACACGCTCGATCGAACGGGCAGGGTGACCGCCGAGCGCGCGGTCGAGGTCGACGAGGCGCGGCTGCGCGCGGTGCTCGCGAAGCGCGTCGGCGAGTACGATCAGATTCCGCCGATGTACTCGGCGATCAAGCAGGACGGCGTGCGGCTCTATCACCGAGCGCGCGCCGGCGAGGACATCGCGCGCGCACCGCGGCGGATCCGTATCGACCGGCTCGAGCTGCTCGAGCTCGACGGCACCACGTTCCGGATCGCGGTCGCGTGCAGCAAGGGCACGTACATCCGCAGCCTGGTCGCGGACCTCGGCAGCGACCTCGGCTGCGGCGCCCACCTCGCCGAGCTGCGCCGGACCCGCAGCGGCAAGTTCACGATCGAGCAGGCGATCACGCTCGAGGCGCTCCCGACCACCGACGTCGCCGCCCACCTGATCCCGCTCGGAAAACTTCTCGACCTGCCCGTGGTCGTCGCGAATGCTACTCAGACCAAGCCCATCCGTGACGGCCTCCAGCTCCCCATCGCAGACCTCGGCGGAAACTCCGAGCCATTCCAGATCGTTGACGAAGCTGGCCGGCTCGTGGCCATCGCCCACGGGGACGGCACCAAGACGATTTACGACCGGGTCTTTCCCGCCGACGCGACGTCTTGACGATCCGTCCCGTTGCGAGCAATCTCCGCCCCGACCTCGGCACTGGTATCCCGCTGGGCCGTTGGCGACTGGAGTACAGGATGACGACCTCGATTTCCCCGATTCGCAAAGCCGAGACGATCAAGAAGTTCGCGCAGCACGAAGGCGACACCGGTTCGCCCGAAGTTCAGATCGCGCTGCTGACGGAGCGCGTCTCGCACCTCACCGAGCACCTCAAGAACAACCCCAAGGATCACCACAGCCGCCGTGGTCTCCTGCTCATGGTCGGCCAGCGCCGCGCGCTGCTCGACTACCTGAAGCGCAGCAAGCTCGACCGCTATCGCAAGCTGATCGAGACGCTCGGTCTGCGCCGCTAGTGCGCGCGCTGCTGCTGCTCGCGCTCGTCGCTTGTGGCAGCAAGTCCGACGATCCGATCGTCGAGGTCACGGGCAGCTCGTCCGCGACCGACATCGTCAAGGGCACGCTGACCGTCGACGGCCAGCCTGCCAAGCTCGGTGCGTGCAAGCCCGGGCACGCGGTGCGGCCGTTCCTCGAGCTGGTCACCGACAAGGGCAAGCTGCGGTTCGAGAACCAGCTGCTCTACTGGAACCCCGATCCCACCGCGATCACCCGCGGCAGCGAGCTGACCTGCGAGAAGCTCGACCGCAGCTGGGGCGGCGGCGTCCGCATGCCCGGCGACGGCACCGCGTACTGGCGCGGCAAGCTGTGGTTCCGGTGTGGCGGCCTCAGCGGAGAGCTCGAGCTCGACTGCGGGAACATCACCGCCGAGGAGCGCCGCCAGCTCGACGGTAAGCGGCAGGATCTGCTCGATAAACAGCACGGGAGTCAGACCCCGTAGCGGTGTTGGCAAGCCGGGCGTGCTGTGCAATAAACGCTGCCGCTCAACCAAGAACTGAAACTGTAACTGTAGCGTCGTCGATACGAAGAGATTCGAGGTTTGATCGTTCTGTCGAGGCACTCATGGCGTCATGAGTGATTGGACTGAGGGTTCAGCCTGGGTTTCCTCTCGGCGGCGTGACTCTGAAAAGGACACGTATGCCGTACGTAAAAGAGTCCGCCATGATCGGCGGCAAGGAAATCACCATCGAGACGGGCAAGTGGGCCAAGCAGGCCTCGGGTTCCGTCGTCGTTCGCTGCGGGGACTCGATGGTCCTCGTCACCGCGACCGGCTCGCAGCTGCCGCGCGACATCGACTTCATGCCGCTGACCTGCGAGTACCGCGAGTACTTCTACTCGTCGGGCAAGATCCCCGGCAGCTTCTTCCGTCGCGAAGGCCGCACCACCAACGAAGAGATCCTGATCTGCCGCCTGATGGATCGCCCGGTGCGCCCGCTGTTCCCCAAGGGCTGGTTCATCGACACCCAGATCATCGCGTCGGTCGTGTCGTTCGACAAGGAGAACGCCACCGACGTGCTCGCGATGCTCGGCACCTCGGCCGCGCTCCACATCTCGGACCTCCAGTTCCAGGGTCCGATCGCGGCCGTCCGCGTCGGCCGCATCGACGGCGAGTTCGTCGCCCACCCGACGTTCGCCGAGCGCGAGAAGAGCGCCATGGACATCGTCGTGGCCGCGTCGAAGGACGCGATCATGATGGTCGAGGGCGAGATGCACGAGCTGCAGGAGAACGTCGTGATCGACGCCCTGTTCTTCGCGCACGCCGCCGTCCAGCCGCTGATCGAGCTGCAGGAGCGCCTGCGCGCCGCCAACGGCAAGGAGAAGCGCCCGTTCACCCCGCCGGTGATCGACGACGCGCTGCTCGATCGCGTCAAGGAGCTCGCCGCCGATCGCCTGGCGACCGCGTTCCAGACCCGCGACAAGAAGGCTCGCCGCGAGGCGCTCGGCGCCGTCCACCTCGACACCCGCAATGCGCTGACCGCCGAAGGCCAGCCGTGGGCCGGCAAGCCCAAGGACGTCGACGCCGCGTTCGCGAAGATCCAGAAGAAGGTCGCGCGCGGCACCACGCTGTCCAGCCGCAAGCGCATCGACGGCCGCAACGGCGACGAGATCCGCCCGATCATGATCGAGACCGGCGTGCTGCCCCGCGCGCACGGCTCGGCGCTGTTCCAGCGCGGCGAGACCCAGGCGCTGGCCTCGGTCACGCTCGGCACCAAGTACGACGAGAAGAAGCTCGACACGCTGCTCGGTGACCGCAAGAAGACCTTCTACATGGACTACAACTTCCCGCCGTTCTCGACGGGTGAGACCAAGCCGCTGCGCGGTCAGTCGCGCCGCGAGGTCGGCCACGGCTTCCTCGCCGAGCGCTCGGTCGAGTCGATCGTCCCGATCTATGAAGACTTCCCGTACACGATTCGCGTCGTGTCGGACATCCTCGAGTCGAACGGCTCGTCGTCGATGGCCTCGGTCTGCGGCGGCTCGCTCGCGCTGATGGACGCCGGTGTTCCCACCAAGGCGCCGGTCGCCGGCATCGCGATGGGCCTGATGAAGGAAGGCGAGGACTACATGATCCTCTCCGACATCCTCGGCGACGAGGATCACCTCGGCGACATGGACTTCAAGGTGACGGGTACGCGCCGCGGCATCTCGGCGCTGCAGATGGACATCAAGGTCGATGGCCTGACCCGCAAGATCCTCGAGGAGGCGCTCGAGCAGGCCAAGCGCGGCCGCTACCACATCCTCGACAAGATGGACGCCGCGATCAACGCGCCGCGCGACGAGGTGTCGATCTACGCGCCGCGCATCGTCACGATGTCGATCAAGCCCGACAAGGTGCGCGACATCATCGGCCCCGGCGGCAAGACGATCCGCGCGATCCAGGAGCAGACCGGCGCCCAGATCGACATCAACGACAGCGGCACGGTCTCGATCGCCTCCGCCAACGCGAAGGCCATCGAGCAGGCGCAGGCCCTGATCTCCGGTCTCACGATGGAGCCCGAGGTCGGCCAGTTCTATAACGGCATCGTCAAGAAGATCGTCGAGATCGGCGCGTTCGTCGAGATCATCCCGGGCACCGACGGTCTCCTCCACATCTCCGAGGTGGCCAAGGAGCGCATCCGCGCCGTCGAGGATGTCCTCTCCGAGGGCGACGAGGTGATCGTGAAGTGCATCAAGGTCGATCGCGACGGCAAGATCCGGCTGTCGCGGCGCGAAGCCCTCGACGCCAATCCCGGCCCCGAGGACGTGCACAACTACATCATCTAGAGTGGTGTAGCCTCCGCGCGTGCATCAGCCACGCGTCGAGTTCAAGAAGCTGCGACCAGATGCGGTCGTCCCGCAGTACATGACCCCCGGCGCCGCCGGCCTCGATCTGTCGGCCGCGATCGACGAGCCCATCGTGCTCGCGCCGGGTGAGCGCCGCCTGATCGATATCGGTCTGGCGGTGGCGATTCCGCCCGGCTTCGAAGGCTCGGTGCGTGCGCGTTCCGGGCTCGCCATCAAGCACGGCATCGGCCTGGTCAACGCACCCGGCACCGTCGACAGCGATTTCAGAGGGGCCCTGCGCGTCATCCTGATCAACCACGGCCAGGAGCCGTTCGAGATCAAATCCGGCGAGCGCATCGCCCAGATGGTGATCGCACCGGTCGCGCAAGCCGAGGTCGTCGAGGTGAGCGAGCTCTCCGACACCGCGCGCGGCGCCGGCGGATTCGGCTCGACCGGTCGCTAGGGTAAGATGGCTCGATGGGCCGCAGGCCGCCGCACGGATCGAGCGACGACGACGAGACGGCGGTCTATCATGGCCAGCCGCGCGCGTCGCGCGACACCAAGCGCGGCCACGACGGCGCGCCGGAGGTCCACAAGGCGATCCGCGTGATCTCGATGAAGACGCCCGGCGTCCCCGACGATCGGGCGGCCAAGGATGCGCAGGCCCGGGCGATCAAGCTGCGCGCGCTGTCCGAGATCTCGGCGCCGTCGATCCAGGTTCCGCTCGGCAACCTGGCGCCGCCTCGCGATGACAAGGAATCGGCGAAGCGCCGCGCGCGGTCGTATCTGATCGTCGGCGCCGCGGTGATGATCGTCGGCACGGTCGTGACGCTGATGATCCTGCTGCTCGCCGGTTAACGATCGCCCACCACGAGTCAGATTCGCCGGGCGGACCTCGGGAAATCGCCAGCTCGTCAGATCGCGATACGGGACGAGCGGGAGCACCTCCGCGAGAATACCTAACTGGTGATTTCTCCGGGCGCGAACACCGTTCGGAGAGGTAACGCTGTCGGCCTCGCGTGGTAGGGTCCGCGCGTCGTGATCGAGCGCTACAGCCGCCCCGAGCTTGCTGCCCTGTGGGACGACAAATACCGGTTCGAGCTGTGGCTCGAGATCGAGCTCGCGGTGTGCCGCGAGATGGAGAAGACCGGACCGGTGCCTGCGGGGACCGCGGACAAGGTCAAGGCGGCGGCGGCCGGCAAGCTCGACGCGAAGCGGATCCTCGAGATCGAGGCCACCACCCGCCACGACGTCATCGCGTTTCTGACCCACGTCGAGCAGCTCGCGGGCGAGCCCGCGCGGTGGCTGCACCTCGGGATGACGTCGTCGGACGTGCTCGATACCTGCCTCGCGCTCCAGCTGGTGCGCGCGCTCGACAAGATCGTCGCGGCCACCGGCGGGCTGTCGGCGGCGCTCGCGAAGAAGGCGCGCGAGCACGCGAAGACGCCGATGATCGGGCGCTCGCACGGCATCCACGCCGAACCGATCACGGCCGGGCTGACGTTCGCGCGCTGGTACGCGGAACTGGGTCGCAGCATCGAGCGGCTGAAGAAGGCCCGCGAGGTGATCGCGGTCGGCAAGATCGCGGGTGCGGTCGGCGTCTACGGCAACCTCGATCCCTCGATCGAGGCCGGCGCGCTCGGATCACTGGGGCTGCGGCCGGAGACGGTGGCCACGCAGATCGTCGCGCGCGATCGCCACGCCCACGTGCTGAACGCGATCGCGGTGACCGGCACGGCGATCGAGCAGATCGCGCTCGGCGTCCGCCACTGGCAGCGCACCGAGGTCGGCGAGGCGGAGGAGGGGTTCGGCAAGGGGCAGAAGGGCAGCTCCGCGATGCCGCACAAGAAGAACCCGATCCTGTCGGAGAACCTGTGCGGGCTCGCGCGCCTGCTGCGGTCGTACTCGCAGGCCGGCATGGAGGATGTCGCGCTGTGGCACGAGCGCGATATCTCGCACTCGAGCGTCGAGCGCGTCGCGATGCCCGATGCCACGATCCTGCTCGATTTCATGGTCGCGCGCGCGACCAGCCTGGTCGATGGGCTGGTCGTCCACCCGTCGCGGATGAAGGCGAACCTCGATCGCACCGGCGAGCTGTTCTTCTCCGAGGCGATCATGCTCGCGCTCGTCAAGACCGGGCTGCCGCGCCAGGGCGCGTACGAGATCGTGCAGCGCTCGGCACTCGCCGCGATCAACGAGGCGGCCAAGGATGGCCACGTCGGTGCCAGGCCGGGGCGGTTCCGCGAGCTGCTCGGTGGCGATCCGGATGTGACGTCGCGGCTGTCGGTCGCGGCACTCGATGCCTGTTTCGATCTCGAGCATCACCTGCGGCACGCGCCCGTGATCATCGAGCGAGCCCTCGGGAAAGAAGGACTGTGATGACCGATCTCGACGCCGCCCTGCGCGGCCAGCTCAAGGCCACCCTCGACGACACGCCGTGGACCACGATCAACGGCAAGAAGGTCGAGCGCTACGATGGCAAGGTCCGCGATTGCTACATCGACATCGATAACCGCGAGCGCATCATCGTCGTCACCGATCGGCTGAGCGCGTTCGACGTCGTGATCGGCACCATCCCGTCGAAGGGCCAGGTGCTGAACCAGCTCGCGAAGTTCTGGTTCGACAAGACCTCGCACATCGCGCCGAACCACATGCTGCGCGTGCCCGATCCGAACGTGATGATCGCGCGCGAGTGCGAGCCGCTGCCGGTCGAGCTGGTGATGCGCCACTACCTGACCGGCGTCACCAGCACGTCGATCTGGAAGGCGTACGAGAAGGGCGATCGCGTGTTCTGCGGCCACGAGCTGCCGGACGGCATGAAGAAGAACCAGCGGCTCGAGAAGCCGATCCTGACGCCATCCACCAAGGCGGCGAAGGGCGATCACGATGTCAGCGTGTCGCGCGAGGAGCTGCTCGCGATGGGCCGGATCAAGCCCGAGGTGTTCGACGAGGCGGCCGAGATCGCGGCGAAGCTGTTCAAGGCCGGCCAGGAGCACGCCGCGAAGCAGGGCCTGATCCTCGTCGATACCAAGTACGAGATGGGCATCGATCCCACCACCGGGAAGATCACGGTGATCGACGAGATCCACACCCCCGATTCGTCGCGCTACTGGTACGCCGACGATTACGAGGCGCGCCTCGCGCGTGGCGAGGAGCCGCGATCGCTCGACAAGGAGTACGTCCGGCGCTGGCTCGCGACCGAGGCCAAGTACACCGGTGACGGTCCGGTCCCGGCGTTGCCCGACGAGGTCCGTGTCGAAGCGGCGCGGCGCTACATCGGCACCTTCGAGCTGGTGACCGGCACCAAGTTCGAGCCCGATACGCGCGAACCGCTCGCACGCATCGCGAAGGCGATCGGAGCCGCCTGATGCACGTCGTGCGTGGTCGGCCCGCTCTGAGCGCGGCTCGCCGCGCGCGCATGTTCGCGAAGGCCAAGTCCGTCTGCGACGGGCTGGCGATGATGGACACCTGCTGGGTCCATCTCGTGGTCGCCGATCGCGAGCTGTCGTCCGCCGAGCGCGCGCAGCTCGAGCAGATGCTGGCGTACGGCCCTCACGTCGAGCCGATGGCGCCATCCGGGGCGATGACGAGCGCACCGGCGAGCAGGGGTCCCGAGCGCTCGGTGCTGTGGATCGCGCCGCGGCTCGGCACCACGTCGCCGTGGTCGTCGAAGGCGACCGACATCGCGCACGTCTGCGGGCTGCCCGGCGTGAAGCGGATCGAGCGCGTGCTCGAGTACACGCTGCACGGCGTGAAGCTCGACAGCAGCGGAATCGGTCGCGTGCTCTGTGATCGGATGACCGAGACCGTGATCACCGACGAGCGCGATCTCGCGAAGGTGGTCGCCTCGGGCGGCGCGCCGCGTCCGCGCGGCACGGTCCCGCTCGGTCGCGATGGCGCGGCCACGCTGCGCGACGCCAGCAAGCGACTCGGGCTCGCCCTGTCGCCCGACGAGATCGAGTACCTGGTCGCGCGTTACGGCGAGCTGCGCCGCGATCCCACCGATGTCGAGCTGATGATGTTCGCGCAGGCGAACAGCGAGCATTGCCGCCACAAGATCTTCAACGCCGAGTTCTGGATCGACGGCGTGCGCCAGGAGCACTCGCTGTTCCAGCTGATCAAGCAATCGACGGCCGAGGCGCCGGGCGGCGTGCTGAGCGCGTACAAGGACAACGCGGCGGTGGTCGCCGGCAACGTCGCCGAGCGGTTCTTCCCCGACAACGGCCCCGACGGCGACGGCGTGTATCGCGGCGTCAGCGAGCCGCAGCACATCCTCGGCAAGGTCGAGACTCACAACCATCCCACGGCGATCTCGCCGTTCCCCGGCGCGGCCACCGGCTCGGGCGGCGAGATCCGCGATGAAGGTGCGACCGGCCGCGGCGCGAAGCCGAAGGCGGGGCTCGTCGGGTTCACCGTCTCGGATCTCCGGATCCCCGGTGCGCTCGAGCCGTGGGAAGCGCCGCCCGACAAGTGGATCGGCTCACCGTCGCGGATCGCGAGCGCGCTCGACATCATGACCGACGGCCCACTCGGTGGCGCCGCGTTCAACAACGAGTTCGGTCGGCCCGCGATCCTCGGCTACTTCCGTAGCTACGAGCACGGCGATCGCGGCTATCACAAGCCCGTGATGCTCGCCGGCGGCATCGGCGCGGTGCGGCCGGGCCACGTCAAGAAGGGCAGGGTGCCCGACGGTGCCGCGCTGATCGTGCTCGGTGGCCCGGCGTTCCTGATCGGGCTCGGCGGTGGTGCCGCGAGCTCGGTCGCGCAGGGCAGCTCCACCGAGGATCTCGACTTCGCGTCGGTGCAGCGCGACAACGCCGAGATCCAGCGGCGCTGCCAGGAAGTCATCGATCGCTGCTGGGCGCTCGGCGACGACAACCCGATCGCGTCGATCCACGATGTCGGTGCGGGCGGCCTGTCCAACGCGATGCCGGAGCTGGTGCACGATGCCGGGCTCGGCGCGAAGCTCGAGCTGCGCGCGATTCCCTCGGGCGAGCCGGATCTGTCGCCGCTCGAGCTGTGGAGCAACGAGGCCCAGGAGCGCTACGTGCTCGCGATCCCGCCGGCGCGCGTCCCCGAGTTCGCCGAGCTGTGTGCGCGCGAGCGTGCGCCGTGGGCGCAGCTCGGCACCGCCACGCCCGATGGTCACCTGCTGGTCTCCGACAAGCTGCACGGCAAGCCCGCCGTCGACATCCCGCTCGAGCTGATGCTCGGCAAGCCGCCGAAGATGATCCGGCGCGCCGAAACGGTGTCGCCGTCGCGCACGGCGCTGCAGCTCGGCACCGCCACGGTCGCCCAGGCGCTCGATCGCGTGCTCGGCTTGCCGACGGTCGCCGACAAGACGTTCCTCGTCACGATCGGCGATCGCACCGTCGGCGGCATGGTGTCGCGCGATCCGATGGTCGGTCGCTTCCAGGTGCCGGTCGCCGATCACGCGCTGACGCTGTCGGGCTTCGACACCACCGCGGGCGAAGTGATGGCGCTCGGCGAGCGGCCGCCGGTGGCGCAGCTCGATGCCGCCGCGGCGTCGCGGCTCGCGATCGCGGAGACGGTCACCAACCTGGCGAGCGCGCCGATCGGTCCGCTCGGTCGCATCAAGCTGTCGTGCAACTGGATGGCCGCGGCCGGTCACCCCGGTGAGGATGCCAAGCTCTACGCCGCGGTGCGGGCGGCCAGCGAGTGCGCGGTCGCGC
>JAEYYY010000829.1 GCA_023430775.1 Pseudomonadota bacterium
GCGCGACCGAGGTTCTTGCGATACAGCACGATCGACGGCGCCTCTCCGTCGCTCGCGGGCACCGTGTGCGCCTTGCCCACCGGGCCGCGATAGAGGCCGAGGATCGTCGGCGGGAACGGCGGCTTGACCGCGGCCAGGTCGGCCGGATCCGGCAGGTCGGCGATCTCGATCTTGATCGCGCGAACCCGCGCCTGGCGATCCTTCGCCAGCGTCGCGATCACGCCATCGATCTCCTTCTGGAACTCGGCCACCGAGATCAGGACCGGCGCGACGAGCTCGTTCGGCGCCAGCGCCAGCGCGCGATCGAGCTCCTTCTGACCGCCGGCGGTGTCGCCGAGCGCCTCGAGCGTGAGCCCGAGGATCTGGTGGCTGTAGGCATCGTCGGGCTGGATCGCGGTGGCGCGCTCGAGCGCCGCGCGCGCCTCGACGAAGCGCGACAGATCGAACAGCGCGACGCCCTTCTCGTGCATCGCATCGCCGCGTCCGGGCGACAGCCGCAGCGCGACATCGATGCGCGCGAGCGCCTCGTCGCTGCGACCGAGATCGTTGAGCGCCTGCGCCTCGAGCACCGCGAGGTCGGCGGCGAGCTGCGGGTTCTTGCGGCGGCGCGCGATCACGCGCCGGCTGCCGCGCTGCGCCAGCTCGAGGCCGAGCCGCAACACATCGCGGCCGTGCTCGAGCTTGTTGGCCGGATCACCGCCCTTCGAGCCGTTGATGTAGAAGTCGGCCACCGCGCGCAGCGTCTCCGGATCGTCGGGATCGAGCGCGAGCGCGATCGAGTACGCGATCTGCGCCTCGGCATCGCGGCCGAGCGCCGCCAGCGCCGAGCCGCGCAGGTGATGCGCCTCGACGGACGTCGGCATCAGATCGGCCGCCCGATCCGCACACGTCCACGCGGCACCGTACGCCGCCGCCGTGATCTGCTTGTTGGCGCCCTCGAGCAGCGCCGCCACGCGCGTGTCCTCGTCGCCGTCGTCGAGCTTCACCGGGCACTCGACCACGGCCTCCTCGCGATGCGGGCGCACGGGCTCGCCCCCGTGCTTCTGCGTCGGCGCGACCGACGCGGCCACCGTCGGCGCCGCCGGCGTGGGCGCCGGCCCGGGCTCGGGCGTCGGCTCTCCCTTGCAGCCGAACAGCAGGGCGGCGGTGACCCACACGCGCATCGGCCAACAGCATACCCGCTACCGCGCAGGAACGCGAAACCGGGGACAGGATCCACCCCTCCAGATGCCTTGAATCACTGGCGACCTGGCCCGAAACGGCAAATTGGCCTACCGTCGCGACGTGATCACGCGCCGGACCTTCCTCGGTGGCTCGCTGGCGTCGGTCGCGGCGGCGTGTGGACCGCGCACCCGCAAGCCGAGCGGCCCGCAGATCACCCACGGCGTGCAGGCCGGAGATCCCGAGGTCGGCCGCGCGCTCGTGTGGTCGCGGTGCAGCGAGCCGGCGCGGATGATCGTCGAGTGGGACACCACCGAGCGGTTCGCGAATCCGCGCCGCGTCGCGGGTGAGGTGGTGACGCCGGCGCGCGATCAGTGCGGCACGGTGGAGCTCACCGGCCTGCCCGACGCGCAGACCATCGTCTATCGCGTCCGCTTCGAGCGCGAGGCCGCGCGCGGTGCGAGCACGTGGGTGACCGGCAAGCTCCGCACGCCGCGCGCCGACAAGCTGCGCGTCGCGTGGACCGGCGACACCTGCGGCCAGGGCTTCGGCCGCAGCAAGGACTTCGGCGGGCTGCGTGGCTATGCCGCACTCCGCAACGCGCAGCCCGACGTGTTCATCAACTCCGGCGATCTGATCTACGCCGACAACCCGATCGAGGCCGAGCTCGAGCTCTCCGACGGTCGGGTGTGGAAGAACATCACCAACGAGCGCGTCGCTCGCGTCTCGCAAGAGCTCGACGATTTCCGCGCGCGCTTCGCCTACAACCTCGAGGACGATCATCTGCGCGCGTGCGCCGCCGAGGTGCCGGTGATCGCGCAGTGGGACGATCACGAGACGCACAACGACTGGTTCCCCGGCCAGCAGCTCGCCGACGATCGGTTCGACAAGCAGCGCGACGCGAGCAAGCTCGCCGCGATGGCGCGCCAGGCGATGTCGGAGTGGGTGCCGCTGCGCGCCGGTCCGATCCACCGCGTGCTTCACCACGGGCCGCTGCTCGACGTCTTCGTGCTCGATTGCCGCAGCTTCCGATCGCCCAACGGCGCGAACAACGGCGACGACATCATGCTCGGCGGTCCGCAGATCACCTGGCTCCTCGACGCGCTCACCGCCTCGAAGGCGCGCTGGAAGATCATCGCCTGCGATCAGCCGATCTCGCTGCTGATCACCGACGGCGCGATCCACGAGGGCTTCGCGAACGGCGACCCGGGTCCGCCGAGCGGCCGCGAGCGCGAGCTCGCGCAGCTGGTGACGACGATGCGCGAGCGCGCGATCCGGAACACCGTGTGGGTCACCGCCGACGTTCACTACGCCGCCGCGCACCACTTCGATCCGAAGCGCGCCGCCGAGGGGCTCGCGTTCGATCCGTTCTGGGAATTCATCGCGGGTCCGATCCACGCCGGCAACTTCGGTCCCAACGAGCTCGATGCCACGCTCGGCCCCGCCGTGAAGTTCCAGTGGGGCACGCCGCCGCCCGACACCGAGATGCTGTCACCGCTCGACGGCAAGCAGAGCTTCGGCACGCTCGACGCCACCACCGATGCCCTGGTCGTGCGGCTGCACGACATCGACGGCCACGAGCTCTACAAGCTCGACATCACGCCCGCCTGATCACGGCGCCACCACGGCGTGCACGCGGTCGCGATAGGTGTCGCCTTCGCAGCCGTGGTGCAGCCGCACCCGCACCAGATATCCCGCCGGCCTCGGATAGCAACGCAGCGGCATCTCCACGCCGTGCTCGTCGGTGGTCTTCCACTTGACGTCGTCGCACGGGGTCTTCACGGTGCTCGCACCGAGATCGTACTCGGCGGTCCCCGACCACAGCATCACGCGCTTCGCGCCGATCTTGACGCGGATCTCCTTCGGGCAACGCTGGGCCTTCAGCTCGACGAGCCCCTCCTCGCCGGCGAGCAGCTTCCAGCGCGCGGCAAGCGACGGCGCCGGCCTCTGCTTCGCGAGGGCGGCGAGCCGGCTGGTCAGCTTGTCGATCGACTCGCGCGTCAACGTCGCCTTGGCCGCCATCTTGACCGTCGGCTGCTTGCTGTACGGGCTACCGATCGTCGCCTGCAGCACGCCCGGCGGCTGTTCGATCGCCCACGAGTGCCGGGTGTCCTGGCCGCCGGCCTCCGGCGAGTAGCTCACGCTCTCGATGACGATCGGCGCATCCGAGCCGGAGCCCCAGCTCGCGACCCGCACGGTCTCGGTGAAGAAATCGACCGTGGCCGATGCCGATGCCGCGACCATCAGGACCCCGAGCACGACGAGCAGGCGCATCTGACTCCTACGCCGGCCGCATCCGGCATATTGCTCACGCCGGATCGGCCGTGATGAGGGCTTCACTCCCAGGCTGCGGAACGAGCCAGCCAGTGATTCCGGCGACATGAGCGATCCAGGACTGGCCGCCCCTTTGCTCCATTCCAGCGCATGCGGACCGCGCTCCTCGCCCTCCTGCTCGCGACCGGCTGCACCGATTCGACCGTCGACGAGGACCTGACCTACCGCCGGCTCCGCGACGAGTTCACCTCGTTCGACCAGTGCCTCGCCGAGGGCAACTTCACGCCCTGCTACCAGACGCTGGTGATGTGCCCCGATGGCCGGACGCGGATCGATCTGCAGAACTCTCCCCAGCGCGGCACCTATCACCTCGCTGATGACGAGGCGGTGCTCGAGTTCACCGTCATGGGCACCATCCACTTCGATCTCGAGTCCGCGAGCTCTCCCGAGCTGCCGGGCGTCCATGCGTGGGAGCGCGTCGAGCCGATCGCGCAGAGCTGCGACTAGGGAAGCTGGGTGATCGGCGCGAGCTGCTCGGCTCGCACGTACGACACACCCGGGCGCTCGGGCATCGCAGGAGTCGCGGTGACCCAGTAGAACGTCGGCGCGATCGACAGATCCGGCTTGGCCTCGACCAGCGCCGGTTCCGCGAGCACCACGACCTCGCGATCGCGCCGTAGCCACAACACCACCAGCAGGATTGCCGCGGCGGGGACGACGGCGAGGATCCAGCGCGCACGAGAGGTCCGCCGCTCGGTGTCGCGCGCGATCGCCGCACGCAACCCGGCGAGTCCGTGCGGCGGCGGATCGATCGAGCGCAGCGACGGCAGATCTGGAAGCTCGTCGGTCATCGCGGTTCCTCCTCGATCGCCTGCTTGACGCGAGCGATCGCTTCGTGGCGGCGCGAGCCGATCGTGCCGACCGGGACATCGAGGATCGACGCGATCGCCGCGTGGTCGAGACCGGAGAACGTGGACATCACGAGCACGCTCCGCAGCCGCTCGGGGAGCGCATCGATCGCCGCGCGGGCACGGCGATCGCGCATCGCGTCTGCGAGCTGGTGATCGGGTGATGCAGTGGAGTCGGCGACGCGATCGCCGTCGTCGCTCCACCAGCCGGTGATCGCTCGCCGCAGCCGCTCGCCGCGCCGGCGATTCGCCGCGATGCCGAGGACGATCGCGTAGGCGAGCCCGGTCGCGCGCGGCCAGTCGATGCGGTCCCGCTTGCGCCACAGCCGCACGAAGGCGTCCTGCACGACGTCACGCGCGTCCTCCGCGTTCCACACGTAGCGGTAGGCGACGTTGAACAGCGATCGCTCGTGCTCGGCAAACAGCTGCTCGAGCGCTCGCTGATGTTCGAGCTCTCCCACGATCGGTCATCACACTAGTCGACCCGCCGAGCGCGGACCATGTAGAGCACGAGACCATTCTCGGTCGACACCGGCTGAGAGATCGCCGAGTTGCCGAGCACGATCGGTTCGTCGGGCTTGAGGCGAAGTGTGGTTCGCATCTGGACGCCGCGCTTGTCGGCTTCGGCGTTCTCGCGCAGCTCGAGCTGGAGCTGGAGGCCGGACGCGTCGGCGGTCAGCATCTGCTGGACATCGGTGCGATGGCTGCGCATCGAGGCCTCGTCGCCATCGATCACCCGGCCGCCGACTCGATCGATCAGCGAGTAGCTCTTGGTGCCGAGCGCGCCGAGCTGCTTGATCGTGCCATCGAGCTCGCGGAGCTCGGGTGCGATGGTGGTGGCCTCGGCATCCTTCGCGAGTACCACCCAGTACGTCATCTCGTAGCTGCCCGAGCTGACCTGCGCGCCGGACGTCGACATCCCGGCGATCACCTGATCGAGCGCCGCATGATGCTGCTCGGGGAGCGCGACCACGAAGCGGTTCTCGCCGATGAACACCGGCTGAGGGTTGACGAACTGGGTCTGCGTGCCCTGCGCGCTGACCACCGCGATCGGATAGCTCATCGCACCGCCACCCTTGAACAGCCGGCGGATCTCGGCGGCGTGGCCGGCGGGGAGGTCGTAGCTCTTGGGCGCGATGTTGCCGCCCACCATCTGGTCGGGGCGCGGAACTTCGATCGAGGCGAGCTTGGTATCGCGGCTGTTGCAGGCCGCTAGGGCCACCGCGGCGGAGAAGACGACATGTTTCGTGCTCATGCCCAGTACTCCCCGCGTGCCGGACATTCCTTCGAAAAATTCTTCGCCGGCGATGCAAGCCCGCGAGATACCGAGCCTTCAGCCCATCGCCATCAGGTGCGCGTAGAGGTCGACGTCGGTGATCGCCGGGCGCCGGAGCAGGCTGTCGTCGTATCGAGCGTGCGGCGCCCGGGCCCGGAACCGAGCGATCGCGGTGGCGAAGTTCTGCGTCGCCGAGGCGACGATCGCCGCGCCGAGACCGCCGTAGTTGGTGGCGAGCTCGCGCAATAGCCACGGCGTGTCGCCGCTCGACCGGAAGAGGTAGAGCACGTGCTCGGTCGCCTCCTCGCGAGTGACGACCTCGCGCTGCGTGGACTTTCGCATCACCAGACCTCCGGTGAGCACCGCCCGGCCGACGTCGAACTTCTTCTCCTTGACCGTGGTCGACGACACCTTGGTCTCGCGATGGCGCGCATGAACGATCGCCGCGATGTCGGACCACGGCAGCTGCGCGCCCGCCGATTCGAGGCCGTCATCCGTCATCTGGAAGTGCTTGAGCGAGATCATGTCGGCCGCCGCGACGACATCGGACGAGCCGCAGATCTGCACGCGATGACCGCGCGCCCCGAGCTTCAAGTAGAGGTCCTTCGCTGCTTCGCCGTCGACGGT
Organism: Pseudomonadota bacterium; assembly: GCA_023430775.1. Taxonomy (GTDB): domain Bacteria; phylum Myxococcota_A; class Polyangia; order Haliangiales; family Haliangiaceae; genus JABFXX01. The sequence continues at coordinate 6,247 of JAEYYY010000829.1, forward strand.
GGTCAGCACGATCGCCGGCAGTCCAGCGGTGAGCTTGAGCCGCTCCTCGTACGCCAGGGTTCCGAGATCGGCGGCGAGGGCCTTGGCTTCGGTCTCGAGCGGAGTGGCCAGCGAGCTGATCGCCACGAAGAACCGCTCGACGTCCTTCATGCGTCGGCCCAGTTGTCGGCGATCCCGATATCGACCTCGAGCGGCACGCTGAGCTGGTAGACGCCTTCCATCTCGAGCTTCAGCGCCTCGCCGACCTCTTCGGCGATCTTCGGCGGCGCCTCGAACACCAGCTCGTCGTGGACCGTGAGCAGCATCTGCACCGGCCACTTCTCCTTCTCGATCCGCTTGGTCACCGCGATCATCGCCAGCTTGATGATGTCGGCGCCGGCGCCCTGCATCGGCGTGTTCTGGGCGACGCGCTCCGCGGCATGCCGCGCCTGCGGCGACTTCGACATCAGGTTGGGAATCGGTCGCCACCGCCCGCGCAGCGTGCGCGCTCCCCCCTGCGCGCGCGCGAGCGTGACGATGTCGTCCATGAACTTGTGGATGGTGGGGAACCGCTGGAAGTACCGCCGCGAGTACTCGGCCGCCTGCGTGCGCGAGATCTCGAGCGTGCGCGCGAGGCCGAAATCCGACTGGCCGTACGATAGCCCGTAGTTGACCGCCTTCGCGATCCGCCGCTGATCCTTGGTGACCTGATCGCGCGGCACGTCGAACACCTCTGCCGCGGTCTCGGTGTGGACATCGACGCGATCGCGGAACGCGGCACCGAGCTTCGGATCACCGGACAGGTGCGCGAGGATCCGCAGCTCGATCTGCGAATAGTCCGCCGCGATCAGTACGTGGCCCGGCGCGGCGATGAAGCCCTTGCGGATCTGCTGACCGAGCTTGGTGCGGATCGGGATGTTCTGTAAATTGGGATCCTGCGACGAGATCCGCCCGGTCTCGGCGACCACCTGGTTGAACGTGGTGTGCACCCTGCCCGTCTTCGGGTTGACCAGCGGCGGCAGCGCATCGAGGTACGTGCCCTTGAGCTTGCTGATCTCGCGATGCTCGAGGATCGGCGCGATCACCGCGTGCTGGTTGATCCGCTCCTCGAGCACCTCGGCCTCGGTGGACCAGCCGAGCTTGGTGCGGCGCACGCCCTTGGTCTCGAGCCCGAGCTTGTCGAACAGCAGCTCGCCGAGCTGCTTGGGCGAGCCGATGTTGAGCTCCTGGCCCGCTGCCTTGTAGATGAACGCCTCGAGCTCGGCCAGCTTCTCGGCAACCTCGGCGCCGAGCTTCTTGAAGTGCGGGACATCGATCGAGATGCCGCGCCGCTCGATCTCGGCGAGCAGCCGCGCCACCGGCAGCTCGAGATCGCGATACAGCGGCAACAGCTGGCTCTGCTCGAGCCGCGAGGGCAACTGCTCCGAGATCGCGAGCACCGCGTGCGTGATCGCCCCGGCCCACGGTGCCGCGCGCTCGACCGGCACCGCCTCGAGGCTGGTCTTGGCCTTGCCCGCGATGGTGGCCCGGTTCGGCAGCAGCACGCCGCCGAGCCGCTGCGCCATCTGCTCGCCGGGCTCGCACTCCTGCGTGCAATCGAGCAGGAACGCCGCGAGCATGGTGTCCTCGACGATGCCCTCGACCTCGATGCCGCGATCGAGGAACGCGCGGCGCACCGTCTTCGCGTCGTGCGTGACCTTGGCGATCGCCGGATCGCGCAGCAGCGCGTTGATCGGCTCGAGGTCGCTCGCCGGCGGCGGTGCCGGCGCTCCGATGTAGCGGTGGCCGACGGGAATGTACGCGGGCGCCTGCCCGGGCACCGCGATCACGATCGCGACCAGCCCCGCGGTATCCATCCGCGTGGGATCGAGCTCGACGGTGATCGCGAGCTTCTTCGCCTCGCGCGCCGCCTTCGCCAGCTCGGCGATCGCATCCGGCCGCAGCGTGATCTTGGTATCCGGCGCCTGCTCGACGGTGGCGATCGCCGTGGTCTCGGGCGCCGGCACGACGATCACGTCCTCGCCGGGCGGCATCCGCATCTTCACCTTCTCGACCAGCACCTGGAACTCGAGCTCGGTGAACAGCTGGTGCAGCACCGGCAGATCCCAGCTCGTGGCCAGCAGCTCGTCGAGCGGCTGCGGCAACGGCACGTCGCGCCGGAGCTCGACCAGCTGCCGCGAGATCTTGATCCGCTCGAGCTGCTCGGGATCGCCGAACGGCTGCTTGATCTGGATCCGCGGCACCACCGGGTTCTCCTTGATCAGATTCTCGAGCGTGCCGTACTTCTCGAGCAGCGCCGCGGCCGTCTTGTCGCCGACGCCGCGAATGCCCGGGATGTTGTCCGACGTGTCGCCGACCAGCGCGAGAAAGTCAGGGACCTTCTCCGGCGGCACGCCCATCTTCTTGATCACCTCTTCGCGCGTGTACGTCTTCTGGTGGAGCGCATCGATCATCGACACGCCCTCGCCGACCATCTGCATGATGTCCTTGTCGGCGCTGTAGATGATGACCTCCCAGTCGCGCTCCCTCGCCTCCTTCACCAGCGTGGCGATCACGTCATCCGCTTCCACGCCCGGCACCGTGATCACCGGCCACCCCATGCCGCGCACGACCTTGGGGAAGTACTCCATCTGGACCTGGAGCTCCTCCGGCGGATCCTTCCGCGTGGCCTTGTAGGCCGGAAACATCTGGGCGCGGAACGTCTTCACGCCCGTCTTGTCGTCGAACACCACCGCGATGCGCTTGGGATTGGCATCCTCCTCCATCCGCATCAGCATCCGCGTGAACACGTACAGCGCCCCCGTGGGCATGCCCTCGCTCGTCGACAGCCGCACCTCGCGGCGCTCGCCGCGCGAGATGTTCATCAGGCCGTAGTGGGCACGGAAGATGTAGCCGTGCCCGTCGACGATGTAGAGGCGCTCCGACAAGGGGCGGACCATAGCTCGCCCCTCTGATCCCCCCAACTCACTCCCGGTTTTTCCCTAAGCGAATGCCGCCCCGTAGGATTCGAGTAGGATGCGCCGCATGCGCGCTGTCTTGATCGCTGGTCTGGCCCTGCTCTTCGCTTACGCCTGCGTTCCGCCCAGCGGCGGCGGAGGCGGCGGCTCCAGTCCGCAAGGCCCGAGGACGCAGAACCCGCGACCGCGGCCCGGCCCTGATGACCAGCAGCCGACGCCGAAGCGCGAGGCCAAGGCGGCCGGCGCAGCGTGCTCGGCGGCGGCGGAGTGCGAGTCGGGCATCTGCGAGGGTGCGGGGTGCGGTGACTCGGGAGGCACCTGCGCCTCCGCGTCGCGCGCCTGCACGCGTGACCTTCGCCAGTACTGCGGCTGCGACGGCCAGACGTTCCAGGCCTCCGGCAGCTGTCCCGGTCAGCGGTTCTCGAAACCCGGCCCCTGCTGATCAGTCGGGTCGGTACGGCGGCGCGATCGCCACGAACGCGATCCGGTGTGGCGCGACCGCGGTCGAGACGCGGCGCTCGACGATCGGCCGAGGCAGTGCCGGACGCGCGGCATCGGCATGAACGATGGCGCGAACTCGAACGCGCGGTGACTCCTCGACGGCGACGGTCCCCGGCGGCGGACGCACGCTGGTGAACGCGATCCGGTGCGGTGCGATCGGTGAGGTCGCGCGCCACGCGACGATCGGAGCCGGTGACGCGATCTTGATCGCGTCGGGGTGAACGATCGCGCGCACCGCCTTGTGCTCGACATCCTCGCGCGGTTGGCGCGGTCCCGCCTTGTAGTGCGGCGGAGGTTGGCAGCGCTCGGGCGGAAACTGGATCGCCACTTCCACTACGATAGACCCGCGATGGGGTTCTTCCGCAAGCTGTTCGGTGGTGGTGACGAGGCGCCTGCGCCGGAGCCCGAGACCGCACCGGCTCCGGCACCGCCGGTGAAGGAACCGGAGCTCGAGATACCGGCACCGCTGGACGATCCGTATCGAGGTCCTGCGTACGTCGAGGCCGATGCCGCCGACGAGATGGTGGAGGTCGGCCCCGCTGCGCCGATCTTTCACTACCGCGGGCGCGTGCTCGCGCTCGAACCGAACCGGCGCGGGCCGCTGCCGCTGAGATCGATGGTCTACACGGGGCTCGCGCACGACATGCTGGTGCTCCGCAAGCTGACGTTCGGCAACAGCGGCTACCGGGTCGACTGGGAGCACATCACCGAGTTTCCAGAGGCCTACGATCGCTACGTCACGCGGATCGGCGATCGCATCGTGATGCCGCGGAAGACCGGGGTCGTCGCGATCCACCTCGCGACAGGCCGGCCGTGCTGGGAGCTCCCGCATCCGGCGGCGCTCCAGCAGCAACCGCGGCTCGACAAGGCCGGCAACCTGGTGCTGGTGTTCACCGATCAGAGCTGGATGGTCGTCGCACTGCGGGACGGCGCGACCGTGTCGGAGGGAGTCGCCCGCAACGACCGCGATGTCGAGAACCTGCTCAAGGGCACGCACGAGCTCGGTTGGAGCTTGGGACGCGAGGCGCGCTACGCGGGTGCCTCTGTCTACCTCGACGCGTCGATGCTCCGCGTGACTGGCGGGCGTTCGACCGCTGGGGATGGGCCGGCCGCGCCGACCAAGGGCGAGTACCCGTTCGATGGTCAGTGGCAAGGCGGAAGGTGGCTCACGCTCGCGGGCGGCAAGCTCGTGGTGCAGATGGAGCGCGGGTTCGGGGACAAGCGGTGGGGCGCGATCGGGTTACTCGATCCGACGTCGCTCGAGCCGCTGCAGCTCCTCGAGCTCGGCCAGGTGACCGCCAGCCTCACGGGCTGGACCGTCGACGAGCTGATCGTCGTCGACACCGATCTGCCGGATACCCCCGACGACGTGATGTTCATCATCGATCCCGAGAGCGAGCGCGTGGTCGCGCTGCTGCGCGAGGGGAAGGCCGACGCGTTCCTGTTCGATCGCGACGGCAACCGGATCTGGGCCGCGCCGGTCTGATCAACTCTCGGCGAGGACGATCACCTTGTCGGCGGCCGTCAGCATCATCGCGTCGCGCTTGTTCGGGTTGATCACGACGCCGAACGCCGCCTTCTGATCGCCGGCGAGCGCGGCGGTGCGATAGCCGATCGCGATCTCGTTGCGCCGCAGCGCGGCCTCGCAGACGGTGCCGAACGTGTGGCGACCCGCGCGCACGTAATCGCTCGCCGGCTTGAGATAGATCTCGAAGCCCTCCGACGAGAACAGCTCGTCGAACACGCGCACCAGGTACGGGTTCTCGGCGACCTGCGACACCATCAACGACACCAGCGTGTTGCTGACGATGAAGTCGTCGGCCTCGGAGATGCTCGCCAGATCGCGGTTGCCGATGTGGAGGATCTCGCTGGTGATCGGCACCTTCTTGTCCTTGATCCGCTCGATGTCGCGGAGGTGGAGCAGCGTGACCATGGTGCGCGCGTCCGCCATCTCCTGGGTGCGGCCGGTGGTCTCGGAGAGCGCGAGCACGTGATCGAACGCCGTGATGTCGAGCGCGTCGAGCACGTCGCGATCGGTGACGTCACCGAGCCGGCGCGTCACCCGCATGTTGCTCAGCTTCGGCAGCTCGCCCTCGAGCTCGCCGACGACCACGGTCTCGCTGCCGGTCGCGACGTAGCTGTCGAGCTCGCGCAGCACCGTCGCCAGCCGCGGGCCGGTGCCGAGCACCAGCGTGCGATCGGGTACGGGTGTGTGGGTCGGCCGGCGGGCGACCAGCGTCGACTCTTCGAACTGCGGTGGCGAGCCATCGAGCACCAGCGTGTCGTTGTCCTCGCTGATCGCGATCACGCGGTCGCCCGGCTCGAAGAGGCGATCGAACGCTGGCGGCAGCAGCGTCTTGCCGTCGGCGGTGACCACACCCATCAGCGACGACGTGCCGTAGCGATGGACCGCGTCGCGGAACGTGGTGCCGGCGAGCCTGGGCTCGGGACGGACGTAGATCTCCATGCCGGCGAAGTCGAGCAGCTCGGTGTAGACGGCGGACAGTCCGGACTGCCGGCCGGTCTGCACCAGCAACCGGCTGATCAGCGGCGTCGCGAGGATCAGGGCCGCGTGCTGACCGATCACCATGCGGGCGACCGCCTCCGAGCGCGCATCGAAGATCTCGGCGACGACGTGGAGCTTGTGATCGCGCGGGTTGATCTTGGCGAGCGCGAGCAGCGTCTTGATGACGACGGTATCGGACTCGTGCGCGGCCATCGGCGAGCCATCGGCGGTGACCTCGGGTGCCAGCACGATGACGGCGCGCGATGTCTTCAAGCTGACCAGCTCGAGATCGTCGGTCGACATCGGGTTGCCGGTGCGGGTGACCACGCGCAGCCTCGTCTTGCCGGTGGTCTCGTTGGCCTCGGAGTCCATGTCGACCTTGTCGCGATTCGCGAGCACCACGACGCACGCGTTGCGCACGTTCCGGTTGGCCTCGACGAGCTCGGAGAGCAGCGTGTGAATCTTCGGCGTCCAGCCGAGGATGATCGTGTGGTTGTTCTCGAGCACCACGCTGCGGCCGCGGCGCAGCCGCTCGAGCAGCTGACCGAAGCCGTTGTTGAGCACACCGATCAGGGCGGACAGCACGAAGATGCCGCCGAGGGTCACGAACAGCATGATCGAGAGAAAGGTCCAGCTGCTCGTGCTGTCGCCGCCGAGCGTGCCGGCGTCCATCGAGTGCATCAGCGCCTTCCACACCACCACTCCGAACGAGTCGGTGTCATCGCCGTCTCTGGGCACGACATCGAACACGAAGATCGCCCCCGCCGTGATCAACACGAGCAGCATCGTGATGATCGCGAGCAGCAGGATCTGCGCGAGGACACCGCGCGACATCAGGTTGTCGAAGCGGTAACGAAGCTGGCGGCGGAAGCTCATGACGGGCGGTGCGGAACCTACGCCAATCCCGCGGCACGTGAACCGAACCCAGAAACGTTTCGTGGCAAGATGCCGGCATGCACCGCATCGTCGTCGACGCCATGGGTGGCGATCACGCCCCGGACGAGATCGTCCAGGGCGCCGCCGAGGCGTCGCTCCAGCTCGGCAACGTGGAGCTGATCCTCGTCGGAGATGCCCAGGTGCTCGGGCGCCGGCTGCCCCAGCTGCGCCACGACGGCGCCCGGGTGCGCGTCCATCACGCGCCGACGTTCATCGAGATGGACGAGAAGCCCGGCGAGGCGCTGGCCGCGAAGCCAGAGGCATCGATCGTGGTGGCGGCCGATCTGGTGGCCAGGGGTGAAGGCGATGCCCTGGTCAGCGCGGGCAACACCGGCGCCAGCGTGCTCGCGTGCGCGCGGCGCTGGCAGCTGCTCGAGGGCGTGTCGAAGGCCGCGCTCGCGGCGGTCTATCCCACCGAGCTGCGCCGCGGCGAGAAGGACGATCCGTTCTCGCTGATCCTCGATGTCGGGGCCACCGTCGATGTCACCGCCGAGGATCTGGTCGGCTTCGCGGTGATGGGCTCGGCCTACGCGAAGCTGGTGTCGAACAACCGGCGGCCGCGCGTCGCGCTGCTATCGAACGGCACCGAGCCGAACAAGGGTCCGGCGAACGTGATCGCCGCGCACGCCGCGCTGGTCGAGACCACGGAGCTCAACTTCATCGGCAACATCGAGGGCCTCGATATCCCGCGCGGCGTCGCCGATGTCGTCGTCACCTCGGGGTTCGTCGGCAACGTCGTGCTGAAGATGCTCGAGGGCGTCTCGGAGACGGTCGTCCGGCTGGCGCGCTATGCCCACAAGGAGCGGCTGGCGTGGCGGCTCGGCCTGGTCGCGCTGAGCTCGGCGATCGATCAGCTGAAGTCGATCACCGACTGGCAGCAATACGGCGGCGCGCCGCTGCTCGGCTTCACCCACCCGTTCATCAAGGCGCACGGCCGATCGAACGCGCGTGCGATCACCAACGCGATCAAGGTCGCGCACAAGGCGCTCGCCGGGAACCTGTGCGGCAACATCGCGCGCACGATGGCCGAGCTCGACGATCGCGCCCAGCGCGGCAACCGCGCGAAGACCGAGAGTAGCGGTGCGATGGCTCCGGTCGGAGAGAGCTAGGTGGCGCGGCGCTCCCTGTTCGATCGGGTCGCGCGGCTGACCACGCTCCCGGTCCGGCTCGGCGAGCGGATCGGCCTGCTCGATCACGTCCCCGAGGGCCTGGCTCCCGGCGAGAAGCCACCGCGCCACACGTTCCGCTGGGACCTCGACAAGACGTACCTGCGGACCGAGTTCGACAGCCTCGCCGATCTCGCGAAGAACGCGATGCAGGACGCCGCCGACAAGCAGGCGTACCCCGGCGCGTCGGCGCTGCTGCGCGCGCTCAACCAGGACGGTCACCGGATCTGCATCGTCTCGGGCTCGCCCACGCAGATGCGCCAGGTGCTCGCGGCCAAGCTCACGCTCGACGGCGTCGAGTACGACGAGTTCGTCCTCAAGAACAACCTCAAGAACATCCTGCGTGGCCGCTTCCGATCGCTGCGCGCGCAGATTCCCTACAAGCTCCCCGCGATGCTGCAGTCGCGCGTCGGTGCCGCCGCCGACAGCGAGACCCTGTTCGGCGACGATGCCGAGGCCGACGCCATCATCTACTGCCTGTACGCCGATCTCCTCGCCGGCCGCGTCAGCCTGACCGATCTCGAGCGCGTGTTGATCGCGTCGCGCGCGTACGACGACGACTCGGCGCGCATCCTCGCCCTCGCCCGCCGCGTCCCCAAGGCCGACGCCGTGAAGCGGATGTTCATCCATCTCGATCGGCGATCGCCACCGAATGGCTTCCGGCGGTTCGGACCGCGCCTGGTGCCGGTGTTCAACTACTTCCAGGCCGCCCTGGTGCTCTACCAGGACAAGGTGCTGACGGCGCGCCAGGTCATCTTCGTCGCGCTCGAGATGCTCGATTCCAAGCAGTACGAGCTCGGTAGCCTGGCGACCAGCGTGCAGGACATCATCCGTCGCGGCCGGGTGACCCGCGAGTCCGCGCTCGCCCTCACCGAGGAAGCGCGCGAGGCCGCCGAGTCGGGCGCGCTGTCCGGACGCGATGACCTGCCGCCGTTCGAGGACATCGCGAACGCGTTCCGCACCCGCGTCCGCGAGCTCGGCGACAGCCCGGCCCCGCCCTGGGACGACCTCGAGCAGCTGGACTACGTGCGCCTCGTCGACGAGGAGCACGAGCACCGCCGGGCGCGCCGCAAGCAGGGAATGGGCTGAGGTTTCCGGGCGCAACAACTCGCCAGCTCGCGGTGTCGCCAGAACATGCCCCTCGCGCGGCGAAAGCTCGTGCCCGACGCCGAGACCAAACCGGTGCGTGATAAAACGCCCTCGATGGCCGAGCCCGCCGCCTCGATCCTGGTCGTCGAAGACGACGCCGCGATGCGCGATCTTCTGGTCGAGGAGCTCGCCGATGCCGGCTACGAGGTCGAGTCCGCGGGCGGTGCGTCGGGTGGGCTCGAGCTCGCGCGGCTCGAGCACTTCGACCTCATCATCACCGACCTCCGCCTCGGCGAGATGGACGGCTTCGATCTGATCCGCGGCGTGATGGCGATGCCCGATCACCCGCACGTCGTGATGATCACGGCGTTCGGCTCGATCGAGACCGCGATCCGCGCCGTCAAGCTCGGCGCCTACGACTACATCACCAAGCCCTTCGAGATGGAGGAGCTGCTGCTGGTCGCCGACAAGGCGCTGCGCGAGCGCGAGCTGCGGCAGAAGGTGACGCGCCTCCAGCGCGAGGTCGAAGATCGCTTCGGACTCGACAACATCATCGCCAAGAGCCAGGCGATGCGCGACGTCACCGCGCTGGTCCGCCGCATCGCGCCGTCCACCGCGTCGGTGCTGGTCACCGGCGAGAGCGGCACCGGCAAGGAGCTGATCGCGCGCGCCATCCACTACAACTCGACGCGCGCCAGCGGACCGTTCGTCGGCGTCAACCTCGCGGCCGTGCCCGAGGGCCTGATCGAGTCCGAGCTGTTCGGCCACAAGAAGGGCGCGTTCACCGACGCGCGCAATGACAAGCCGGGCCTGTTCGTCGAGGCCGATGGCGGCACGATCTTCCTCGACGAGATCGGCGAGCTCGCGCTGCCGCTGCAGGCCAAGCTGCTGCGCGTCCTCCAGGAGATGGAGGTCCGCCCGCTCGGCGCCACCAAGAATCAGCGCGTCGACGTCCGCGTGGTCGCCGCCACCAACAAGAACCTCGAGACCATGCTCGCCGACGGCAGCTTTCGCGAGGATCTGTACTACCGCCTCAACGTCATCCACCTCGACCTGCCGCCGCTGCGCTCGCGCCCGGAGGACATCGTGCCGCTCTCCGAGCACATCCTCGGCACGCTCGGCGCCAAGCAGACGCCGCCGCGCCGGATGCGGCTCGCCCCCGACGCCCAGCACCTGCTGCTCGCCTATCACTGGCCCGGCAACGTGCGCGAGCTGATGAACGTGCTCGAGCGCGGTGTCGCGCTGTGCCAGGGCGAGCTGATCTCCGACGAGGATCTGCCCTCGCAGGTGCGCGAGAAGCGACCCGCCGACTTCCTCGGCGCCGCGGTCGCGCGCCGGATGACGCTGGCCGAGCTCGAGCGCGAGTTCATCGAGCGCGTGCTGGAGGACGAGGCCGGCAACAAGACCCGGGCCGCGCAACGGCTCGGCCTCGATCGCAAGACGCTCTATCGCAAGCTCGACGAGTACGCGAAGGCCGACGGCGCGCCGGCACGAACGTCGAATCCGCCGAGCGAAGAGTCGACCGAGGGCAAGTAACACCTCCGGCCCGCCGATCGTCCTCGAAAAAACGTCGCGGCCCCCTCGCTTGCAACCCGCCGGTGACACGACTGCGGACGCCAGTCCGCGCGCCGCGCTGCACGACTTGCGCAATCGACATCCCCCCTCGACGAGACCGTTGAGTCGCGTCCGAAACCTGCGCCATGGTGAGCGTGTGAAGGTACTCGTGGTCGTCGGCTTGTTGACCGCCTGCTCGTACAAGGTGCCGGCGGATGTCGAGGGCGATGCGATGCCGGACAGCGGCGACGACGCGGCGACCATGCTGCCCGACAGCTCGACGGTCAACGTCGCGCCGTGCAGCGCACCCGATCCGACCGGCCTCGTGCTGTGCCTCGAGATGGAGGATGGCGTCGCCGACGGCACGCTGCTCGACAGCTCGCCGGGCCGCCACGACGCGACGGTCTCGAACGTCTCGCCCGCGATGCGCACCGTCCCCGCGAATTCGCCCGCCGCCGCGATCGGCCCGACCACGGAGATCCGCGTCCCCGAGGATGCCGCGTTCGATCGCGATAGCGCGTACACGGTCGCGATGTGGCTGCGCCCGAACACGCTGCCCGCGCAGGGCACCGTCTACGGCCTGATCGATCACGAGCAGCAGTTCGCGATGCTGATCGGTCGCTCGACCGGCGGCTCGCTGCAGAACCGCTGCGTGCACACCAACGTCGCCAAGTTCGAGTGGACCGAGCAGCTGCCCGAGAACGCCTGGTCGTTCATCGCGTGCACCTGGGATGGCACGCAGCTGTGCGCGTGGCGCTGGAGCGCCGACACCGATACCGAACGGTTCTGTCACGTGCCGACGATCAAGCCGAGCACCAGCGGCGCCCAGGGCCTCGCGATCGGTCACCTCAGCGAGAACGGCGAAGCGCACAGCCGGTTCGATGGCGCGCTCGACAGCGTGCAGATCTACGATCGCGGAATGACCGAGGATCAGCTGTGCACGCTGATCGGCCGCGGCCCGGGTTGCATGCCGTGCACCGCCGGCTGCTGACCGCAATCGATCCCATAGATCCCGCGCAACGCAGGAGCCCCCGGTGCCCTCGTGATCGGTCACCTCGGCGAGAACGGATTCGATGCTGTCGGTCACGGCGTCGGACGCGCCGGCTCATCCACCAGGCGCCAGAGCTCGAGTGCCCCGGCCTCGCCTCGCTCGCTCGCCAGCTGCGCGAGGCGCGCGGCGATCGCGACCTCGGTGCGTCGCTGGAGCTGGACGGCGAGCAGATCGTAGACAGGGAGCACCAGGAACGCCTCGCTCGCGGGAATCAAGCCCCAGCCATCGGGCGCTTCCCGATCGATCCCCCGAGGCTGGCCGATCAGGCTCGGCAACGGCGCGCTACGCCACGCCTCGATCCACCGCCAGCCCGACTTCTCGAGCTGATGCCCGATCACCGCGGCGAGCTGGACTGCGACCGAGTACGCGGCCGCGGCTTCCGGTCGTCTCACCTTGCGTCGCCGCGCGGACAGAAACCTGTCGACGCTCCCGAGGACGTGTGCCGGATTCCTGCGCTCCTCCTCGGTGAGACCGAGCAACCGCAGCCCGTCCTGAACACTGCTGCGGAACACGGTCGGCTCCATCACGGACGCCAGCAACACGAGCTCCTTCATCGAAGCGCCCACCACCCGAGGGTTTCACACCTGGACACGAGCGGCGAGAGGGCGCTGGCGGTCTGGGTTGCGTTCGCGGTCAGCGCTTGTAGCGCTTGCTCGCCGGCAGGATCTGCTCCCAGAACCCGAAGGTGGCCGCGAGGATGTAATCGAGCTCGCGCGTCGCCTTGCTGCGTTGCAGGTTCGGCCGCTCCGGCATGCAGTACGCCGACAGCCGCGAGGCCTCGAGCTGGTGCAACACGCCGCGCGACCAGCCGCGCCCCGCGTAGACGAGGCAGCCCGGCACCCACAGCGCCGCGAGATCATCGAGCGCGTACGGAATCTTCTCGTCCGCCGAGCCCTGGACCTCCTGGAACTTGCACTCGATCGCGATCGCCTTCTGATCGACGGGCCGCATCACGAACACGTCGATCTGACGATCCTTGGCGATGATGGTCTTGCCGAGGTTGACCTCGCGATACACGACCAGCCCCTGATCGCCGTACTGGTGATGGATGTACGCCGCGATCAGATCGCGATAACCGTGGCCGGTCATCGTCGCTCGCGGGTTCGTCGCCTTGCTGCCGCGCTTCATCGCCGAGCCGCTTCTACAGCAACCCGAGCTGCGGTGACGAGCTCGTCACCGGCGCCTCGCCGGCCTCGCGCGCACCCGCCTCGCGCAACCGCGCCCGCGTGATGTCGACCGCCTCTTCACACAGATCGTTGCCGCGGAACGAGCGCTGGTTACTGACGGCGGCGACGCCGACAGAGCCCGAGCCCATGAACGGATCGATCACCAGCTCGCCGAGCTCGGTGCTCTGCTTGATCAACGTCTCGCTGACGCTGGGAGGTTTCTCGGCCGGATAGCCGCCACTGATCCGCTTCGCTTCGAGGATGTCCGGGATGCCGAGGTCGTTGAGCTTCCGCTTCCCCTTCTCGAAGAACAGGATGCATTCGTACCGCGCGCGGTAGTGGTAGCCCATGCCGATGGAACAGTTGTGGGTGACCGCGCCGTTGGCCAGCAAGAACAACTCGTCGCGATCCGCGATCGAAATATCGATCAGATCGTGCATGCCGATGTCCTCGATCGCCTGGACCTCGAGAGCTCCATCCTGGCGCGCAGATTCGGGGATCTGGAACCCGTCACGCGTGCGCACGGCTCGTCGCAACAATCGGAGGCCGACTACAAGTCGAGCAGCTTCCAGTTGCTCACCGCTGGTCGATACGAATCGGTGCTCGCGCGATGCAACGAGCGCAGTGCCATCCGACAACGTGATTCGCAACGAAGCGGCCGAGGTCCTCCGTGTTGCTCGCACCGCCGTGGTGCCGCCCTCGGGAATCGCTACGCGATCGCCGACGACGATCTCGTCGATTCTCACCACACCGCGTTCGGTCCACACCAGCGTGTCTGGGCCGAGACACTTGTCCCAGATGATCGGCTTCCAGAACTTGAAGCCGGCCTGCTCCGCGAGCGGCTTCGCGACGAACATGGTCTCGGGATCGCAGTACAGATAGAAGTGCGTGTTCTTCTTCAGCACGCGATAGACCTGCTCGAACAGCTCGGGAAAGCGGGCGTTCGGGAAGATCGAGAACCAGTCGTTGCTCGAGGCCTTGCTGTGCTTCAGCCGCGTGGTGGTGCCGATCGCGCGATGCTTCTCGAGCGACTCGTATGGTGGATCGGTGATCACCAGATCGATCGATTCGGACGGCAGCGAACGCAGCCAGGCGACAGCGTCGCCACGAGAGAGATGGAACGTCGGACCGTCCATGCATGCGACCCTCGCACGCCGGTCTGACAATCCGTTCAGTGCCCCGAGATCTCCGACGACAACAGCTGATCTCGCAGCCGGCGAAGCCCGAGCTCGGTCTTCAGATCGGTGATGTCGCCACGCACGCAGGCGGCGATCGCGTCGTCGAGTGGAAGCCACCGCGTCCGCGCGCCCTCCTCCATCGGCGAGCCATCCCCCGCGAGCGGTTGCTGGGCGGCGGGATCGACCTCGACACACGCGAAGTAGAACTTCTCGACCAGACAACCCGGCGACGGGAACAAGCCGTTACCACCGAGCAGCGCGATCGCTTCCGGTGCCACCACGAAGCCGGCTTCCTCGAGCACCTCGGCGGCGGCGCGCGCACGCAGCCCGGCTTCACCGCGATCCGCTGGCTCGAGCACGCCGGCGACCAGCTCGGTGAGAAACGGCGACGGCGGCGGCTCCGGCAGCGGCGCGCGCGCCGGATCGCGACCGAACACCAGCGCCGGCCGCAGGCCATCGCGCACCAGCACGTCGATGCCGCGTGCGGTCCTCGCGTAGACGGCCACGACCACCGCGTCCTGCGCGACCCGCGCGATCGAATCGGAGATGTACTCGGGCGACAGCGAGCCATCGCGCCGGCGATTGCGCAGCCTGATCCGGCGAACCTCGAGGAAGCCACCGGCGCCGAGCTTCTCGTCCGCAACCACGACCAGCTCCGCGACGTCGCGCGGATCGGCGGTCATTGCGGTTCGCTCGAGCCGCTTCCAGCGTTCGGTGCGTCCGGATCGTCGGGATCGGGCGGCGGCAGGTCGACCGGGTGCGGCTCGGCCTTGGGCTCGTCGGTGATCGGCGTGGGATCGAACGGCACCGGCGGGGTGCTGCCCGACAGGCCCTTCACCTGATAGGGACGCAGCGACTTGTGGATCTCGTAGGCGAGCTGATTGACCTTGCCGTTGACCCACGGCGGCGTGTCGATCCGCGTGACATCGATCGGCTCGAGGATCGGCATGCCGACGTTGAACCGCGCGACCTTGGTGTCGACGTGGACGATCCAGTTGCCCTCCTCGGGCAGCAGCCGGATCGTCAGCGACAGGAACAAGCTCTTGTCGGGCAGCGCCGGGCGCGCGGTGGCATCGAACGGATCGTTGCGAGTGCCGCGCTGGGCGTCGGTCTGATCGATGACATCGTTCGGCACGCTCCACTGCGAGGCCAGGCCATCGGGCGTGTACCAGCGGCCGCGCGTGATGATCGTCAGCGTGGTCTCGTCGGAGTGCTGGATCTTGTGCTTGCGAGCGACCGCCTCGCGCGCGAGCTCGAACAGCACCAGCTTGTCGGCCTTGTAGCGCGCCATCTTCGCGAGCGCGACCTCGCGCTGCGAAGGCCCGCAGGCG
>JAEYYY010000197.1 GCA_023430775.1 Pseudomonadota bacterium
GAAGCAGGTCATGCGCGATCCAGCCGGAGCGCTGGCGATCGCGCATGTCGACGACGCCGGCCAGCGACGGCGTGTACGCGAGCGCCGCCTCGAGCGACGCGTCGAAGCCGAACACGCGGACCAGCGCGCGCATGTAATCGAGCTGGCTCGGCACTCGCCGGTCTTCCACCAGGTCCAGCCAGATCCGATCGGCTGCCTCGTGGTGAGCGAGCGTTGCGAGCCCGAGCTCGACGAACACGGTGGCGAGCTGGCGCATCGTCGCAGTCGCGGCAGCTGCACCCGTCGCGCCATCGCCGAGCGATTCGCTCGCCGACCTGCATCGACTACCCGACGCCTAACCGTGGTCGCTCGCGTGGTGCGCCAACCCAATTGTGGCGATCGAGCGCGGCGCCTCGGCTGGCGATGACACGGGCATGTCGTCACGCAATGACAGACGCGCCTCATCTACGTCGATCGGCTCGCCGACCACGTGGCGGCGCTGCGCTTCGAGCCACGGCGACACGTCTGTTCGCGCCAGGTCCGTAAAACCTCCTACACATTTTCAGGTGCGTGTTTTGCTTCGTCGCGGCAGCACCCGTGGAACAAGCGATCGGTCTCGTGACGCGACTCGAGCTGGAGACCCAGGCTTCGCGGGAGGCCGTCGAGCGAGCATGGAGCGAGCTGCAACAGCCGCCCGTGGATCGCGACCGCTACCTGGCCATGTTGCGAGCGACGTTCGGGATCGTGTCGCCGCTCGAGTGCGCCTGCCGGTACACCCGCGGTCTCGATCGCTACCTCGACAGCCGCGAGCTGACGCGCGCCGGCCTCCTCGCTCAGGATCTCCTGGCGCTCGATCTGACGGCCGTCGATGTCGCGAACGTTCCGCTGTGTCTCTCGATCACGCCGTTTCTCGACGTGCCGGAAGCGCTCGGCTGGGTCTATGCCTCGGCGCGCACGGCAGCGTTCCAGGCGCCGGTGCTCCCGCTCCTGTCGGGGCGGGTCAGGGTGCACGCCGCCTGTTACCTCGAAGCGATCGATGGCTGGGTGGCACGCCGGTGGTCCGGCTTCGCGATGCTGGTCGAGCAGATGGGGACCGATCCGGTGGCGGCCCGCAGCCTGGTGGCGGGGGCGACGGCGGGCTTTGCTTGCCTCGCGGACTGGATCGCCACGATCGAAGGCTAGTCAGCGGCGCGCGAGCTCGGCCTTGGCACGGTTGCGATGAAATGCGTTCTTGTCCTGCGCGACCACCTCCTCGAGGAAGGGGCGGGCGGCGACGCCGATGTCGTTGCGCAAGAAGCTCGCGAGCTGCCAATCGATCTGCGCGGTGGCGATGAAGGCGCGAACCGCGGCCCGGATCAACGCCGGATCCTCGCGCAGCGCCGGATCGAGCGCGATCGCCGCGCGCAGTTGCTTGAGCCCGTCGGGCCACCATAGCTTCTCGAGGTAGAGCAGGCCGGCGCGGTACGGCAGCCGTGGATCGTCGGGATACGTGCGGCGCGCCTTGACGAGCACGTCGATCGCGCCGTCACGCCACCGCCGCGCCAGGTGCTGATCGGCCTTCGCGATCACCCGCGCCACGGCGTCGTCCGGTGCGGGGTTCGGATCCGGCGGATCGAGCGAAGCGGGCGGGTCATCGGCGGGAGGCCGCACCGCCACGGGCTCGGCGGAGCCACGGTTGGCGTCGACCACGGCCGTCGTCGGCTGCGACGCGGAGGAGCTCGGCGCCGCGACCGCGGCGATCACGATCGCGACGACCGCACACAGCGAGGCGGCGGCGATCTCGATCCGCTTGCGCGAGCGCGGCGGTGGCGGTGCGTGCGGCAGCGCGACGAGCGAGGGGCCGCGCAGCAGATCGTGGTCGCCGAGCGCGACGGTCGGATTCGGTGCAAGCTGTGTCGGCTGCGTCGCGATCGGACCGAGCGCGGTGGTCACGGGCTCGGGCGCCGCGATCACCGGGCTCGAGGCGCGGCTGCCGATCGCCGCGGCGAGGGCATTCGCGAACGCCATCGCCGAGCTGAACCGCTGGTCGCGCTCCTTGGCGAGCGCGTGCTCGATCACATCCTCGAGCGCGCCGAAGTCCCCGGGGAGCTTGTCGGCGAGCCGTGGCGGTGGCACCGAGAGGTGCATCATGCAGGTCGCGAGCGGATCCGGCGTCTCGGCGCGAAACGGCTTGTGGCCGGTGAGGAGCTCGAACAGCAGCACGCCGCAGGCGTAGACATCGGCGCGGCCGTCGAGCAGCAAGCCGCGGATCTGCTCGGGCGACATGTACGACGGCGTGCCGACGATGACGCCGGCCGTCAGGTTCGAGGTCTCCTGGCCGATCTTGGCGAGCCCGAAGTCGAGGATCTTGACGTGGTCGCCCATCCCCGCCTTCTGCGACAGCACGATGTTCGCGGGCTTGATGTCGCGATGCACGATGCCGTGCTCGTGGGCGTGCGCGAGCCCGAACAGGATCTGCCGCGTGATCTCGACGGCGCGCGCGATCGGTAGCGGGCCCGAGGCCACCAGCTCGTCGAGGCTCTGGCCGGCGATGAAGTCCATGACGACGAACGGATGGCCGTCGTGCATGCCGACGTCGAGGATCGAGGCGCAGTGCGGGTGCTCGAGCATCGCCATCGCGCGGGCCTCGCGCTCGAACCGCTTGCGCGCGCCGAGCCCCTCGGGCACGTGCTCGTTCATCACCTTCACGGCGACGGTGCGCCGCAGCTTCTGATCGTCGGCGCGATAGACGCTGCCCATGCCGCCCTTGCCGACGCGCTCGATCACGCGATAGCGACCGTCGAGCACCTGTCCGCTGAGGTCCTGGCGCTCCACGCGGTCATTGTATCGTGGTCGCCGCGAGCGCCGCGGTCGTCGGGCCACGTGTCGCGTGCCTACCTCGGCGCACCTCGACGCCTCCGGCGATCGGTCGATACGGTTGCTTGCAGGATGCGCACCCCGTTCGAGCCACCGGCCGAGTTCGACGACTACGCGATCGTCAAGTCGCTCGGTCGCGGCCAGATGGGTCAGGTGTATCTCGCAGAGGACGCGGTGCTCGCGCGCTCGGTCGCGATCAAGTTCATCGCGACCGATCCCGACCCCGAGGCGCGCGCGCGGTTCTTGATGGAGGCGCGGGCCGCGGCGCGGATCCAGCATCCGAATGTCGTCAGCATCTATCGCGTCGGCGAGCTCGGCGATCGCCCGTACATCGTCAGCGAGCTGATCCGCGGCAAGGTGCTCGCCGAGTATCCGCGGCCGATGCCGTGGGCGGAGGTCATCGCGATCGCGATCGAGCTGGCCCGCGGGCTGGCGGCGGCGCATCGCCGCGGCGTCGTCCATTGCGACCTCAAGCCCGCCAACGCGATGGTCACCGAGGACGGCGTCGCCAAGCTCGTCGATTTCGGGCTCGCCCGCGTCGGCGAGGAGGCGGCCGACGACGATTCGTTGATCGGCACGCCCGACTACATGGCGCCGTGCCTGTGGGAAGGCCGCGCGGCGTCGCGGCGCTCGGATGTCTACGCGTTCGGGGCGATGCTGTTCGAGCTGATCGCGGGCGCCACGCCGTTCGCGGACGTGCCGGCGCGAGAGTTGCCGCGCGTGATCAACGAGCGTCCGGCGCCGCTGCTTCACGAACGGGTCCCGGGCGTCGATCTTCGCGTGTCGCGGCTGGTCGAGCGCTGTCTCGAGCGCGATCCGGAGCTGCGGTTTGCCTCCGGCGAGGAGCTGCGCGACGCGCTCGACGGGCTCCAGGTCGCGCGCGGGTCGAATACCGACGTGCTCGGTAATCCCTATCGCGGCCTGCGCACGTTCGAGGCCAGCCATCGCGGGCTGTTCTTCGGTCGCAACCTCGAGGTCGGCGAGATCGTCGAGCGGATGCGCACCGACGCGGCCGTGGTCGTCGCCGGTGACTCCGGCGTCGGCAAGTCCTCGCTGGTGCGAGCCGGCGTGATCCCGGCGGTGCTCGATGGTGCGCTGGGAGCCGGCAGGCAGTGGACCACGCGGACGTTCGTGCCCGGCCGGCGACCGCTCGCGGCCCTCGCGGAGGTGTTCGGCGATCCGGCGATGGTGGCGCGCCTGCTCGCCGAGCCGACCGCACTCCCCGAGGTGTTGCGCCAGCATGTTCCGGATCGCGGCGGCATCGTGTTGTTCGTCGATCAGATGGAGGAGCTGGTCACCGTCGGTGATGCCGCCGAGGTGGCCGCGCTCGCCACCGGTCTCGCCCGGCTCAGCGAGGGCGCGCCGGATCTGCGCCTCGTCGGTTCGCTGCGCGCGGACTTCCTGTCCCGGGTCGCCGCGCTGCCGCGCTTCGGTCGCGAGCTGGCGCGCCTGTTGTGCTTCGTCAGTCCGTTGCCGCCCGAGCGGATCCGCGACGTCATCGTCGGTCCCGCGGCGGCGACCGGCGTGACCTTCGAGACCGAAGGCATGATCGAGCAGCTGGTCGAGGCCACCGCGCAGGCCGGTAGCGGCGGGCTGCCGCTGCTGTCGTTCGCGCTCGCCGAGCTGTGGGAGGCGCGCGATCGCGAGCGCGGATCGATCAGCCAGACGGCGCTGACGATCATGGGCGGCGTCGCCGGTGCGCTGGCGCGGCACGGCGATGCGGTGCTCGCAAGGATGCCAGCCGCCGATCGCACCGCCGCGCGCCGCCTGTTGCTCCGCCTCGTCACCTCGGTCGGCACGCGGGTGCGCCGCACCGAATCCGAGCTGGTGAGCGGCGAGCGGTCGAAGCCGGCGCTCGATGCGCTGGTCAAGGGCCGGTTGCTGGTGGTCCACGACGGCGACGGCGGCGCGACCTACGAGCTCGCGCACGAGGTGCTCGTCCACGGCTGGGGCACGCTGCGCGACTGGCTCGATGCCGATACCGACGCGCGGGCCTGCCGCGAGCGCGTGGCGAGTGCGGCCGCTGAATGGGAGCGCAGCGGGCGCCGCGCGGACGTGACGTGGCGCGGGCCGCGGCTCAACGAGGCCGCGGCGCTCGATGCCGACGACCTGACCACGCTCGAGGTCGCGTTCATCGCCGCCTCGCAGCGGCAAGGCCGGCGCAGAGCGTGGCTGCGGCGTGCGGCCGTGGCCTGCACCTCGATCGCGCTGATCGCCGCGTACTTCGGGCAGCAGCACCTCGCGCACGCGCGGATCGTCGATGCCGTGGATCGCGAGCTCGCCGGCGCGATCGCCGATCTGGCGCGGGCTCGCCGTGCCGAAACCGAGCAGCGAGCGCTCGCGGCGCAGGCGTTCGACGCGTTCGATCGCGGCGAGGCCGGTGCCGAGGCGCTGTGGCAGAAGGTGCGTGTCGCGCGCGACCAGGCCGAGCACGCGTATCGCGAGGCAGGCCGCGTGGTCGAGACGTCGCTCGGACTCGATCCGGAACGCCACGACGTTCGCGATCTTCTCGGGGACATCCTGTTGGAGCGCGCCGTCCTCGCGGATCAGGCGCGCGCCTACGATCGCCGCGACGAGCTGGCGTCGCGGCTGGCCGCCTACGACGCCGACGGCAGCCGGCGGGCCCGCTGGAACGCTCCGGGCACGGTGCGGATCGCCGCGCTCGCTGGCTCGACGATCGCGATCACCCCGGGCGGCATCGCGCTCGTCCCGGGCATGCCGCAGGAGCTCGCGCCCGGTGCGTACGTCGCGAACGTGCGCGCGGTCGGTCGCGAACCGCTGCGCGTGCCGTTTGTCGTCGAGCGCGGCGAGCTCGTCGAGCTCGATCTGACGGCGGCGCCAGCGGCGGGGACGCTGCCCGTCGGCTACGCGTTCGTGCCGGGCGGCACGTTCCTCTACGGCAGCAGTGCCGAGGACGACACCCGCACGAGCTTCCAGCAGGCGGTGCCGATGCACCGGCGGACCGCGCCGAGCTTCTTGATCGGTCGCACCGAGGTCACGATCGCGGACTGGCTCGCCTACGTCGAGGCGCAGCCCGAGGCAAAGCGCGCGGCGCTGCTGCCGTCGATCTCGTCGGGCGCATCGATGGGCGCGATGCTGTCGATCGAGCGGACGCGCGGCGGCTGGCGCTTCGCTGCGAGGTTCATGGAGACCGCGCATGCCGCCGTGCAGGGCCAGGCGATCCGCTATGCCGGCAGGGCGCGCAACGCGAGTCAGCGCTGGGAGCGGTTCCCGGTGGTCGGCGTGTCGTTCAAGGATGCCGAGGGCTACGCGGCGTGGCTCGACGACACCGGTCGCGTGCCCGGTGCGCGGCTGTGCAGCGAGGTCGAGTGGGAGTACGCCGCGCGCGGCGCCGATGGCCGGCGCTATCCGCACGGCGAGGAGCTGGCGCCCGAGGACGCGAACATCGACATCACCTACGGCGGTGACCAGATCGGGCTCGACGAGGTCGGCAGCCATCCGCGGTCGAATTCGGTGTTCGGGCTCGCCGACATGTCCGGCAACGTCAACGAGTGGGTGCGCGGCGCGAGCGGTGCGGTCGTGCGCAGCGGGAGCTTCTTTCACGATCGCAAGACAGCGGGGCTCGCGAATCGCACCTCGATGCCGCCGACCCTACGCGACGTCACCCTCGGGTTTCGCCTGTGCGCTACCCCGATGCTGCCCTGAGATTCGCGCGCGGCGGTCGGATCGACGCCTCATGGACATCTCACGAACGATCTTGATGGGAGTGCTCGCGACGGGGTGTGTCGCCGCCGAGCCCGAGCTCGCGGACACCACCCAGCACTCCGAGGTCGCGAACGGGACCTCGTTCAACGGCATCTCGCTCAATGGCATCTCGCTCAACGGCATCTCGCTCAACGGCATCTCGCTCAACGGGATCTCGCTCAACGGCATCTCGCTGAACGGCATCTCGCTCAACGGGATCTCGCTGAACGGCATCTCGCTCAACGGCACCGACCTGACCGGTGTCGTCGGCGCGACGATGACGGCCGAGCTGTCGAACGGCGCGACGCTGGCGCTGCGGATCGACGACGCGACCACCGGCACCGGCACCAACGCCGACGTCGGGATGTTCGCGGTGTCGTACGACAGTGACCTCGGCTGGCAGCCGCTGTGCGGCCGCGGCGTCGATGGCCAGCCGGTGCTCGCCGTCGCGGTACCCGGCGTCTGGAACATGGCGATCGGCTCGGCCGGCGGCGGCAGCTACGTGCCGAGCGCCGAGCTGATGACGTTCGCGTGTCGCGGCAAGACGATCGCGAAGTGCGTCGAGCTCGGCTACAAGCCGTGGCTCGGTCGCGAGGATCACCTCGCCAGCTGCGTGCGCTTGCTGCGCTCGGACTTCTGCGGAGACGGCACGGCGTACACCGTCGACGGCAACCAGGTGAACCTCTACGACGCGCTCGGCATCCAGACCGACACCATGGCGTGGACCGTCGAGGCCGAGTGGACGCCCGACGGCGCGCGCTGCATCTCGGCGGCGCGCTACACCCGGTTCCAGGAGTCGGGCGGCATCGTCCCCCCTTGTGCGACCAGCCTGTCGCGCGGCAAGACGTGTGGCGTGTTCGGCAGCGGCGCGGTGCTGATCGACGAGATCCCGGCGCCGACCTCGACAACGCCAACGATCTCCACCACCACGAAGACGTCGGCCAAGCTGTCCGCCGCGAGGCTCTAGCGGGCCACCAAAAGTTTCGGGGGCGGTCGATTCGGGAGGACATAGGCGATGGCGACCCTGTTCGAGCTCGGTAGCAAGCGGCGGCACGCGATCGCGGGCGGCGTGGTGATCGGGCGAGGTGACAGCTGCGAGATCCGGATCGACGATCCGATGGTGTCGCCGACGCACGCGACGATCGTCGAGGACGCCGGCAGCTACCGGATCCGCGACCTCGACAGTCGGCGCGGCATCTACGTCGGCGCGACCAAGGTCACCGATGCGCCGCTGCGGGACGGCGACGAGCTCCTGATCGGACCGGTGCGGATGCGGTTCGAGGCCACCAGACCTCCGATCGACAAGCCGGGCGATTCCGAGGAGCTGATCCGGTTGCGCGCGATCGTCGAGCTCGGTCGCTCGATCGGCGTCGAGCACGATCTCGAGCGCTTGCTCGGCCGGGTGCTCACCACCTGCTTCCAGCTACTGCGTGCGGATCGCGGCGCGATCGTGATCTACGAGCCGCACTCGAAGTCGCCGTTCATGACGATCGCTCGCGATCGCAAGGGCCAGCCCTACGCGGTGTCGAGCAGCGTGCTCGGTCAGGTCATGATCACGCACGAGCCGTACCTGCGCACCGAGATCGGGTTCGATCTCGCGCTCCAGCGCGCCGAGAGCCTGATGTCCGAGGGCGTGCGCTCGGTGATGGCCGTGCCGCTGTCGTATCAGGCCGGCGACACCGAGTGGCTCGGCGTCATCATGCTCGATGCAGGTGCCGCGAAGGGATTCCAGCCGCGAGACCTCGAGCTGCTCGAGGCGATCGCCGGACCGGCCGCGCTCGCGATCAAGAACGCGATGCTGGTGCGCCACGTCCAGTCGGTGATCGGCGACGAGTGGCGCCGCCTCGAGCGCGTCGTCCGCGATCTGCCGCTCGGCGTCGTCGTGCTCGATGACAAGCGGCGCTGCGTGCTGGTCAACCAGTGGGTCGCCGGGCGCCGCGAGCTCGGTCAGTTCCAGAGCGGCGAGGTGGTCGAGGCGATCGCCGGCGTGCCGACCACGAAGCTGATGGGCGCCGACATGCGCACGACGGTGACCACCGAGTCGGATCGCATCCTGTCGATCAGCACGAACGCGATGTCCGACGGCCGCGAGACCGTGCTGGTGATCGCCGATCTCACCGAGGAGCGCGAGCGGCAGCAGCAGGCGGCGCACAAGGATCGCGTCGCGCTGGTCGGCCAGCTCGCCGGTGGCGTCGCCCACGACTTCAATAACCTGCTGCACGTCATCCTGACGTACGCGAACATGCTCGAGGAGACGCTCGAGGATGCGGACCAGCGCGACGACGCGCACCAGATCACGCACGCCGCCACCAGCGCCGCCGAGCTGACCAAGCAGCTGCTGACGTTCTCGCGCCGCGAGCTGGTCAAGCCGAAGGTGATCGAGGTGCCGCACGTGGTGCTCGCGATGGAGCAGCTGCTGCGGCGCACGGTCGGGCCGCAGATCGAGCTCGACTTCGCGGTCGCGCCGCGCATCCCGCGCATCCTGATGGACGGTTCGCAGCTCGAGCAGATCCTGATGAACCTGGTCGTCAACGCGCGCGATGCGATCGCCGGCTCCGGCGTGGTGCGCGTCGCCGTGACGGCGAAGGATGTCGACGAGGAGCTCGCCGCACTCTTCAACCTGCCGCCCGGGCGCTACGTCGGCATCGAGGTCTCGGATACCGGCAGCGGGATGCAGCCCGATGTCGCGGCGCGCATCTTCGAGCCGTACTTCACCACCAAGGCGCGCAACAAGGGCACCGGCCTCGGCCTCGCCACCGTGCACGGCATCGTCCAGCAAGCCGGCGGCGAGATCCGCGTCGACTCCGTCGTCGGCCACGGCACGTCGTTCCAGATCCTGCTGCCGGCGACCGAGCAGCCGAGCGAGCAGCGCGCCGTGCTCGACGCCGCCGCCGGCACCGCGACGATCCTGGTGGTCGACGACGACGATAACGTGCGCCGCGCGACCGAGCGGATCCTGCGCTCGGCGGGCTACTCGGTGCTGTCGGCCAGCTCCGGCCACAACGCACTGACTCTGGCGCGCGAGCATCAGGGCGTGATCGATCTGCTGTTGACCGACATCGTCATGCCGGGGCTGTCGGGGCGCGACCTCGCGCGCGAGATCGTCGCCGCCCAGACGACGGAGCGGGTGCTGTTCATGTCGGGTTATCACCAGCACGCGCCGATCGGTGACTCGCAGTTCATCTCCAAGCCGTTCCAGCGCGCCGACCTGCTCGACAAGGTCCGCACGGTGCTGGCGAGCGAGGTCGCAAGAACGATCTAGGACGAGAAGTCGTGCACGTGCTCGTGCTCGTGCCACGTGCACGTCCTCGTCCGACGCGCGAGGTGATCATGGCGCACGGGCACCGGGTGCTCGCGACCTGGGTGATCGCGACCTGGGCGATCGTGACCGGGGCAATGGCGATCAGGGCGATGGCAACCGGGGCGATGGCAACCGGGGCGGTGACCGCGGGTGAATGGTGACCGCGGGCGATGGCGATCGGGCGATGGCGATCGGGCGATGGCGATCGGCGACGGTCACCGGGCAGCTGGCGGCGGCCCGGATCGACCGATTCGCGACCCAGCGTCAAACCTTCTAGCGGGCGAGCACGGGGCACGAGCACGAGCACGAGCACGCGCACGCGCACGAGCACGAGCACCTCTCACGCGGTGACGCGCGGGTCGACGATGATCTTGGTGTCGATCCGGTTCGATCGCAGGTCGATCTTCTTCACCGCGGGGAGCAGCGCCTCG
>JAEYYY010000202.1 GCA_023430775.1 Pseudomonadota bacterium
TGAGGGCGCAGCAAATCATCACCTTGTCGGACCCGACGGCAACCTACCCCAAATCCCGACGGCTTGAACGTGAACGGGTAGGCGACCTCGACCTTGGCACCGTCGGGCTTGGGGAACCGAAAGCTGCTGACTTTCGTCGCGATGCAGGTCTCGACGTCGGGGTGCACACCACTGGCTGTTACATCGTGGACGGTGCCGTCGATCTGGATCGTGAACTTCGCGATCACCGTGCCGGCGATCTCCGGGTTCGCGAGCAGCGTGGCCTCGTAGCAGTAGCGCAGCGCCTCGAAGTGCTCGCGCACCACCCTGCGGACGACGGCCTTGTCGATCGCACCGACGGCGGACAGCTCGCCTTCCTCGATCACGCCCTTGCCGCCGGGCGTGCAGCTGCCGAGCGGATCGTTCGGATCGGCCCGGCAACCGCCTTCACCGCCGCCGCCACCGGGCTCGCCGCCACTGGGCTCGCCACCGACGCCGCCTGGTCTCAGCCCGTCGCGGGGCATGGTCTGCGTCGATTTCTTGGCAGCGCCGCCGCCGCACGCGGCGAGGGCGATAACAATGGCGAAGGCGTGCTTCATGGCGCTCACGAGGCCGGCTTGAAGGTGAACGGGTAGGTGACGTCGACCTTCTCGCCGGGCGGGAACTTGAACAGCTGGACCGCCTTGACGACGCAGGTCTCGACGTCGGGGTGGACGCCGCTGGCCTTGATGTTGGTGACGCTGCCGTTGTCGATCGTGAACGTCGCGGTCACCGTGCCGGCGATGCCCGGGTTTGCCATCAGCGTCTGCTCGTAGCAGGCCTGCAGCTTGGTGACGTTGTCCTTGACGACCTTGCGGACCGCGCCCTTGTCGATCGCGCCGGTCGCCTCCATCTCGCCGTCGAGATCGAGCGTGAAGCCGGGGGTGCCTCCGATGATCCCACCCTTGCCCTCTTTGGGAGCGTCTCCCGTGCCTGTCCTTCCTGTCCCGCCCTGATCGCCCGGCGAAGGCGACGCGCGCTCCTCGCCGCCCTTCTTGGTGCAGGCCACGAGCATCACGGCACCCACGATCCACGCGCGACGCATGGTCTCGGATATGCCATCGCCCAGGCAACCGTTCAAGGTTCGGTGGTGTCGTGACATCGTGACAATCGCCGACGATCGCTGGCAGGTCCTCGATCCGCGCGTAGGCTCGGGCATGCGCGCGCTCCTCGCCGTCACGCTGCTGGCCATCGGTTGCACGTGCGGCTCGTCGTCGAGCTCGTCGAGCCCCGGCATGCTCGCGAGCGCGCCGCGGCCGATCGTGGTGACACCCGATCCGAACGCGACGCGGCTGCGCGTGATGACCTACAACGTCAACTTCGGGCTCGAGGGCGATCGCCAGGGCATCGATGCGATCGTCTCGGCGGATCCCGATCTGGTGTTCCTCCAGGAGACGACGCCGGCGTGGGAGAAGGCGCTGATCGGGCGGCTGGGCATCGCGTATCCGCACCACCGCTTCGAGCACACCCACAACGAGTGGCTCGCCGGCGGCCTCGGCGTGCTGTCGCGGTGGCCGATCCTGAAGATCGACACGCTCACCGAGGGCGGCGGTCCGTTCTTCGCGCACCGCGTGGTGATCGCCGCGCCGGGTGGCTCGCTCCAGGTGCTGAACCTTCACCTGCGACCGCCGATGAGCGATGGCGGAAGCTGGGTGGTCGGCTACTTCTCGACGCGCGGCGATCGCGAGCGCGAGGCACTCGCCCACGTCGCCAAGCTCGATCCGGCGCTGCCGGCGCTCGCGGTCGGTGACTTCAACGAGGAGGACGAGGGCATGGCGATCGCCGTGTTCAAGGCGCGCGGCTTCACCAGCGCGCTGCCGCTGTTCGCACCCAACGCGACGACGTGGCAGTGGCCGGTCGCCGATCGCACGCTGCGGTTCCGGCTCGATCACGTGCTCCACGACAAGCACTTCCGCGCCGTCGACGCCGACGTCGTGCAGGCCGGCCGCTCGGATCACGCTCCGGTGTGGGCCGACCTCGAGCGCCGCTAACCGAACGCGAAGGCCGGGACCTCGGCGAGATCCTCGATCACGCGGCCGCGTGGGTGCGACGACACGAACGCGCGCTCGTAGCTCGGCGTGCGGGCCGAGGCGACCAGGCAGACGCGCGCGCCCATCGCCAGCGGCATCGCGAGATCGAGCTCGAAGATATCGCCGACGACGACCAGATCCGCGAACGTGGTGCCGGCCTCGTCGAGGATCGTCTTGAGGATGTCGTGATACATCCGGCGGCGCAGCAGCACCGGCCGGGTCAGGTTGGGGAGGGCGAGCTCGCGATCCGCGCCGGACCAGCTGTCGTCGATATCGAACTTGCGCGCATGGCCGCGCACGCGCGACGTCAGCCACGCGACGCCGGGCGTCTCGCGATCGAGTGCCGCGACCTTGCCGGCGACCGCGTGGGTATCCGAGTTGGTGACGATCCACGCGTTGCGCCCGGCAAGCCCGCTGAGCAGCTCGCCGGCGCCCCTGCGGAACACCGGGCGGCCGAGCGTCTTGGCGTAGTTGTACTTGTAGAGGATCGCGCCGAGCAGCCGGCCGCGGTCGACGGGATCCTTCAGCGCCCCGAACTGATCGAGGATCGCGTGCGCGATCGGCACCATCCGCAGATACGGATCGACGGTGGCCGGCGCGACGGCGCGCTCCATCCACAGGAAGGGATGGCTCTCGGGCGCCGCGGCGAGCTGATCCTCGACGCGCGCGGCGATCGCCTCGACCTCGGCATCGCCGGCGCTGCGACCGACCAGCGTGCAGAGATCCTCGAGGTAGCCGTCGCGGAACGGCCGGCCTTCCGCCTCGGCATCGGTCATCGTGCCGTCGAAGTCGAGGACCAGGCCCGTCATCGCCGGGCGACCCTATCACTCCGAGACGGACACGTAGTAGTGCGTGTCGCCCCGGGATCGAATCGTCGGCATCCCCAGCCTTTTCCCGTCGGCGGCCAGCTCGAGCCCGTGGTGGCGGCGCCTGGTATCGCCGATGCAGCGCATCCTCGTCATGGCGACTCACATGGATCATCCGATCGATTACGACGCGGAGTTCACGCGGCGAGTCGTCCGCCACGAGCAGCACTTGAAATGGTCGGTGGCGGCCTTCGCCATCGCGGTGCTGGTCGCAGCGGCGATGTGGATCAGCTTCCTCGGGTACCTCTAGTGCACGATCGAGCGGCGACGGGACAGGCTGCGGGCTCGCGGCCGGGCATCCTATTTCCGCTGATACGTGATCTGGAGCGGGCCCTGTACGAGTTGCACCTTCGCGATCGGACCGCTGCCCGCGCGGTCGAACAGCAGCTTGATGTGGTGGTCCTGGTTCAAGAAGCTGCCATCCGCGAGCGGGATGAGCTCGGCCTCGCTCTGGCCGTTGGGCTTGATCGACACGCCGGCGTTGGTCGGCGTGATCGCGATCGACGCGATCGAGTCGACGAGCTGCTGCGGCAGCTTTAGCCCGAGGAGCCGCGTCTTCTCGTCGGCCGACAGCTCGAACGTGCCGCTGATCCGCGCGACGATGGCCGGATCGACCGTGCCCTTCTGGAGCTTCTCGATCGGCTTGGGCGTGCCACCGAGCGCCGCCTCGACCGCGGCGCGCCCGATCTTGTCGACGTCGACGCCGGAGACGTTGGTCCAGCCGACGACCACGAGATCGGCCTCGGGCACGCGCCAGTAGATCGTGCCGAAGCCATCGATGCCGCCGTTGTGCCAGACGGTGCGGCGGCCCTCGATCGGCGTCTCGACCCAGCCGTACGCGTAGTTGTCGAGCGCCGGCTTGTAGAGCTTCGCGCGCTGCGTGGCGTCGAGGATCTTGTCGCCCGAGAGCGCGCGGTGCCAGCGCACCAGATCGTTCGCCGTCGAGCGAATCGCGCCGGCGGCGTACGGGAACGACATGTCGATCCGATCGGCGGGCACGAGCTGGCCACCGTCGACCTGGTAGCCCTCGGCGCGATCCGCTGCGGTCTCGGCATCGCCGACCACCGTGCTCGTCATCCCCGCGGGATCGAGCAAGTGCTTCTTGATGTACGCGGCGTACGGCATGCCGCCGGCGCGCTCGACGATCGCGCCGAGGATCACGTAGCCGCTGTTCGAGTAGCTCATCTTGGTGCCGGGCTCGAAGTCGAGCGGCAGGTTCCAGAACAGCTCGAGCAGCTGCTGCGGCGTCACCTTCTCGGCCTTGCGCATCAGGTTGGCGACGCTCGACGTGTAGTTCGGAATGCCGGCGGTGTGCGTCAGCAGCTGGTGCAACGTGACGTCCTTGCCGGGGCCGGGATACGCGGGGAGGTGCTTGCTGACCTTGTCGGTGACGCTCAGCTTGCCGTCCTGCTCGAGCCGCAGGATCGCGGTCGACGTGAACTGCTTCGTCACCGAGCCGATCCGAAACGACGTGTCGCCGGTCGGCACCCTTTGCTTCGCGCGATCCGCCATGCCGTAGGCGCCGCGCCAGATCACCTGATCGTGCTGCGCGACCAGCACGTAGCCGGAGAACGCGCGGTTCGGCTCGTCGGCGCCGACGCTGTCGATGAACGGCGGGAGCTTCGCGGTCAGGTTCGCGATGTCGACGCCGGCATCGCCGACCTTGGCCTTCGGCGGTTCCGGCGTGGGCGTGCTTGCACCGCCGCCACCGCACGCGACGAGCAACACCAGAGCTGCGATTCGCATGGCAGGCGACATAGCACGGTGATGCGCGGAGGCGCCGCCGTCGCACCGTGTCGCACGACAATTAGTCGAGGCGCGTGGTGACCCACGTCGCCCCGACGCGATCGCAGGCATACGTGACGCCGTTGGCGAGCGGCGCGAGCGGACGCTGCGCGAGATCGACGAGCCACAGCCGCATCAACCCGCCGTGCGAGATCACGGCAGCGGGACCACCAGCACCGTCGGCGAGCTCGCGCAATGCGGCGTGCATCCGCTCGGTGGCCGCGGCGAGCGCCTCCGCACCGTCGGGCACGCCGCTCTGCTCGTGCCACCGCCGCCACGCCTCGGGATAGCGCGCCATGCACTCGTCGCGCGTCAGCCCCTCGAACACGCCGAACGCGCGCTCGCGCAAGCCGGCCACGATCCGCGGCGCCGGCAGGCCGAGCTCGCGCGCCACGATCTCGCCGGTCTCGCGCGCGCGTGCGAGGTCACTCGTGATCACCTCGGCGATCTCGATCCGCGCCAGTCTGGCCGCGATCGCGCGCGCCTGCTCGCGACCGCGCTCGTTGAGTGGGATGTCGGTGGTGCCTTGCAGCCGCCCGATCGCGTTCCACTCGGTCTCGCCGTGCCGCGCGAGGTACAGCCGCCGCGGCATCTCAGGCCTTCGCCACCGCGGCCTTGATCTCCTTCACCCGGTCGGTCGTGATGTTGAACGACACGCACACCAGGCCGAGCACGTTCTTCTCGAACTGGTGGAGCGCGCCGTCCGAGGCGGCGAGCACGGCCATCCTTTAGACCATCTTCTCGCGCAGCGCCTGCGACGGCACGCGGGTCGCGATGTTGGCGACGAAGTCACTGATCGCCTGCGGCGTGGTCAGCGCCTTCATGCGTTCCTGCGCGCCCTTGATCAGCGCGATCAAGACCGGCTTCTCCATGCCCCACGGCAGCTTGTCGCCGAT
The DNA here is from genome assembly GCA_023430775.1 of Pseudomonadota bacterium. GTDB lineage: Bacteria > Myxococcota_A > Polyangia > Haliangiales > Haliangiaceae > JABFXX01. The sequence goes on from JAEYYY010000202.1 coordinate 5,596, forward strand.
CGCGTCGAACTTGCGGATCTCGTCGGTGGTGACCTGACCGTCGGCGAAGATCGCGAGGAGCATGCACTCGAGGATCGCGAGCTTCGCGGGATCGTCGGCGGCTTCGAGGTCGGCGGCTTGGAGCTGCATCGCGCGATGGTGACGAAGCGGCGACGCCGGAGCAAGCATGACGAAGCGTGAACGGTGATTGACAATCTCGCGGACGAGCAGAGAGTCGATCGAAACGGAGGTCGAGAGTTGAACCAAGATGTCGAGCTGATCGTGCGCATCCTCGTCGGTACCGTGCTCGGTGCGGTGATCGGCTACGAGCGCGATATTCACGGCCGGCCCGCGGGGCTGCGCACCCACGCACTGGTCGCGCTGGCGTCGTCGACGTTCATGGTGGTGTCCACCCACCTCGCGTACTACCAGGGCTATCACGAGGGCGACTTCACCGATGTCGATGGCTCGCGGATCGCGGCATCCGTGGTGTCGGGCATCGGCTTCCTCGCGGGTGGCGCGATCCTGCGGACCGGCGTGTCGATCCAGGGGCTGACCACGGCCGCCGGGCTGTGGCTGGTCGCCGCGATCGGGCTGTGCGCCGGCGGCGGGATGTACCTCGAGAGTGTCGCGGTCACCGTCGTCGGCGTCACCGCGCTGACGCTGCTGCGCCGGTTCGAGGACAAGGACGATCGCGTGCGTCGCCGGCTCCAGCTGACGCTCACCGAGGGCGCGCTCGCCACCGACGTGCTGCTCGGCAAGCTCGCCGCGCTCGACCTGTTGCCCACGCTCGAGGGCTGGAACCTCGAGGGGTCCTCCGTTCGTCAGCTCACGCTCGGGCTCCGGCTGCCGCGCACCGACGGCGAGACCCGGCTCGTCGCGGCACTGGAGGCAAAGCCCGGCATCGCGCGAATGCAGCTCGAACCGGCGACATGATGCGACTGCCCGTGTCACGATCGTCGACGATGCGACACGGGATGCGATGAGCGGCGAGCACCGGGTCACGCGGTGGCTCGCGAGGGCGTCGCCGGCGCTGTTCGCGACGTACGCGGTGACGATGGCGTTCACCACGTACTTCGCGATGTACAGCTATCGCAAGCCGTTCGCGGCGGCGACCTACGCGGACGACACGTTCTGGATCCTCGATCTCAAGAGCGCGCTGATCATCAGCCAGCTGTGCGGCTACGCGCTGTCGAAGTTCCTCGGCATCAAGTTCAACTCCGAGATGCCGCCGCAGCGCCGCGCCTGGGCGCTGGTGTTCCTGATCGTGTGGGCCGAGCTGGCGCTCGTCGTGTTCGCCGTCATGCCGCCCGGCGGCAAGGTGTTCGCGCTGTTCCTCAACGGCCTGCCGCTCGGCACGGTCTGGGGCGTGGTGTTCAGCTTCCTCGAGGGACGCCGCACGTCGGAGATCCTCGGCGCCGGCCTCAGCTGCGCGTACGTCGTCGCGAGCGGCGCGGTCAAGTCGATCGGCGCGCTGCTGCTCGGCTCGGGCATCGACGAGGCATGGATGCCCGCCGTCACCGGCGCGATGTTCCTGCCGATCTTCCTCGCCGCCGTCTACGGGCTCAGCCTGATCCCGCCACCGAACGCCGGCGACGTCGCCGCGCGCACGCATCGCGAGCCGATGAACGCGGCCGATCGCAAGGCCTTCGTCCTCCGCTTCCTGCCGGGCCTGTTCCTGCTCGTCATCGTCTACCTGTTCCTCACCGCCTATCGCGACTTCCGCGACAACTACGCCGCCGAGATCTGGGCCGACCTCGGTCAGGGCGACGAGGCCGGCGTGTTCACGCTGACCGAGATCCCGATCGCGATGTCCGTGATGGTGGTGCTCGGGCTGCTCTACCTGGTCAAGGACAACAAGCGCGGCCTGCTCCTCACCTACGTCATCATGGGCACCGGTGCGCTGCTCGTCGGCGTGTCGACGCTGCTGTTCGACGGCGGCGCGATCGGCCCGCGCACCTGGATGATCCTCGTCGGCCTCGGCCTCTACCTCGGCTACGTGCCGTACGGCTGCGTGCTGTTCGATCGGATGATCGCCGCGCTCGGCATCGTCGCGACCGCGGTGTTCCTGATCTACGTCAGCGATGCCGTCGCCTACGGCGGCTCGGTCGGCATCGTGCTCTACAAGACGCTCGGCCAGGCCGACATCTCGAAGTTGCAGTTCTTCCGCTACTTCTCGTACGCGACCAGCGCCGCCTGCGTGCTGTTCCTCGCGATCAGCGGCGCGTACTTCCTGCGCCGGGCGAAGCCCAGCTGATCACATCGGCTTGCCGGGCATCCAGCCGGGCAGGGCCGCGGCCTGCTTCACCCAGTCCATGAACTGCGCCTCGTCGAGCTCGGCATCCTCGGGAACGTCGAGGTAGCGCGTGTTCGGATCCTTGCTCGGTCCCGGTGGCTCGGGATCGAGCGACGAGCCGCGAAAGAACGCGACCTTCAGGTAGCGCGTGAAGACATGGATACCGAGGAAGTAGCCCTGGCCGGGGACGCCGTACATCGGCGAGTTCCACTTCACGGCCTTGCTGACGCCGGGCAACGCCTGGACGATCAACGCGTCGAGCTTCTTGCCGAGCCGCTGCTTCCATCCCGACAGCGCCGCGAAGTACGCGCGCACCGGCGCATCGCCTTCGCCCTTCGCGATCTGCGGGTTACCACCCGACAGCATCACGACGCCCTTCGCGTTGCGAGGCAGCGGCTTGCGCTTCGAGCCAGCGGCCTTCGAACGACCCTTCGAGCCAGCGGCCTTCGAGCCAGTGCTCCTCGTGCGAGTGGACTTCGAGCCGGTAGCTTTCGTTTGCTTCTTCTTCGTCGTGCGGGCCATCAGCAATTCCTTCTTCGATCGTCAGGCGCGTTCGCCGCACCGAGCTGTGTCATCAATCCGGCGCTGGTCTTCAGCGCTTCTTCTTCGCCCCGGGCTTCTTGGTCGACTTGCTCGCCGGCTTCTTTGCCGTGGACTTGGTGGCCTTCGCTGTTTGCCTCGCCCGCGGGGCCTTGGCCGCCCGGGTCGCTGCGGTGAGCGCGACCGCCGACAGGATCAGCTCCTTGAAGGCTTTCTCGTCGAGCTTGTCTTGCTCGCGGATGTCGATCGCGCGGCGGGCGTTGCCCTCGAGGCTCGAGTTGAACAGCTTCTTCGGGTCCTTCAGCGAGGCACCCTTCGCGAACGTCAGCTTGACCACCTGCTTGTAGGTCTCGCCGGTTCACAGGATGCCGGCCTTCTCGAACACCGGCGTGCCCATCCACTTCCACTCCTCGACCACATCGGGGACGGCCTCGTGGATCAGCGTGCGGATGCGGCTCAGCGTGGCGCCGCGCCAGTCGCCGAGCTCGTCGATCCTCGCATCGATCAGATCGGAGGCAGCGGAGGTCCTGGCCATGGCGCGCGAGTCTAGCCCTGCGAAGTCTTGGTCGTGCATGCCCCGGAGACGGATTGGGTCGCCGGAATGTGACGAACAAAGATCATCGGTCGTAGGCTCGCCCTGTGACGATCGAATTCGAGCCTCATCGCGCGCACTTGCGCGGGGTCGCCTACCGCATGCTGGGCTCGATGTCGGAGGCCGACGACGCGGTCCAGGAGACCTGGCTGCGGCTCGACCGGGCCCCGAGCGACCTCGCCAACCCGCGCGCCTGGCTGACCACCGTGGTCGCCCGGATCTGCCTCGACATGCTGCGCTCGCGGACGTCGCGCCGCGAGGACTCCCTCGATCAGAAGGCCGAGCGGCCGGCCGCCACCGATACCGAGAAGGAGCTCCAGCTCGCCGATTCGCTCGGGCTCGCGGCCCTCGTGGTGCTCGACAAGCTCGATCCCGCCGAGCGGATCGCGTTCGTGCTCCACGATCTGTTCGGCATGCCGTTCGACGACATCGCGCCGATCGTCCAGCGCTCGCCGGCCGCCACCCGGCAGCTCGCGAGTCGCGGGCGCCGGCGCGTCCAGGGCAGCAAGCCGTCGGAGACCGAGCTCGCCGCCCAGCGCGGCGTGGTCGAGAAGTTCGTCGCGGCGCTGCGCGCGGGCGATGTCGCCGGCCTGATCGCGATCCTCGATCCCGAGATCGTGGTGCGGTTCGGCGACGACAAGGGCGCGGTCAGCGAGCTCACCGGCGGTGCCGAGCATGTCGGTCGCACGTGGGCGCAGGGCGCGGCCGCATTCGCTCAGTTCGCCGACATGTTCACGCGCACGCTCGTCGATGGCAGCCCGGGCCTGGTGATGGCGCCGAAGGGCAGGATCGTCCGCGCGGTGCGGTTCACGTTCGAGGGCGACCGGATCGCGATCGCCGAGATCATCGCGGACCGCGCGCGGCTCGACGCGCTCGAGCTCACCACTTCGCCAGCTGGGTGATCTGGATCAGATTGCCGACGGTGTCGTTGAGCTTGGCGATCGTCGACCCGGTGACCTCGGTGGGTGGCATCGCGATGTCGCCGCCGCGCGCCTTGATGCGCTCGCAGTCGCCCTTGATGTCGTCGGTGAAGAACATCATCGCGGGCTGGCCCTTCTCGAGCCTGGACTTCTGGAACGCCTTGGCCGCCGGATCGCTATCGAGCTCGAGCTGGAGCTCGGTGCCATCCGGATCGTCGGGCGAGGTCACGGTCAGCCAGCGATAGGAGCCCTGGCTGAAGTCAGCCTTCTTCGCGAAGCCGAGCACCTCCGTGTAGAAGCGCAGCGCCTTGTCCTGATCGTTCACGTAGATGGTGGTCAGTTTGATCTTCATGGCGTGGAGACGGAGGTCGGGGCGCGAATGTGACCGGCCGAGCGAAAAAACCTGCGCGCGTCAGCCGGCGCTGCGCTTGTCGTGGCCGTTGCCGTTCCCGGCCGCCACCGGTAGCCGCATCGCGCAGCTGAACGTGGTGCCGACGCCGACCTCGCTCTCGACCTCGATCTTCGCCCCCGCCAGCGCGGCGAGCCGGCGCGAGATCGCGAGCCCGAGGCCGACGCCGCCGCTGCGCAGGGCGGCCGCCTTGTGGGCCTGCTGGAACTCGTCGAAGATCGCGCCGAGCTGATCGGCGGGGATGCCGATGCCGGTGTCGCTGACGCGCAGCTCGACGCGCGCCTCGCGGCTGTCGACCTCGGCGGCGCGGAGCGCGACGGTCACGTGGCCACGCTCGGTGAACTTGATCGCGTTGGACGTCAGGTTGGTGACGATCTGGCCGAGCTTGAACCGATCGGCGAGCACCACCTCGGGGACGCCGGGCTCGATCTCCGAGCGCAGCTCGAGGCCCTTCGACTCGGCCTTGACCGACAGGAACGCCGTGATCTCGCCGACCAGCGTGCGCAGATCGGTCGGCTGTGGCTCCCACGCCGCGCCGCCGGCCTCGAGGCGGCTGTGATCGAGGATGGCATTGACGAGGTCGAGCACCGTGCCCGCGGCCCGGCGCGCCACCTTGGCGTAGCGCTCGCGCGTCTCGACGCTGGCGGCATCGTCGAGCAGGTCGATCGCCATCATGATGCTCGACAGCGGCGAGCGGATGTCGTGGCTGATCATCGCCAGCAACGCCGAGCGTGCGGTCGCCGCCTGCTCGGCTGCCTGACGCTGGCGCAGCAGCTCCTGCTCGTACGATCGCCGCGACGACGACTCGAAGACGACGGCGCGAAAGATCGCTGCATCCACCGGGTGCCTCGTCGTCGTGATGATCGTCGGCAGCGGCGCCGCATCCTTGCGAAACAGATCGAACGCGATCTCGCGCGCGAAGCCCTGCATCTGGAGCAGCGGCATGTAGTGGGTGTCGTGAAAGATCCGGCCGGGCATCGTCAGCTGATCCTGGAACCGCGATCCGATGACCTTGCCGCGCGTGCTGCGCAGCCACTCGACGAGCGTCGCGTTGGCCTGGATGATCGTGCCGTCGGCACGCATCGAGAACAGGCCGCACGGCGCGCGGTCGTAGAGGTCTTCCGGATCGTCGTCGGACATCAGCTCGCCAGGAACGCCTGGATGGCTTCGATGGTGGGCGCCGGCGCGCTCAGGTGAGGGCAGTGGCCGACGGTATCGATCAGCGCGAGCTTGCTGCGCGGCATGTTCGCCGCCATGTAATCGCCGACGCTGGTGGGCGCGATCGCATCGTTCTTGACCTGGATGATCAGCGCGGGCACGGGCGCCGCCGCCAGATCCTTCCTGTGGTCCGACAGGAACGTGGTGCGCGCGAACTGCTTCGCGATCGCCGGGTCGGTGCGGCAGAAGCTGTTCTCGAGCTCGCTGGCCAGCTCCGGGCGATCGGTGTTCGCCATGATCACCGGCGCCATCGTCGAGGCCCAGCCGAGGTAGTTGCTGTCGATCATGTCGAGCAGGCCGTTGATGTCGTCGCGCGAGAACCCGCCGTGGTAATCGCCGTCGTTGATGTAGGAAGGCGAGGGCGCCACCATCACGATGCGCGCGAACTGCCCGGGCCTCTGGATCGCCGCGAGCAAGCCGACCATGCCGCTCACCGAGTGACCGACCAGCGTGACATCGCGGAGCTCGAGCTCGTCGCAGATGTCGAGCATGTCCTGCGCGTAGCCCTGGAGCGTGCTGTAGCGCTTCGGCTCGTACGCGGCGCGATTCGAGCCGCCGTGGCCGACGTAATCGAACAGCACGATCCGGTGATCGCGCTCGAACGCCGGCGTGATCATCCGCCACATCGTCTGATCGCAGCCGAAGCCGTGGGCGAACATCATGACGGGGCCAGCGGACGCCCCGAGCACGCGGACGTTGTTTCGTTCGGTGACCTTCATCGGGCGGCGAGCATGCCACAGGCACCCGAGACAGCCCCCGCTGCAAGCAGTTCGCAATAGTGGGCCCAGGCGCACGGGTCCATCACGGCCATTTCCTTCGGCGCCCGCAAGGCCGACCCCGGAGAGCGCAGCTTTCACGAGTCACTTCGAGCGCTGCTCGTAGACGCCGTCCCACGCCGCCGGCGGATCGGCAGCGAGTACCTCGCACCGCTTCGCGAGGATCTGCGCCGCCGGATCGTCGACGAGCTTGCCGAACAGCGCGCCGGCCTCGCCGAACTTGCCCTCGCGATACAGCGCGAGCGCCTCCGCCCACGCCGGCTCGACGACATGCCCGGCGCGCCCGACCAGCTCGAACACCGGCGCGGCATTCGCGCGTCCCTTGACGCGCACCAGATCGATCTCGCGAAACACGAAGCCCTTCGCTGCCTGCCGCGTCGCCTCGCCGACGAGAATGCCGACGCCGTAATCCTTGGTCAGCGCCTCGAGCCGCGAGGCCAGGTTCACGTTGTCGCCGAGCACCGTGTACTCGAAGCGCGCCGTCGATCCCATGTTGCCGACCGCCATCGGTCCGCTGTTCAACCCGATGCCGATCGCGATCTCGCGCTTACCCTCCCGCTTCCACGCGCGGTTGAGCTCGCCGAGCTTCTCCTGCATCCGCAGTGCGACCTCGCAGGCGCGGCTCGCGTGATCCGGAATGTCGATCGGTGCGCCCCACTGCGCCATCACCGCATCGCCGATGTACTTGTCGAGCGTGCCGCCCGACGCCAGCACCAGATCCGTCATCGGCGACAGGTACTCGCCGAGGAACGCCGCCAGCTTTTCGGGGGCCATCCCCTCCGCCACCTGCGAGAAGCCGCGGATATCCGAGAACAGCACCGTCAGCTCCTTGCGCTCGCCGCCGAGCCTCGCCTTGCTCGGATCCGCCAGGATGCGATCGACCACCTGATCGCTCACGTACTGCCCGAACACGCCGCGCAGGTACGCCTTCTCGCGGCCCTCGGTCGCCAGCCCACCGATCGTCGCCGCCAGCAGCACGCCGCCGGTCAGCACCACCGGCGCCGCCACCGCGATCACCAGCCCGCGCTCGAACAGCACGAGCGCGATCACGACGTACGCGGCGATCGCCCCGATCGCGAGCAGCGGCGGCATCCACGCGCGCCTCCGCACGCGCCGCAGCTGCGCCGCACACACGACCCCGCACAGCAGCAGCGTGCTGATCACCGTCGCCAGCCAGCCGCTGCTCCGCAGCAAGCGATCGCCGAGCACGTTCTCGGCCACGGTCGCGTGCAGCTCGATACCGTCGGCCAGCGGATCGAGGGGCGTCAACACCTTGTCGTACGCCGCATACGTCACGCCGACGAACGCCAGCTTGCCGGCCACCCGCTCGCACCCCATGCCCTCGAGCAACTCGCTCGCGCTCACCCGCGGCAACTTGTTCGGCCCGAGCCAATCGAGCTGCAGCGACGCCGCCCGGCTCAGCGCGAGCTCCTTGCCCGCCGCACTCAGCGACGCCTCGCCGACCACGAACGTCACATCCTGCGGCCGCCCGAGATCCGCGAGCGCCATCCCGAGCCCGAGCGTCATGTAGTGCTTGCCGCCGTACTCGACGACGAGCGGCATCCGCCGCCGCACGCCATCGCCATCGCGCAGATCGTTGACCGCCCCGGCGCCCACCGCACCGGCCCCGATCTCCGGCCGCGTGAGCTGCACGCTCCGCGCGGTGATCGGCCGCAGTTGCGCATCGCCGCCGCCGGCATCGGCCACCTGACCGAGCCGCGCCGTCTTCAGTCCCGCCGGCGCCTCGGCCGCCACGGGCTCGCCCTCAATAAAGTACGCGCCGAGCACCACGGTCTTGCTGTTCGCGATCGCCGCCGCGAGCTTCTCGTCGCCGCGCAGCTCGTCGGCCACCTTGCCGAGCACGTCGCGCATCATCCTCATGTCGCCGGTCATCTCCGCGCCGCGCATCTTCTCGTCGAGGCCCTTCACCTCGCCCATCAGCTCCGCCGGCAACAGCTCCTCGGGACTCTGAAAGAAGACGTCGAGCGCCATCAGCTTCGGCTTGCACTTCGCGATCGCGTCGATGATCTGCGCGTAGCCGCGCCTCGTCTGGGTCAAACCGCGCGCGCGCGTCTCGTCATCGATGCCGACGATCACCACCCGGTCGGTCGCCGGCTCGCGCGCCCCTCTCATCTTGAAGCGCATGTCGATCGCGAGCCCCTCGAGGCCCGTCAGCCCGGGCAGCCCGTTGCCGCGCACATGCACGACGCTCACCACGCACGCCACGATCGTCGCCGCGATCGCCGTCCACAAAGGGACGTTCCTCGCAGCGCGCGCCATCCGCGGACGTTCTCAGGTCTCGCTGAGTACGGTCAACGTCATCGTCTGGTTGTGCAGCCCGGATCGCGCGCTGTCCTGCGCGGGCGCCACCTCGCCATACGCGTAAAACCCGATCTGCTGCGTGCCGCGCGGCAACCGCTGCAGCGTCGCCGCCACCTCCTCGCGCGCCCGCTCGCCGAGCACCAGCCGCCGTCCAATACAGCTGACCGCCAGCGCGAGGGTAGGGCCATGATGCTCGCCGATCGCCGCCCCCGCCGCCCGCGCCCCGAAGATCAACCGCTCGCTGCTCGCCTGCATCAGCTTCGCCCGCGCGCCGACCGGCATCTCGCCCGCCAGCACCAGCGCCTGCTTGTCCTCGTCCACCCCGAGCACCGTCCGCGTCACCGTGCTGCCGTCGGGCGTCACGATCTCGAGTGGAAACTCGACCGCGCATCCCGGCAGCTCGCTCGCCCGTTCGCCCAGTGCCTCGCGATACCGCTCGAGTGCAGGCCTACCGTCGAGCTCGTACACCAGGTTGCCGGCCGCGCACGTCACCACGCTCTCGAAGCCCGCTGCGTCCCAGCCGCCCTGCGATCCGCAGCTCACGCGCACCGCATCGCCGTAAAGCCCGATCGCCACCGCCGCCCCCGGCGACGTCCGCCCGTTGCTCATCACCCACGTCTGCCCGAACCGATCGCCGTCACCGGCCAGTCCGCCGGTCACCACCACGTCCGCGGGCAGCTGCGCGTTCAGGCCGCGCACCAGCTCGCTCCCATTCACATCCGTCCCGCAGCTCAACACGAACACCGCCCGCAGGTCCGGCGCCCGCAACCGCGCCGCGAGCTCGCGGCCCGCGATGTACGAATCCTTCGCGCGCTCGAGCATCGCGTGCGCGCGCCTCACCGCCGTCCGCTCGAACTGCACGATGGCCACGGTCAGCGACTCGTCCCAGATCCGCTCCTGATCGATCTCGCCCGCCGTGCTGCAGCCGATCAGATGACTGCTCGGATACTCGGCCGCCAGTCGGCTGAACAGCTCCTCGCGCTCGCCGAGATCCGCGGCGCCGAACACCAGCACGAGCGTCTGCTCGCTGTCCATCGCCGGAAACGGCGCCGACCAGGCACCGAGCACGTAGCGAAGGGTCTCGACCTGCACGCTCCAGTAAACCGACCAAATCGCCAGCCATCGGGGCAGGCACCGGGTAGGGCCGGGGGCGTTACCCGTCAGCCATCTTCTCGATCAGATCCACCCGCCGGGGCTAACTGCCACGACTGCCGCTGCTTCGGACTCGTAGACGAGTCATGTTCCCCATTGACGGCTCGATCGGCCCATGGCAAAAAGCCCTCGCCGATGCAGATCGGCTGACAACTTGATGCGGGGTGGAGCAGCCTGGTAGCTCGTCGGGCTCATAACCCGAAGGTCGCAGGTTCAAATCCTGCCCCCGCTACTACTTGCAAACACCTGAGAATCCCTGGAGTCGCTACCAACTCCAGGGATTCGACGGTTTCGGGCCTGCATGTCCCCCAGAAGGATGTGCGCGCCGAGTTCGCAGCTCGCGAACGGTCCATCGGCGTCCATGCCGCACTTGATGGTGCCGTCCGCCAGGTACCGGCGCAGCATCTCGCGCCCGCGGTCGACGTCCGTGTCCATGAGCTTCTTGGCGTCCTGAGAGAGCGCGATCAGGTCGTCGATGCTCGGCAGCGCGATCGGCTCGCGTGACTCCTCGATCAACGCGCCGATCTCAGCCTTCTCGGTTCGAGCGTAGGCTTCGAGGTCGCGCATGGTCGAGACGACGTACTCGGACTTGTCGCCGGTCGCGATGAAGTCGATCAGCCCGCGGATCTTCAGCTCCGTGCGCTGAAGTCGTTCGCGCCGCTCGGCGATCTGCGTCTCGAGGTTGCGCGCGGCGTCGCCCAGCTCCTTCGCGATGTTCTTGCGGATGCTCTGCACGCCCGCGGGGCTCACGAGCCACGACTCGAACGCTTCGAGGATCCGCTTCTTGCAGAGGTCTTCGCGGACCGAGATGCGGCTCGCACACGTGCCTTGTTTGCGGTTCGTCTGGCAGCGGTAGTACGCGGCGTTGGTGCCGCCCGACAGCGTGAGCGGCGAGCTGCACTCGGTGCAGACC
>JAEYYY010000275.1 GCA_023430775.1 Pseudomonadota bacterium
GAGTGGCGACCGTTACTGGAGCGAACCACGACCCTGGCGACGGAGTTTCTCGACGGCCTGCCGGAGCGCCCGGTGGTGGCGCGCAAGGATGCCGCCGCGATGCTCGCGGATCTCGATCGCCCGCTGCCCGACGCACCAACGACACCGGGCTCCGTGATCGACGAGCTCGCGCGCACCGTCGATCCGGGACTCACCGCGATGCCGAGCGGGCGGTTCTTCGGCTGGGTGATCGGCGGCGGCTTGCCGTCGGCGATCGCGGCCGACTGGCTGACCTCGGTGTGGGATCAGAACACCGGTAGCGGCGAGGGCACGCCCGCGGCGGCGGTGATCGAGCACGTGGCGCTGCGCTGGATCGCAGACCTGCTCGAGGTGCCGGCGCGCTCCGGTGCCCTGCTCACCGGTGCACAGATGGCGAACTTCGTCGGGCTCGCCGCCGCGCGTACCGAGGTGCTGCGCCGGGTCGGCTGGGATCTCGAGGCCGAAGGCATGCACGGCGGGCCGCGGCTCGAGGTCGTCGTCGGTGCCGAGCGTCACGGCACCGTCGATCGCGCGCTGCGGATGCTCGGCATCGGCACCAAGCAGCTGCGGATCGTCGCGGCGGATCGCGAGGGCCGGATGCGCGCCGACCAGCTCGACCTCGCCGGCGATGGGCCGGTCATCGTCGTCGCCCAGGCGGGCAACGTGAACGGCGGCGCGTTCGACCCGCTGCGCGCGATCGGCGAGCGCGTCGCGGAGGCGAGGCAGCTCCGGCCGGTGTGGCTGCACGTCGACGGTGCGTTCGGGTTGTGGGCGCGCACCGCCGCGGCGCGCCGCACGCTCGTCGACGGCGCCGAGCTCGCCGACTCGTGGGCCACCGACGCGCACAAGTGGCTCAACACGCCGTACGACTGCGGCATCGCCCTGCTCCGCGATGCCGAGGCCCACCGGCGCGTGTTCCGCGGCGGCGCGGCGTACTTGCCGAGCGACAGCGCGGTGCCGAACCCGTTCGATCACACGCCGGAGCTGTCGCGTCGCGCGCGCGGCTTCGCGCTGTGGGCCGCCCTGCGCGAGCTCGGGCGCTCCGGCGTCGGCGAGCTCGTCGAGCGCTGCTGCGCGCTCGCCGGCATGTTCGAGCGCGAGCTGGCTGCCCTCGACGGGGTCGAGGTGATGAACGAGGTGCGGCTCAACCAGCTGGTCGTGCGGTTCCGCGATCCGGCGGGCCGCGACGACGACGCTCACACCCGCGGCGTGATGGAGCGCGTGCTCGCGAGCGGCGTCTGCTATCCGTCGATCACCACGTGGCGTGGCTCGGTGGCGATGCGCATCTCGGTGTCGAACTGGTCGACCGACGAGGAGGACGTGCGGCGCAGCGTCGCGGCGATCGCGACCGCCCACCGCGGCTGAGGTGCGCTACACACCCGAGATGCGCTGGTTGTTCCTGATCGCCCTCGTCGCCTGCAAGGATCCGCTCCCCGCCGCGGATCCGAACGGCGAGCGCTTCGCGACGCGCGGCAAGGTGATGAAGATCGAGGCTGACAGCGTCGACATCTTTCACGAGCACATCCCGAAGATCCGCACCGTCGACGGCACCCTCGAGCCGATGGAGCCGATGACCATGCACTTCTCGGCCACTGCGACGGCACCGCTCACCGGCATCGCGGTCGGCGATGCCGTCGCGGTCGAGTTCTCCACCCACTACCGGACCGATGCCGTGCTGCGCCTGATCTCGATCCAGAAGCTGCCGCCGGGCACCGCGCTGACGCTGCCGCCCTGAGCTTCGACTCACCTCAGAGTTGCTTCGATGGCCAGAGGCGCTCGATTTGCAGACCTCGCAAGCAGGAGGTATCGCCGTGAAGGAAAACGTCGGCCGCATCGAACGGATCGTCCGCATCGCCGTGGGATCGGGCGTGGTTGCAGGTTCGCTCAGTCAGCTTCACAAGCACCCCGTGCTGTCCGTGATCGGAGCCGTGGCGGGCGCGCTCGTCGTCGAGACAGGCGTGACCCGGGTGTGCCCGGTCAGTGCGGCCCTCGGGATCGATAGCCGGTCGACGACCGAGCGCATGGAGGATTTCCGGACCGAGATCAACGACGAGAGCGATCGGATCACCGAGACGTACGCGAAGCCGATCGCGATCGATCAGCCTTCGTGATCAGGGCATCGGCGGCCCGATGGCCGTGAACCGGAGCGAGATCATGTCGGTGCCCACGAACGTGGTGAACGTCGTGGTGCCCGATCCGAGCGGCTGCGCCGGCGCGCCTGCCGCCAGGTTGAGCTTGGTGGTCGCGAAGCGATCGAGCACGTCGGTGCAGAACGCTTCGTTGTTGACGTCGGTGCCACACTCCGGGCGATCGACCGGCTCGGCCGGATGGGTGACGAACAGCGGGTGCTCGATGTAGAGACCCGACGGGCCCGGCACCAGCGTCATGTTCGTCATGTACATGCCGTCGGGCAGGACCTGCATCACGAACGTGACCGACGAACCGGCGGCGCCGACCTCGTCGAGCGTGACCGTGTTGACCGGACAGGTGGCGTCGCCCGGGTTACCCGCCGTGCACGGTGCCGGCGCGAACTTGGTGACGCCGATGATGTCGACCGGATCGACGCTACCGGCGGCCTTCTCGGCGACGATCCACTCGAGGATGTCGGAGCCCTGGTTGCCGGCGAACGCCGGGCCATCGTGCGCGCCGCGGGTCAACAGGAAGGACGAGCCGGGAGCATCGACGCTGATCACCGGCGGCTGGTGCGCGAGGATGGTGTCGCGAATCTCGAGATCGTTGGTGCCCGCGAGGAACGTGGGCGGCGGCAGCGCGGGGTCGGAACCACCGACGCCGGTCGCATGGCAGGACGCGCAGTTCTCCTGGAGGACCGGGAGCGCCTTCGAGAACCACAGGCGGCGGGCGGTGACCTCTGCGTCCGAGAGACCACCGTTGCCGCCGTTATCGACGAGGCCCGAGCACCCGGTCGCCAGGGCGCACGTGACCAGTAGGGCCAACCTCATGATCCAGAGATACAGCAACCGCTGTACCGATACGAGGGGGTGGTGCTAACAGCCTATCTGACCGATATCGCGAGGTTGTCTCGCCCGGCGAGCCGGATTCTCGGCCCTCGCTGGGGACGATAGTACGCAACTCGCGAGAATCCGTGGCTTCGAGCCCCAGTGTGAACGTGTGTGCCGAGGTCGAGACCCGCCTGGTGAAGACCCGGGATCCGCGTGCGGCGCATCACTCGGGATCAGTTGCCGGTCTCGGTCTCGGCGCGCGACACCCGCGCGAGCAGATCGTCGCCGAGTGCCTGGGCCGCCACCAGCGCGAGCTCGCGGTCTCCGTACGCCTCGAGCAAGCCTTCGTACATCGCCTCGAGGATCTCGCCGATCGAGAGCTGAATGGTTCGCATGCACGCGACTACATCAATGCGTGTGCCAGCACGGCACGCGCGTGCGCGCGAATCATTTCGATCACCTGATCGATCGGCTCGCCCTGGATGGCGGGTGCAGTGATCACCAAGCTGGCGACTCTCGTGATCAGGGAGAGAACACCAGCGGCGTGCGGAACGTCAGGCCCACGGTCGCCTGGAACGCGTTGACGCCCTCGGTCATCTGCCGCATGCCGGCCTCGGCGTAGACACCGACGGCGTACGTGCCGAGGAACAGGCCGCGCGGCTCGATACCGATGCCGCTCGCGTAGAGCTCCGCGCTGAGCCGCCCGGAGAAGCCGAAGCCGGCCCTGCTCTCGTTGTCGAACGCGCTCGATGCCAGGTACTCGCCGCGGCCCGAGGCCCACGTGCGGCCCCAGTTGTTCATCGACAGCACGCGACCGAGCTCGAGGTACGCGCCGCCGTAGGCGAGGCCGTTCGAGTCGTCCATCGCGTCGAGCTTGTCGGCGACGTGGAGGCCGCCGAACACGCCGACGCCGATGTCGAAGTTGGTCGGCCGCGGACTGAGCGAGGCCCAGTGAATGCCGATCGCACCGGCGACACCGGGGGCGAGACCACGCTCGGTGCTCGCGGTGCTGGCGCCGAGATCGATCTTCAGCGGCATCATGAAGCGCGGACCGGGGCGGCGCCGGTAGCGCACCGATGCGGTCGGTGTCGTGGTCGTGGTGGTGGGACGCGGCTGGTACTCGTTGGCAGTGGCGACCGTGGTGTCGAGTGCGGTACCGGCAAGCAAGGCGAGAACAAGGTGACGCTTGAACATGGGCTTCCTGGGACGACGAGCGCATCGAGTCCACGCGCCGTGCCAGCGCGCGAAGCTCGCCAGAATCACCGGATCGACAGGATCGACGGCAGTTCGTGAACCCTCGTTGACGCGACGGGTGTGGTCCGCGCGCGAGCTGGCCGCCACACTCGTACGCTGATGCGCTCCCGGGTAGCGTCGCCGCATGAACAAGCACCGCTTCGTCTGGCACGACCTCAACACCAAGGACCTCGACGGATCGAAGAAGTTCTACGGCGAGATCTTCAACTGGAAGTTCGACTCGAGCGACAACGGTCCGTACCTGCACATCAAGGCAGGCGACGAGATGATCGGCGGTATTCGCAAGATGGACGCGAACGAGCCCGGCCCGACGAGCTGGCTCGGCTACGTCGTCGTCGACGATGTCGAGGCGACCGTCGCGACGATCCTGATCGCGAAGGGCAAGGTGATCGTCCCGCTGCAGAACATCGAGAACGTCGGCACGTTCGCGGTGACCGCCGATCCATCGGGTGGCGTGTTCGCGCCGTGGAAGAGCGCGCGTTCCGGCGATGCCGAGAAGCCGGGGTTCCCGAAGCCGTTCACGTTCTGCTGGGACGAGCTGATGTCGACCGACGTCGCCGCGGCCACCGGCTTCTACGAGAAGGTGTTCGGCTGGAAGCCGCGCCCGGTCGACATGGGCGGCGGCATGACCTACACGCTGCTCGATCGTCCCGGCGTCACCACCCCGAAGGGCGATCCGCAATCGGCGGGCGGCGTGATGGCATCGCCGCCGGGCGTGCCGCACTCGTTCTGGCTCGCGTACGTCGGCGTCGACAACTGCGATCAGATCAGCGCGCGGGCAGCCGAGCTCGGCGCGCAGGTGACGGTGCCGCCGCAGGACATCCCGAACGTCGGCCGGTTCGCGTGCTGGATGGATCCGCAGGGCGCGAGCATCGCGGTGCTGCAGCCGAAGCTCTGATCAGCGCTCCTTGCGATACAGACGGATCGCGATCGGCGCGGCGATGGCCACCGTCACTGCCGTCGCGATCAACACGCGCATCACCTCCGGGCCCGCCGGTTCGTCGTGCATCAGCTTGCGCGCGGCGGTGGCGAGAAACGTCACGGGGTTGTTGCCGACCACGGTCTGCAGCCAGCCCGGCATGGTGTCGAGCTTGACGAAGATGTCGCTCGCGAACGTCAGTGGCATCAGGAACACGAAGCTCGTGGTCATCACCGATTCCGGCGTGCGCACCAGCATGCCGATGATGATCCACAGCCACGACATCGCGAACGCGAACAGCAGCACCAGGCCGACCGCCGCGAGCACGCCGAACACGCCGCCGGCAGGACGGAAGCCGAGGATCAGCCCGAGGGCGATGATCAGCGTGGTGGCCATCGCGTAGCGGAAGACGTCGCCGAGCAGCGCTCCGAGCAGCGGGGACGGCTGCCAGATCGGTAGCGAGCGGAACCGGTCGTAGAGGCCCTTCTGGATATCGGTGTTGAGGCCGACGCCGGTGTAGACGGTGATGAACACGATCGTCTGCACGACGATGCCGGGCAGCAGGTACTGGATGTAATCGCTCGGCGATCCGGCGAGTGCGCCGCCGAAGATGTACGTGAACAGCAGCGTGAACATGATCGGCGTGATCGTCACGTCGAACAGCTGGAACGGCACGTGCTTGATCTTGAGCAGCGCTCGCCACGCGAGCGTGATCACCGTCGACAGCCGCGACGCCGGATGCTCGGGCGCGCGCATCGCGAGCAGCTCGTGCATGCGTGCGGTGGTGGGCAGATCGCTCACGGCTGCACCGCCTTGGTGTCCTCGGAGGGTTTCCCGGTGAGCGCGAGGAACACCTCGTCGAGGCTCGGATCGCCGACGGCGAACTGCGCGATCTCGATGCGGTGCTCGCCGAGCGCCGCCAGCACGCGCGCCGCCTGCTCGGGGCCCTCGACGCGCGCCGTGAGCTCGACCGGCTCCTGCGCCGCGAACACGCCGTCGCCGACCACGCCGGTGACCAGCTCGATCGCCTTCGCGCGGTGCTCGGCGCTGGCGACGCGCACGCGCAGCGAGTTCGCCCCGATCGATGACTTGAGATCGCGGCTCGTGCCCTCCGCGATCACCTTGCCGTGATCGATGACGGCCATCCGCTCGGCGAGCCGATCGGCCTCCTCGAGGTACTGCGTGGTGAGCAGCACGGTGGTGCCCTCGGCGGCGATCAGCCGCACCAGATCCCAGACCTGGTTGCGGCTACGCGGATCGAGACCGGTGGTGGGCTCGTCGAGAAACAGCACCTCCGGCACGGTGACGAGGCTCGCCGCGATATCGACGCGACGCCGCATGCCACCGGAGTACGTGCGGACCTGGCGACCGCCCGCATCGGCGAGGCCGAACGCCTCGAGCAGTTGATCCGCGCGCTGCCTGGCGGCCGCCCACGACAGCCCGAGCAAGCGCGCGACCAGGATCAGATTCTCGCGACCGGTGAGGTCCTCGTCGACGGACGCGGCCTGCCCCGTCAAGCTGACCTTGCGGCGGACCTGCTTGGCCTCGCGCACGACATCGTGACCGAGCACCATCGCGGTCCCCGCGGTCGGCCGGATCAGGGTGGTGAGGATCCGGATCGTCGTGGTCTTGCCGGCACCGTTCGGTCCGAGCACGCCGTAGACGCTTCCCTTGCGGATCTGCAGGTTCACGCCCGCGAGCGCGCGGGTCTTGCCGAAGCTCTTCTCGAGCCCGGCAGTCTCGATCGCATACGTCATCTGGCGGGCTGGTTAGCACGCTAAACTCGCCGCGTGCACGCGAGGCGGGCAGTCCTGGCGATCGTGGTGATCGCGGCGTACTTCGCGCTGCGATCCCCAGCACCTCGCCTCGCGATCGAGAACCCGCGGCCGGTGGTCCCCGCGGTCGCGGACGAGGCTCTCGCGATGCCGGCATCGCCAACATCGATCGAAGAGCTGCGCCGCCAGATCGCCGCGGTGATGGAGAAGGAGCACATCCCCGGCGTGGCGTTCGCGCTGATCGGCCGGGACGGCCCGATCTATGCCGGTGGCGTTGGCGTCCGCGATCGCGATCAGCGCCTACCCACCGACGGCACCACGGCGTTTCGCGTCGGCTCCCTCTCGAAGTCGATCGTCGCGCTGGCGGTGATGCGGCTCGTCGATCAGGGCAAGCTCGAGCTCGATCGCCCGCTGCGCGAGCTCTTGCCCGGCGCGGTCGAGAACCGCTGGGAGGCCACCCACCCGGTGACGCTCGCGCAATGTCTCGAGCACACCGCCGGGCTCGACGACGTCCGCTTCAACGAGGTGTTCACCGACGACGAGCAGCTGCCGGTCGCCGACACGCTCGCGATCAATCCTCGCTCGCGGATCGTGCGTTTTCCACCCGGCACGCGTCACGCGTACTCGAACGTCGGCTACACGCTCGCCGCACGTGCGATCGAGGTCGTCACCGGCGAGCGCTTCGACGATTACATCCGGCGCGAGATCTTCACGCCGCTCGGCATCACCGACGCCGCCTTCCAGCGCACGCCGCTCCTGCGCGAGCGGCTCGCGACCGGTTATCAGGACGGTCGCGCCACCGAGTTCTTCCCGTTCGCGCATCGCCCGTCGGGATCGCTATTGGCATCGGCGACCGATCTCGCGAAGGTCGTCCACTTCTTGATGGTGCGCGGCGAGGGCTATCCGCCGATCGTGTCGCGCGCCGCGATCGCACGGATCGAGCGCAGCGGCACCCTGCCCTACGCGCCGCTCGACGGTGATTATGGCTTCGCGAACTACGGCGACGTCTGGCACCCGGCGCGCTCGCGCGGTCACGACGGCGGCATGCCCGGCTTCCACGCGAGCTTCCGCTACTTCCCGGAGCTCGGTGTCGGCTACACGTTCCTGCTCAACTCGAACTACACGTTCCAGGGCTATCGCGACATCCGCAAGCTGTTGTTCGCGTACCTGACGCGTGGCCAGACATTCCCGCCGCCGCCGAAGTCCGCGCCTCACGATCAGCGCCCGGGCGCCGACTACTTCGGCTTCGCCGCTCCGCGCAATGCGGTGTTCGGGTTCGTCGAGCTCGCCACCACCGGGTGGTCGACGATCGAGGACGGCGACACCGTCGAGCTCGTCCAGCTCGACGGCAGCTACGCGCGGCTGATCCCGACGGCCGACGGCGCCTACCGGTTCCCGTACGAGTACGGCAGCACGATCCGCTTCACCGAGCGTGACGACGGCACGCCGATCATGGTGGCGGGCTTCTCCTACGCCGAGGCCGGCAGCAGCACCTACGCGCGCCTGCGCTACTTCGCGCTCGGCTTCGCCCTGGTGCTCCTGCAGCTCGCGCCGCTGTGGACGGCCGGCGTGCTCGCCTACGGCGTCTATCGCCGAGCGCACGTGCTGCCGATGTCGCTGGTGCTGGCGCCCGCGATCGCGGGGCTCGCGAACAACGCGATCTCGGTCGTGCTGTTCGAGTCGTTCGAGCGCGGCGTGATCGGCAAGGTCCATCCGCTGACGATCGCGTTCTGCGCGCTGACCATCGTGTTCGCCGCCGCCTCGACGGTGACCTTGCTGTCGTCGATCCGGTGGGCGCTGCGTCCCGATCGCGCGCGACTGCGCTGGCGGTTGTTCCCACTCGTCTGCGGCGCCGCCGCCTACGGCCTCACGCTGTGGCTCGCGTTCAACGGCATGATCGGCCTGCGCACCTGGGCCTGGTGATCAGCCCGCCTCGGCCGGCACCACGCCGGGTGGCAACCACACCGGTGGCTCAGGCAACGCGACGCTCAGGACCAGCGCGGCGATCCCACCGAGGACGACGAGCACCACGCCGGGCCATGCTTCTTGCCAGTACGGCCGGCGAAAGTGTTCCTGGCCGCTGATCTTCGCGACCACCATCATCAACAGGCCACCGGCAGAGAACACGAGAGCCCCCACCGCGACAGGCCATGCGGCCTGGTGATCGCGGGCGAGCGAGTTGGCATTGCCGAGCAGGATCGCGGCACCGATCCCACCGACGACGAGAAGGATCCCGTTGTACGGCGGCACGAAGCACAACCACGCGGCGATCGCGAACCACAGCGCGAGCTCGACGAGCGTGATGCCCCACGGGTCCCGCTGTTGATAGATCTCGACGAGCGGACGCCACGTCGCGATACCGATCATCAGGCACAGCACCGCGAGCACGATGCTGACCCAGCCGGTGCCGCGTGCGACCTGCTTGGTCTCGCGGGCGCTCAGGTTGATGTCATCGGACTTACCCATCGCCGAGCTCCGTATCGCACGGCGAGCGTATGCTTGCCGCGATGGCGGCGCTGGATCTGCTCGATCGAGTGGCGGAGATCGCCGGTGCACGCGGCGCCCGGCGGGTCGCGCGCATCCAGTCGCTGTGGGGTGGCTACGGCGAGATCGTGCGCGTCGCTCTCGACGACGGCGTCGCGCCGACGGCGATCGTCAAGCACGTCCAGCCACCGCCGGCAAAGCGCGACACCGTCTCAGACGCACGCAAGCGGCGCTCGTACGACGTCGAGGCGCGGTTCTATCGCGACGTCGCGCCGCGCTGCGATGACCGCTGTCGCGTCGCTCGGCTGTACGGCGCCGACGTCGAACCCGGGCACTGGTTGTTCGTGCTCGAGGATCTCGATGCGGCGGGCTTCGTCGATCGCCACGACGACGCACCGCCGGCCGCGCTCGATGGCTGTCTCGCCTGGCTCGCCGCGTTTCACGCGCGCTTCCTCGGGGAGACGTTCGAGGGCCTGTGGCCGATCGGCACGTACTGGCACCTCGACACCCGCCGCGACGAGCTCGCCGCGATCCGTGATCGCTCCTTGCGCGAGCGCGCCGACGAGCTCGACGCCCGACTCCAGCGCGCGCGGTTCCAGACGCTGCTGCACGGCGATCCGAAGGAAGCGAACTTCTGCTTCGGCCAGGATCGCGTGGCCGCGGTCGACTTCCAGTACACCGGCCGCGGCTGCGCGATGCGCGACGTCGCCTACCTCCTGCACGGTCGCGGCGATGTCACCCGCCAGCTCGACGCGTACTTCGATCATCTGCGCCCGCTGCTGGCGCGCGACGCCGAGGCGATCGAGGCCGAGTGGCGCGAGCTCTACGACGTGGCGCGCCTCGACTTCGAGCGCTTCCTCGCCGGCTGGCGACCCGGTTATTTCGGCTGAGGCTGATCGAGCTTGATCCAGGGAACGAGCGGGCCGGTCGGCTTGGTCTCCTCGTTCCCTGGCGCGGGCGGCGCGGCGTCGGGGTTCGGGCCTGGTCCGGGTTGCACGGTCTCGGGCGCGATGATCTCGACCTCGTCGAAGGTGGTGGCGCCGCCGATCGTGACGTTCTGCGTGGTCGAGAACGCGCTGCCGAGGATCGCCGCCGCGGTGGCCGCGGCCGACTCGGCCTTGCGCTCCTTCCTGGTGAAGCCCTTGCGGTGCTCCGG
>JAEYYY010000302.1 GCA_023430775.1 Pseudomonadota bacterium
TCGGTGCGTGACTGGAGCAACGTGCTCGGTCAGTTCGCAGTTTTCTTCAAGGACCGTCTCCCCACCCTGTAGACTGAACATGTCCGACTACGCCACTCGTCCTCTACACAGTTGATCGGACACTCCCCGGTCGGCACTCACCTCAGACACACGCCGGAGCCGAGATCGCACTGAAATCCGACCGGGCAGTCCGAGATCAGCTTGCAGTCGCTTCCCTTGGGCACTTTGACAAGTACCGACTCCATACTCGGCAGGTCGAAGGTCTGGACGCCGTATTCGTTCACCGCTTTGGCGCAGTAACCCGTGCCCGAGTAGTTCGCCTTGACGCAGCGATGCCCGATCCCGCACGAAAAGTCGCTCGAGCATCCTGTGGGCGAGACTGTGGTCGAATATTGCGGCGCGTAGGTCGCTCGTTGGTTTGCCCTCGACATGCCCTGTGCCGCCGCTGCCATTACCGCAGCGAATCGTCGCTTGTTCGCTGCGATCTCCTCATCGCGATCAATCGTCGCTTGTTGCATCCCCGCTTGTCGCCGGTCTTCGAGCTCACGCCTCGCAACCATGCGCGAGGCATTGAGGGCGACGAGTTGCTTCTCTGCGTACGCCCTTACGCGCATGTTGTGCGAGTACACGAACAGTGGTTCGACCTTGATCGCATCCGGATCGCTTTTCAGCGTTCGAAGGATCCAGTCTACGTCTGCGGCCCAGTAGGTAGTGACCAGCAGACGGACGTGCATGTTGTTCCAGCGCTCGAAGCATTCCTTCAAGGTCTTGTCGGCCGCACCTGTGTAGACGCCAGACTCCTTCAGTTCGTCAATTTCGTTTGACAGGCTCGAACATGCAGCACTGATCGTCTTTAGCTCCGCATCCTCTGTGACCGAGCGAAGGGGTTCGGTCTTGTTTCTCGGGTCAGTCTCAATGAGGGCCTCGCGCTGGAGCTTCATGATCCGGTCGTAGTTGGTCGCGTAGAATGAATCGATCTCGTCGACACCGTCCTGGTATTGGTGATCGATCTCGCTAACGCGAAGCGCAAACTTCTGGTTGGCCTCACGCGCGAAGCAACTTCCCGAGAGGATCACCAGCAACGCCACCAAGACACGCATTGCTCAGCTTCGCGCGTCAGGCGCCGAACTGTCAAATACAACTACGGGCCACCCGGCATTGTGTGAACTATCAGCCGAGTCGCCAGTCATCATCTTCAGGCGCAGCTCGAGATGTCCTGCACGCGCAGATCCGCGGGCACAACCGCACACCTGTCACCGCACTGCGCAACTGGACCTGGGCCAATCACCGGCGCGTCTGCTGCGCGAGGGCGATGATGTCTTGCTCCGAGAGCTGCTCGGTGTTCATCAACGAGCGATCGCACTTCACCTCGACGACCTGACTCGAGGTGAGAACGAAGAAGTTGCCGGTCGCCTGACTTGCTAGCCTCGGTGCGACGTTGGGGTAGCCCTGGAGAAGGTTACGCATCTTCTCGATCGCGCGATCCTGGCCGACCTTGCCGACCAACCAGGTTCCAATCAGATCGCGGGCCTTGTAATCGAAGTCGCCCGGGTTCTGGCTCGCAAGCAGCACCCCGAGGCCACCAGATCGCGCGCGACGGAGCAGGTCGAACATCGGCTCTTTCGTGGCCGGTGTACCAACTGCCGGGATATACGCGTCCGCCTCGTCGAAGAACGCTGCTCCCTGCAACGTCTGTGAAGGCCGCTTGCGAGCGAGCCGGGCAAGCTCGACGAGAAGCCGTGAGATCCAGAACTGAAGAACAGGGATCTCGGTCATCGCAGAGGTGTTGATGATCGAGAGACGTGCCCGCGATCCCGAGGCTGGCAGGAGCGCGCTGACATCCAGCACATCTCCGTCGCCGGCGATCAGCGAACCACGTTGAATTCGCAAAGACTGGAGGTCCTCGGATAGCGGCGCGAAGAATCGCTGCAGGCCGCCGACACTCTGTAGCAGCTCCGGATCCGGGCGATCGATCGTATCTGCCAGCAGCTCGATCGTGATCTCTCGCTGCTCGGCCGCATGCAATCGGATCGCACACAGCAGGATCGAGATCTTGTGGCGATGCGCGGTACTCGAGCCATAGCCCATCATCGCGCCTAGCCCGCCTGCCGCGAACTTGGCGAGCTGCTCTCGATCTTGAGCGGACGCGTCGTGAAGAGGAGGAAGCAATGGCAAGCGCAGCGAGCGGCCTTGCGAGTTGCCCGGCGTATAGAGCGCGACATCGATTCGTTCGCGCAAGGCAGTGCGACGGTCGCGATCAGGTCCAGCTGCCTCCCACCAGGTGTCGTCGGCGTAGCGAGCGAGATCGCCCTTGCGGTCGACGAGGAGCACCGACACGCCGCGTTCGAGCAATTGCTCGGTCATCGCGAGAGCCGCGGTGGTCTTTCCGCTACCGGTAGTTCCCAGGAACGCTACGTGCGTCTTCACCTGTTCGAGCGGAATCCTGATCAGTTCGGCACGCATCGTCGTGGTCGTACCGAGCCGGACCGTCTCCGGATCGAAGGTCGCGATCGGAGCGCTGATTCGCGATGGCGGGGGCGGGGTCTCCTTCGGCTTGGGAGCGGAAGGCGCTGGCGGGCTCGGTGGAAGTGGTGTCGATGGAGGTGTGAAGCGATCCAGATCAAGAAGCTTGCGCATGAAGTCGAGCTGCGCGAGTGGTCGCACGCTGCGGAACCACGCGGCGAGCTCGGGCTTCGACGTCGCGAGTCGACGCGCGGCAGAGATCGCGCGCAGGTCGCGCTCGCCGATCACCACCGAGAGGCCGCCCGCCTGGATGAAGCCCGCGTACTGCTCGAGGACGCGCGTCTTCGGCCGGAACTTCCATTCGGAGCTGCGCACGAGGCACGGCGTGCCTTCCTTGATCCGGCCTTTCCAGGCATCGAGAGAGTTGCCGAGGTGGCCACCCTGCGCCTGGCGATTGCACATCGCCACCAATCGGCGCTTCAACTGAGCCGACTCGACGACCAGATAGATCGCTCCCGACCCACGCTCTCGTTTGATGGAGATCTCCGTCCCTAGCTCGGCGCCCGCGAGCTGGATGCCGTGTTGAATCAGGCCGAGAATTCCGTCGTCGTCATCCGGCAGCTCGGTCGCCGCGACCAGCGCATCGTTCCACATTCGCTCGAGCGCCGGATTCGGGCGTTCGGGCTCGGGCGCCGCATTGCCTGGCGCCGTAGCGCTTGGAGGTGTCGCGGCCTGCGGCTGCTCGATCGGGGCAACCTTCGTCTGCGTTGCCGCACTGGCACCGAGCAATGGAGCGACCGAACGCGCCGCGATGCATGCGGCGTGGTGTTCGCGAAATCTCGCGAGGCAATCCCGAGCACGCAGGTGAACGAGAGGGTCGAGGTGCCGCTGCTCGAACGGATACAGCGGCTCGTCCTCGCGCCACGTGACGTCGAAGCACGAATAGAGGTGCTCGAGTCGTCGCATCAACATCTGCTCGATCTCGGGCGCCTCGATCTGCGTCGTCAGGCGGATCGGCGCAGGATCGCGCTCGAGACGGTCGACCAACGACTGGGAGAGCTTCGGTCGAATCGCGTCGTAGACATCGGTCAAGCCGGCGATCACGATCACCGACGATGGAATCGCGTCTGCGACGGCGCGCAAGCTATCGAACGCCTGCTGCATCCGCGTGATGGTCTGGCCATCCGGGATGGTGTCCTCGATCTGATCGACCAGTAGCACCAGAGACGCGAGCTGGAGCTCGAACATGATCTTCGCGAGTTGACGCAGCGTGCGCTGCGGATCCTCGGGCTGATCGCGCGCTGCGAGACCGCCGAGCAGCATCCGATCGTGATTGCCGAGCGCCTCGCACCGCAGATACTTGACGATCCGGCGATAGAGGGCGGCGTCATTTCGTTGCAGAAGCAACAGCGCGTGCAGCAGATCTGGCTCGAGGTCTCCGAGACCATCTGTGCGAAGAATCCGATCGACCATCCGACCGATCACGCCGTCGAGCTCGTCGGACGACAGCTCCGCATTGCGCAGGATCTCGAGCTCCTTCGCAGGAATCTCCGCCCTGCCCTCCGCCAGCCCCTCGGAGAGGTACACGAGCGAGGTCTCGGACCGGGCTGGCGGATCGTACGGTCGTTCGAGCGAATCGATCAGGTTGCGCAGTACGTATCGCGAGTAATCGCCTACGTCGGACGTCATCTGCATGTAGCCGACGTAACCGCGCCCGGTGCCATGCACCTGTGCACGCAATGCGCGAAGCAGGTGCGTTTTTCCCGATCCGGAATCGCCGAGGATCAATACGGTGCGGCCGTGCCCACTCGCCTGCAGAGGCGTCGTCGCACGCTCGACCTGGACGTCGAAGATCGCGCGGGCCTCCGCGTGGATCGACTCGATGTCGAATGGATCTCGCTCGTGGATCTGCGAGCCATGCTCGACGGAGGCGAACACCTCTGGCCCATCCGCTCGACAGAACGTAACCGCGCGCGGATCCGAACCGGCCTCCGCCGCGGCGGCCGGCTCGAACAGGTCACGAAGTCGGCGCCGAGCCGCGCGCTCGATCTCGGTCGCACGCCCACCAAAGACACAGTCCATGATGCGCGCCAGCATCCGTTCGTGCTCGCGAAGCGGCGCTGCATTGCGGGTCTGCCGTTCCACCTGCCGTACGAGCTCCAGTCCGCGCCACTCCTTCGTATTCGCAGAGCCGAACGGTCCCGTGTCCCGACGCTGAGCACGCAGGAACCGCTCGACCTCGGCGGCAGTCGACAGTGGCTCGCCGAATGACTCGTAAAACGGAAGAACAGCGAAGTACTTCGGAGCCGCCACGCGCACGAGATCTGTCACGCTCGTAATCTCGCCCTCCTCCATCAGCCCATCGGCCTCGATGGCGAGATGCGCCACTCTCAAGCAATCGTCGAGGAGCGCGAGCTGAGCGAGCGCATTGAGCCCCGCCTTGGTGCCGCCAAGACCCTGCCGCAGCTCGGTGAGTGCCTCCTGGCGGACTGGATCCCGAAGGCTGCGATCGACCGACTGAACGAGTCGCCCGAGCCAGGTATTGATCTCCGTCGCGTCGAGCACCGTCGCGGTCATGTCGCCTCTCCCCTGACGATGAAGTGAAAGCTCGCGCCGTCCGCCCTCGTCTCTGAAGCAGCGACCAGCGAAGGATCCATCGCCGCAACCAGATCCGCGCGTGCAAGTGCGATGGCGCCGGAACGGTGGGCAGCAAGCAGCCTGGCCTTGAAGTCTTCCAGACTCATCCCTGACCACGGAGGCCGAGCACGAAGCGCATCCCAGGCCGCCGAAATGAAGACCTTGCGGTCGCCGAACACCCCGTGTCGCGCTTCGCCGGCAACTCGACGCACATCCTGTTCGAAGCTTGCCGTCGCCTTCGTTCCGAGCTCGCGATCGTGGAGCCAGCCCCGCACCAGTGCATCGCGCAGCGCGCGCGCCTCCGCACGTGGTGCCTCGACCTCACGCGCCGCAAGCAAACGCACCTGCCGATCCGGTGGCCCGGCATCGCTCGACAGGCGGCGCTGGACGAACAATGCGCGCACCTCCGGCGGAAACCGCTTGGGCTTCCCGGTCAGGCCAAGCTCTCTCCACGCGAGTGCGTCGCAGACCGCTGGCAGTGACGGCGGAACACCATCTGTCCACAAGCCGAGCGAACGACCGACAATCGCCGCCGCCCAATCGTCGCGACCGGCGAGACGCTTGTGCGCCTTCGTGTCGTTGGGCGCCACTCCCAGCGCCAGCCCCGGCAACACACGATCCGCGAGTTGCTGCCAGCGCACTGCCGTGTGAGGGCCAATCCTGCGCGCGAGCTCCTTCGGTTCGCGCAGGCAATTGTTCGATTCGAGGATCTGCGCGCCGATCAAGCCCTCGACCGTTTGCCTCACGAGCTCGCGCCACTCTCCGTCCGCGGTGGTTGCTGATGAAAACCGGCGCAACCCATCCGCGATCTGCGGTGACGGGACTGGCTTGTGCGCGACGAAGACTCGCGCCACGACGAGCGTCTCGAGACGCGATGCATTCATCGCTTCTCACCCAACCGATACGCCAACGCCTGACACACCACGGTCACCGACCCTCGAGGGTCGCGCAGGACGTCCTCAGCCAGCAAG
>JAEYYY010000301.1 GCA_023430775.1 Pseudomonadota bacterium
TCTGTGGACCGATCCGACGACACGCGGCGCGTTGACCGCCGCGTGGAAGCACGTCGCCGAGCGGCTCGCCGACGAGCCCGCGGTGATCGGCTTCGACATCCTCAACGAGCCATCGTGGGGCTCGTACACGGTGGGCACCTTCGAGCGCGATCGGCTGCAACCGTTTTACGAGGACACCATCGCGGAGGTGCGCAGCGTCGCGCCGCACTGGATCGCGTTCGTCGAGCCATCGAACTCGCGCAACCTCGGCTTCTCGACGTCGCTGCAGCCGTTCGCGGCGAAGGACGTGGTCTACGCCCCGCACCTCTACGACGTGATGGCCGAGCAGACCGGCGGCTTCGATCCGGCGAAGGCCGGCGGCTTGATGGACGATGCCGCGGACCTCGCGGCCGAGGCCGAGGCGCTGGGCACGCCGCTGTGGATCGGCGAGTACGGCGGCCAGGCGCTCGATCCGCAGATCGGCGCGTACCTCCATACCGACTATCAGGCGATCGCCTCGGTCAACGCCGGATCGATGGCGTGGGCGTACGACAAGGGCGGCGGCTACTCGCTGCTCGATGCCGACGGCAACGAGGTGGCGGCGCTCGTCGACGCGATCGTTCGACCGTCGCCGGCGCGCATCGCGGGGACGCCGCGCGGCTGGAGCTACGACGCCGACGCGCGCGTGCTCGAGCTGGCGTGGACCGCGGATCCGGCGATCACCGCACCGACGATCGTGCGCGTGCCTGCTCGCCTTTATCCCGAGGGTGTCGCCGTCGACTGCGGTGGTTGCACCAGCGAGCAGGTCGGCGACGAGCTACTGCTGAGTGGCGTCACGGGCGACGCGGTCGCGCGGATCTCGCCGCGCTGATCCTCGCCCTAGCGCGGGTGCTTGCGGGGGCGACCACGCTTGCGCGGCGCATCGCTGTTGCCGAAATCGAGCTCCTCGGCAAAGCGCTCCTCGACGAGGTCGTCGACGGAGGTGTGAAGTGAATCCAGGCGGCGGAGCTCTTCACGCTCGAACTCGGCAAACGACGTATAAATGCGCGGAATTCCAGCAGACATTGCGTCTCCATTCGAGGACATCCCACATGTCCTACATCTGCGTACAAAGTACGTTAGGAGACAATCCGGACCCAATTTTTTTCGTGGAAAGATTCCGGAGTGATGCAGTTCGATAGGCACTCCCGTAGGCAGTTAAATCGCGAGCGTCAGGGGCGGGTGTTATTCGCCTTCCATGACCCGGATCGTCGCGGTCGCTAACCAAAAGGGTGGAGTCGGCAAGACCACCACCGCGATCAACCTCGCCGCTTCGGTGGCCTCGCGTGGCCATCGCGTGCTGCTCGTCGATTTCGACCCGCAAGGGAACGCGTCGTCTGGCGTCGGCTACAGCCGAGACCGCGTCGAGCTCACGATCTATGACGCGCTCTCCGGCGAGGTCGCGATGGCGGATGTCATCAGACCCACCGATATCAGCACGCTGTTCGTCGTCCCGGCGAACACCGATCTGGTCGGTGCCGAGATCGAGTTGATCAGCGCGGATCGCCGCGAGCGCTTCCTCGCCGATGCGCTGGCGTCGATCGTCGATCGCTTCGATTACATCGTCATCGATTGCCCGCCGTCGCTCGGCCTGCTCACGCTCAACGCGCTGGTCGCGGCCGATGGCGTGGTGATTCCGATGCAGGCGGAGTACTTCGCGCTCGAGGGGCTGTCGGCGCTGTCGAAGACGATCGACAAGGTGCGCGCCTCGTACAACCCGAAGCTGTCGATCGATGGCGTGCTGTTCACGATGTACGACGCGCGGCTGTCCGTCGCCAACCAGGTCAAGGATGAGGTCGCGCGGTTCTTCGGCGAGAAGGTGTTCGGCGAGGCGATTCCGCGCAACGTCCGGCTCTCCGAAGCGCCGAGCCACGGCAAGCCATGCCTGCTGTACGACCTGCGCTGCGCCGGCACCAAGAGCTATCTCGCGATCGCCGACGAGCTGATCGTTCGCACCAACGCTGGAAAACCCGCGCAAGCGGCTCAGCCCGAGAGGTAAAACGCCGTGATGGCCGACATGAAGAAGCGTGGACTCGGACGCGGGCTCGATGCCCTGATGCCCGGGGCGTCCTCCACGCCCGCGCGCCCCGCAGAACCGTCGCGCGCGGAGCTGATCGCGAAGCGCACCTTCTTCCAGGCCGGGATCGAGGATGTCTATCCGTCGCCCGAGCAGCCGCGCCATCGCTTCGACGAGGCCAAGCTCGTCGAGCTCGCGGACACCATCCGCGTCCACGGCGTGATCGTGCCGCTGATCGTGCGGCCGCGTCCCGAGGGCGGTTACTTCCTGATCGCCGGCGAGCGCCGCTGGCGTGCCGCGCAGCGCGCCGGGCTCCACGAGGTGCCGGTCGTCGTCCAGGACGTCACCGAGACCACCGCGCTCGAGCGCGCGCTCGTCGAGAACCTCCAGCGCGCGGACCTCGGTCCGCTCGAAGAGGCGGCGGCGTACCAGCGCCTCGCCGACGAGTACGACCTCTCGCACGACGACATCGCCGAGCGCGTCGGCAAGGATCGCACCACGATCACCAACGCGATCCGCCTCCTCAAGCTGCCCGCTCCGGTGCGGCAGATGGTCGAGGACGAGAAGCTGTCGATGGGCCATGCCCGCGCGCTGCTCGGTCTCGAGGAGCCCGCCGCGATCGAGCGCGCGGCCCGTCAGGCGGTCGACAAGCAGCTGTCGGTGCGCGCGGTCGAGGCGCTGGTCAAGAAGGCGCGCTCGCCCGAGGCCAATGATCGCAAGCCACCCGGCAAGCCGGCGAAGTCGGCGTCGGTCCGCGATCTCGAGGAGCGGCTCACCCGCTCGCTCGGCGGTCCGGTGACGATCACCGAGGACGAGCCCGGCAAGGCCGGCCGGGTCGAGATCCGGTACATGGATCTCGACCACCTCGAGCGCCTGCTCGATCGCCTGCTCTAGCCACCGTGGCGCCGCTGCGCCACTCGAGCAGCGCGGTCACCACCAGACTGGTGACCGCGAGGATGACGAGCTGCCACGACATGCTTGCAGCGAGAACAATCGGGACGCGGATTCGTATCGCACCGATCTCGCGCCTCGAGGACGTCGAGCTGTCACGATGCGTGCCGCGTGAACAATCGGGACGCGGCCGCCGTCATGACGCGATCCGTTAGAACGACGGTCATAGACTCGACCGTGGATGGCCGCGGATCCGCGCGAACCGTGCCGCCGTCAAGGTCCACGACCACGCGCGAGCGAGCGGGCGCTCCCGGCGGCCCCACCCCACCCTTTCGTCCGTGATTGGACGATACTGGTTGTCGCCGGATGCTGCGCGAACACGAGCGGATGCCGTACTCGGTCCAGGCCGCGTTCCGGACTCCGTCGTCGTTCCTGGTCGCGTACTCGGTGAACCTGTCGCGCGGCGGCATGTTCCTCGAGACCACCGCCGACATCCCGACCGGCGCACTGATCACGGTCGACCTCGAGATTCCGATCGCGGGCCAGGTCAGCCTCAACGGCGTGGTGTCGTGGCGGCGCGGCGCCGAGCCGGTCGAAGGCCAGCCCGACGGTCCGCCGGGGCTCGGCATCGAGTTCCAGGATGTCGCGCCGGTGCTCGGCGGCGTCATCGATCAGCTGGTGCTGTCGTTCCAGGGCGTCCAGATCCTCGTGCTGTCGGGCGATCGCCAGGATCGCACCACGCTCGCCCGCTCGATCAAGTCGATCATCTCGACCGCCGAGGTGCTGCAGGCCGCCGATGCCGGCGTCGCCACCACGCTGATGTCGGGCGAGATCGATCTCGCGGTGATCGATATCGACTTCGACGTCGAGGGCGGCCTCGCGGCACTGCGCAATGCCAAGGCGCAGACGCCGCCGGTGCCGACGGTCGCGCTGACCATGAACAACCAGCTGCGCGATCACGCGCGCAACGCCGGCGCCGACGAGATCGCGACGAACCCGCCGCCGTTCGCCGAGCTCCAGGTCGTGCTCGTCCGCGCACTCGGCAAGCCGACGAGCGTGGTGCCGATGGTCGCCGGCACGCTGACACCCGGCTGAGCCGACAGACACTCGCAGCTCGCCGTCGTGCCGGCACAAGCCGCCCAGCGCGGTGCCAACGGACGTTGGTGTTTTTTGAGCTCCAGGGTCGTGCTCGTGCGCGCGCTCGGCGAGCCGACGAGCGTGGTGCCGATGGTCGCCGGCACGCTGACGTGCGGCTGATCTAGTGCCCGCGCCGTAGCTGAGCGGCTTCGACGGTGTTCTCGAGCAGGCACGCGATCGTCATCGGCCCGACGCCACCGGGGACCGGCGTGATCGCGCGTGCGCGCTGCGCGGCCGCGGCGAACTCGACATCGCCGACCAGCTTGCCCTCGGGCGTCCGGTTGATGCCGACGTCGAGCACGATCGCGCCATCGGCGATCCACTCGCCGCGCACAAGCTCGGGCTTGCCGATCGCGGCGACGACGATGTCGGCGCGCTTGACCTCGGCGGCGAGATCGCGCGTCTTGCTGTGGCACAGCGTGACCGTCGCGTTCGCGTTGGACAGCAGCAGCGCGATCGGCTTGCCGACGAGCACCCTGCGCCCGATCACCACCGCGCGCGCACCGGCGACCGGCGCATCGATCTCCGCGAGGAGGCGCATGCAGCCCTTCGGCGTGCACGGCGAGAAGCCGGGCTTGCCCTGGGCGAGATACCCGAGGCTGATCGGATGCAGGCCATCGGCGTCCTTCGCCGGATCGATCGCGCGGATCACGGCCGCCTCGTCGAGGTGTCTGGGGAGTGGCAGCTGGACGAGGATGCCGTCGACGACGGGATCCTTGTTGAGCGACTCGACCAGCGCCATCAGCTCGGCCTGCGAGGTCTGCGCGGTCAGCTTGTGATCGCGCACGTCGACGTTGGCCTCGCGCGCGGCCTTGGTCTTGTTGCGGACGTACACCGCCGAGGCCGGGTCGTCGCCGACCAGCACGACCGCGAGCGTCGGGTTGACTCCGCGCTCGCGGAGCTTCGCCGCCGAGGCGGCCACTTCACCGCGCAGCTTCGCGGCGACTGCTTTTCCGTCAATGAGGAGTGCGGGCACGGCGCCTTATACCGTGCCGCGCGCGACGTGACAGGACCGAACGCCGCTCCGGACTACACGGTCGCTGCCGTCGACGATCCCGTGCCCGAGCCGCTCGACGACGAGCCGCTCGACGACGAGCCACTCGACGACGAGCCACTCGACGACGAGCCGCTGCTCGGCGTGGTGGAGCTCGGCGTGCTCGCGGTGGAGGACTTCGAGGAATCCGACGGCGTGGTGCTCGCCGCCTTGTCGCCGCCGCTCTCGGGCTTGGCCGACGAGTACAGATCCTTGTACCAACCGCCGCCCTTGAACTGGAACGCGGGCGCCGAGAGCAGGCGCTCGAGGGCATCCTTGCCACAGACCTCGCAGTTCACGAGATCGTCATCGGTCATCCGCTGCTGGACCTCGAACTCGCGCTTGCACGCGTTACATCGGTATTCGTAGGTGGGCACTGGCTACTCCTGGGTGAGCGATACGATGCGAATTCCTGTTTCGCCGTCAAGATCCACCAGCTCGCCATGACCGATCAGCCGGCCGCCGGCGTGAATCTCGTAGGGTCCCGCCAGCGGGCGACCGAGGCCGATGACCTCTCCGACCGCCAGCTCCCCGAGCCGTCGCAGACTTAGCCGCGTGGTCCCGAGCTGGACCGTCACCGGGAGACCCGCCTCGTCGGTAGCTGTCACGGTCGGAACATAGCCGGTCGCCACCCGGGCCTCCACCGTCCCCGGTGCCGCCGTGAGGCCGAACGCCCCGTCTCCGACGATCAGAGCCAGGGCCGGCTCGACCAGGATGACGTCGCGCGCCCGCAGTCCGGCGATCGCCTCGGCCGGCAACAGGCAGCGCGCGACCACGATCGGCAACGCGAACGTCCAGTCGTGCGCAACCCGCGCGGGTGGCGCGCGCAGGATCAGCTCGCCCGGGATCCAGCACAGCAGTGTCAGCGGCGTGCCCGCCGCATCGAGCGAGATCTCGATCCCGATCAACTCCGGCCCGAACAACGGCGCGTCGGCGCGATTGGCATCGCCGCGATCCGACTCGCTTCGCCCTGCATCGCCACCTGCATCGCCCCGAGCATCAGCGCGACCTGCATCGCCGCGACCTGCATCGCCGCGATCTGCGCTGCGCACGCGGCCGCCG
>JAEYYY010000334.1 GCA_023430775.1 Pseudomonadota bacterium
GCGCGCGGCATCGAGCTGCTTCTCGGACACCGACTCCGAGACATCGACCAGCACGACCGTCGCGACCTTGCTCTGCTCGGTGATCCACGACGGGCGAGCGAGCGCGATCGCGAAGCCGGCGACCACCAGCGAGCGCAGCGTGGCCTGCACGACCTGCTGCGTCAGCGACAGATCGGTGAGCGACAGGATGCGCAGCAGATAGAACGCCGGGACGATGCAGACCAGCAGCAGCCAGTTCGGCGACAGCAGGTCGACCTGCCGCATCGGCAACCAGTCGACGGTGATGATCGGGCGGTCGGCGATCCAGTAGTCGATCGCGAAGAACAGGCCGATGCCCGCGGCGATCGTCAGGCCGAGTCGCAACAGGAGCATCCAGATGGAGCGTTGGTTCGTCGCCATGGCTTACACCGTGATCCGGCGGTGGTACGTGACCCACTCCATCACGATGAGCGCCATCGCGATGAACAGGAGATAGATCCAGATCTTGCGGCTGTGCGACGCCGCGAACGCCTCGGGCGGCTCGAGCTTCTTGCCGCCGAGAGACAATTCCGCCGACGGTGCGATATCGCTCTCCGACGCCGAGGCCAGGTTCGCCGCCAGCGAGATCGTCGCCAGCGTCTTGCCGGTGGGCGACTTCGCGTTGACCTCGTAGACGCCGACCTTGCTGCCGTAGAACGACGCCAGCCCCTCGATCACCGGCGCGCGCGTCAGCGAGCCGTCGGGACCGGTGATCTCGGCCTCGCTCGCGCCGACCACACCGTCGAGCGGGATGCGCTCGCGCTTGCCGGTGGGGTAGGTGGTCAACAGATCTGTGGTGTCGCCCGCGAACCAGTCGAGCGTGTTGACGAGCAGCATCGGGAACGCGACGCGCATCGGCAGATCGGTCGCGCTCTCGCGGCCCTCCGACGGCAGCGAGAAGCCGAACGCGACGATCTTTCGCCGGCTCTCCCGCTTCGTCGCGATGATCGAATCGCGCACGTAGTAGGCGACGGTCGACTCGCCCTTCTTGTTATCGACCGCGAACACCGCGCTCTTGTCGGTGTAGACGTCGGACAGCGACACCCAGCGCATGATCGGGTGACCCTCGTCGATCTCGGTGATGCGCGGCGCGTTGACCTCACCGCGGATCGTGAACGGCGACTTGTCGCCGGTCGGGTGGAAGAACAGGAGGTTC
Source organism: Pseudomonadota bacterium (assembly GCA_023430775.1). Taxonomy (GTDB): domain Bacteria; phylum Myxococcota_A; class Polyangia; order Haliangiales; family Haliangiaceae; genus JABFXX01. Next base: position 1,175 of record JAEYYY010000334.1, read on the forward strand.
ACCGGCGGAGGCGGCAGCTCCTTCGGCGTGTGCTCGTCGAAGATCACCACGTCGACCTTCTCGGCGACGTTCGGATCGGCGTCGTAGGCCGCCGGCGTCAGCTTGCTCGGGATGATGTCGTCGTCGAGGACGAGGAGCGCGGCCTCGAGGAACAGGTTGTCCTCGGTGACCATCAGCACCTTCTGCTTCTTGCGCTGCGGTAGGAGGGCGTAGGCGGTGTCGTCGAGCGCGAACGAATCCGAGCCGCCGGGGCCGTCGACCGGGCGCAGCGACGCGCGCAGCTCGCTCTCGGCGCTCGCCGGCAGCTTGCTGTAGATCGAGCGCACGCGCTGGCCGGGTGCGAGATCGATCTTCTTCATCTCGACCTGGGTGCGGCCGTTGTACAGCGCGAGCTGGCGGTGCGCCGGCTCGGTGCCGAAGTTCTGGACCTCGATGTAGACCTCGTACGCGGCCTTGTTCGCGATGTAGCGGCGAACGTTGAAGGCGACGATGCCGACGTTGTCGCTGCGCTTGCCGACCGGCAGGTAGCGAACGTCGATCTTCGACAGGTCGATGTTGGCGAGCGTCTTGTGATCCCACTCGCCCTTCTGCGTGGCGTCCTTGGGACCGATCTTCACGGGGGCTGGGACGGGGTTGGCCGGATCCCACGACACCTGGCCGAGCTGCTGCTCGGGATAGGCACCGTCGGAGATCAACACGATCAGGGGATTCGGCCGATCGCGGAGCGCGTCCGCGGCAGCGCCGAGGGCGCGCGTCAGATCGGCGGGCGTGTCGCTCGCCTGGATGCCGGCCTCGCGCAGCTTCTTCTCGCGGTCGGCGTCGAGCGCGGCCTTCGCGGCACCGGGCTCGGTCGTGGTCGTCGGATCTTCCTGGCCGATCCCGAACACGACCTTCTTGAGCATCGGGCCGTCGGAGGAGAACCGCGACATCGGCGTCGCCTGGCCGTCGACCTTCATCACCATCGCCAGATCGCCGCCGCCCATCGAATCGATCAGCTCGCCGGCGCGCTGCTTCGCCGCTTCCATGCGCGACACCCGGCCGTCGTCGTCACCGTCCATGGCCTTCATCGACGCCGAGGCATCGATCAGGATGACGACGCTGCGCGCCTCGCGATCGACCGCGCCCAGCGTGGGATCGAGCGCGGCGAACAACACCAGGCCGAGGATCAGCAGCATCAGCAGCAGCGACAGCAGGCGCTTGAGCTGCTTCCACAGCGCGTTCGAATCCTTCTGTTCGAGGACGCGCTTCCACAGGGCGGAGAACGGCACCTCGAAGCGGCGGCGCCGCATCTTGATGATGTACGCGCCGATCGCGAGCGCGGCGGTGCCGAGCGCGATGTAGAGGAACGTGGTTCCGCCGACGGGGCCGAGCAGGTTCATCGCAGAAAACCTCCCGACCGGAAGATCTTCAGCACCAGCTGATCGAACGGGATGCCGGTGTGCGTGCGGAAGAACGGCATCGCGTACTTCGTGCAGTACGCCTCGAGCTCCTTGCAGTAGGCCTCGTGCGCCTTCTTGTACTGCTCGAGCAGGCCGCGCGACACCGTGACCTCGCGGGTGTCACCGGTCTCGCAGTCGACGAGCGCGAGGTCGCCGTGGAGCTCGGGGTCGGCTTCCTTCTTGTCGTAGACCTGAAGGATGAACGGCTCGAACTTGTTGTAGCGGAGCGTGTTGATGCCCTGCTCGAAGCCCTTCGGGTCGTAGAAGTCGCTGATCACCACCGCGAGGCCGCGGCGCTTGTTCATCGCGACGAAGTCCTTCATGCAGTCGGCGAGCTCGGTCTTGCCGCCGATCTCGCAATCGCGGAGGAACTGGAACACGCGGAAGATGCGGTTCTTGCCGCGCGATGGCGGCAGCCGATCGATCAGCTTGTCGCCGAACGGCACGATCGACACGCGATCGAGGTTCGCGAGGCCGACGTAGGTCAGCGCGGCGCCGACCTGCATCGCGTAGTGCAGCTTCGGCAGCGGGCTGCCGATCGACATCGAGTCGGAGCAGTCGACCAGGATGTAGATGTGGAGGTCTTCCTCCTCCTCGAACAGCCGCAGCAGCAGCTTGTCGAGCCGGCCGTAGAGGTTCCAGTCGATGTACCGGAAGTCATCGCCGCGCGAGTACGTGCGGTGGTCGGCGAACTCGATGCCGGAGCCGACCTTCCTCGTGCGGCGCTCGGCGCGGATGTTTCCGGCGAACACCTTGCGAGACACCATGTGAAGGTGCTCGAGCGTCTTGAGGAACTTGTCGTCGAACAGCTCCGACCGATCCTCGGCGCGATTGCCACGCGCTTTTTGCGCGGCCTTCATGCCGGTCATCGATGCGCTGGCCGGAAGCTTCAGCGATCCGGACGCCCCTGCAGGTCTGTCAGGTGTAGCCACTAGGCCTCGCGTGTCGCCTTGAGGATTTCCTGGACGATCGAATCGGCGCGCACGCCTTCGGCTTCACCTTCGAAGTTCAGGATCATGCGGTGGCGCAGCGCGGGCGGCGCGACGTGGCGGATGTCGTCGATCGACACCGCGTAGCGGCCCTCGAGCAGCGCGCGGATCTTCGACGCCAGGATGATCGCCTGGAGACCACGCGGGGATGCGCCGTAGCGCATGAACTGCTTGCTCATCGCCGTAGCTTCCGGGTTCTCCGGGTGAGTCGCGAGGACCACCCGCACGGCGTAGTCCTGGATCTGGCGGGCGAGCGGCACGCGGCGCACCAGCTCGCGCATCTCCACGATCCGCTCCTTGTGGATCACCGGCTTGGGCTCGGGCTGCGAGTCCGCCGTGGTGCGATCGAGGATGGTGTGGAGGGCGTCGCGCTTGGGATACTCGACGACCAGCTTGAAGAAGAAGCGGTCGAGCTGAGCTTCCGGAAGCGGGTAGGTACCTTCCATCTCGAGCGGGTTCTGCGTCGCGAGGACGAAGAACGGCTTCTCGAGCCTGTGCGTCTGCTTCGCGACCGTGACCGAGCCTTCGCTCATCGCCTCGAGCAGCGCCGACTGCGTCTTCGGCGTGGCGCGGTTGATCTCGTCGGCGAGCACGATGTTCGCGAAGATCGGGCCGCGCTGGAACTCGAACCGCTTCACGCCACCTTCTTCGGTGATCACGTTCGTGCCGACGATATCGGCGGGCATCAGATCGGGCGTGAACTGGACGCGCGAGAACGTGGCGTGGATGGTCTCCGCCAGCGTCCGCACGAGCATCGTCTTGCCGAGACCCGGAACGCCTTCGAGCAGCGCGTGGCCACCGCCGAGCAAGCACATCAGCACGCCCTCGACGATCTCGTCCTGACCGACGATCATCGTCCCGATCTCTTCGCGCAGCTTGCGCAGGTCAGCGGTGAAGGATGCGACGTTGGCTTCGACGTCGGCCGGGCGGTGTCCTACTTGGGTCATGGCGTCTTTCCGGTCCACCTGGTTGGACCTCACTGTCCTTGCGTCGGGATCGATCCACCGGTCGGCATGTCACCGGTCGGGCGGATCTTCGAGAAGTACTGCTTCACGTAGTGGCGGTAGCTCGACGGCAACTTCTCGTTGCGCATCACTTCCTCGACGATCTTCGAGTAGTCCTGATAGACCTTCTTGTAGCTCGTCGAGGCGAAACCCTTCTGGGCCGCGGCGAGGATGGTCTCGCGGCGCGAGCCGCCCTTGTTGCCGGTCTGGCCGGTGAGATCCTGATCCTTGGTGTTGCCGCTCTTGTCGGTGGCATCGGCCTCGAGGTTCGGATCGTGGCCGACACCGGGCTTCTGGCCACCGGGCTGCTGACCCTGACCGCCGGGCTGCTGGCCCCCGGGCTGACCCTGACCGGGCTTCCACGCGCCGTTGTTGCCCTTGCCGCCGCGCGAGCGGTTCCTGAAGTCCTGGTTCTTGGCCTGCTTGCCGAACGGATCGTTCGGGCCCTTGTTGCCCTTCTGCTTCGCGCGCCGCATCGCCTCGCGCAAATCATCCATCTGCGAGCTCATCTTCTTCTGCTGGGCCTGCTTGCGCTTGTCCTGATCGACGCGGCCGGTCTCGCGCGCGGCATCGCGGATCTTCTGCGAGGCCTGACGCTCGCGCTCGGCCTTCTCCTGATCGTTCTCCTGCTGCTGCGGCTTCTGGAGCTGCTCGGCCGCCTTCTCCATGTCGCGCTGCAGGCGCTTGAGCGCCTCGCGCTGCGCCGACTGATCCTTCTGCTGCTGGTCCTTGTCGAGCTTCTGTAGCTCGTCCTTCTTCTTCTGGAGCTCGCGCTCGGCCGACAGCCGCTCCTGCTCGGTCTTGGCTTCCTGCTTCTGCTTCTCGAGGCGGCGGATCTGCTCCTGGAGCTGCTGCTTCTGCTGTTCGGCCTGCTGCTTGTCCTTGTCGAACTGCTTCTGCATCTGCTTGGCGACGTTCTCCATCTGCTTCTGCAGGTCTTGCTTCTGCTTCTCGGTCAGCGGCTTCTCGTTCTTCATCTCCTCGAGCTTCTTCTGGAGATCCTTTTTTTCCTGCTCGGTGAGGTCCGGATCCTTCAGCTTATCCTGGAGATCTTTCATCTCCTTCTCCATGTCCTTCTTGACCTGCTCGAGCTTCTTCTCGAGGTCCTTCTTCTGCTGGTCGGTCAGCTTCGGATCCTTCAGCGCCTTCTCGAGCTCCTCTTTCTGCTTCTCGAGCGCGCTCTTCTCGAGCTTGCGCGCGAGGTCTTCCATCTCTTCCTTCGCCTTCTCGAGATCGTTCTTCTCGAGCGCCTTGCCGAGCTCCTTGGTCACCTCGCTCTTCTGGAGCTCCTTGCCCATCTCACCCAGCTTCTTCGCGATGTCCTTCGGATCGGGCTCCATGCCCTGGTTCAGCAGGTCTTCCGCCTTCTGGAGCTCGGCGAGCAGCGTCTCCTTGCTGATCTTGCCTTCCTCGGCGTCCTTGAGCAGCTGCTCGATCTTGGCGATGAACTTCTCGAGGTCCTCGATCTTTTCCTTCTTCGCGAGGTCGCGCAGCTGCGACAGGATCGATTCGACGTACGCGCGCTCGTCGGGATCGAGGAACACCGAGTCCTCTTTGAAGTTGCGGATGTCGTCCTTCGAGAGCACCTCGAACTGCACCGGACCGACGACCTGATCGCCGATGTACGCGGTGAAGTAGGTGATGCCGGGCTGCGCGTCGTCGGGAACGCGGACGCGGATGCCATCGTGGCGCCAGTCGAGCACCTCGATCGGGCGGCCCTTGTCGGCCGGGCCGAGATAGACGTGCGCGTCCTTCGGGACGTAGCCCTGGTCGACGCTGGTCTTCGCACCCGGCACGCCGAGGACGTTGGCAGCTTCGTCGGTGGCGGCGACCGGCTGCGCGAGGCCGGTCATCAGATTCTCGCCGCGGAGCAGCACCTCGGTGCCGGCGCGGCCGATGTCGGGATCGGCGCCGAACAGCCGCGGCGTGCGATCGACGGTGGGAACGGCGAGCCCGGCGACGAGGGCGGAGAGTGCGAGGAAGCCGAACGCCGCCTTGAGATCCTTCGGCATGCGGAACGGCGTGGCGAGCTTCAGATTCGCGCGCGGCACCGCACGAGCGCCGTCCTTGATCGCGGCGACCATCATGTCGGCGGTCTCGGGATCGAGCGCGGCAGGAGAGGTGGTCGCGAGCTCGCGGCGGAACGCGATCGCGGTGGAGAGCCGATCGGAGAGGTTGCTCGCGCGATCGATCCTGCGCGCGACGGCCTCGTCATCGATGCGAGTCAGCGCACCGATCACGGCGCCGGCCACGATCATCGCACCCGCGATGATCATCAGCGTCATGCCCGTGGTGCCCGACACCAGCTCGATGCGCATGAAGAAGATCGCCAGCAGTGCGGTCACCGCGGCGAGGATCGTGGTGGTGGTCGCTCCCTCGAGCGCGGCCTGGAAACGGATGCGGAAACGCGCCTGCCGGATCAGTGCGAGGAGACCGGCCGGAGCGGGAGGAACCACGAGCGGCGTCGGGGTGGTGTTTTCGTCAGCCACGTTCATCTCCCTTGCGTCTCGCCCGTGACGGGCCTGGAAACCGGCCCGCGGCGGACAGTCCGTCTAACGTTCGAGGATAGCATCAACATTCCACGTGCCAGTCC
>JAEYYY010000354.1 GCA_023430775.1 Pseudomonadota bacterium
CGGACCCGGATCAAAAACCGAAAACGGCCGCTTCATCATGAAGCGACCGTTGCGGTGAGGGCAGAAGGACTCGAACCTTCAGCCTGCGGATTAAGAGTCCGATGCTCTACCATTGAGCTATGCCCCCGGCTGGTTGCGTGACGTCTTCAGTTTTCAGGTCGTGAGTCCGAGCCGACTTGAACGGCTGACCTACGGGTTCGAAGCCCGGCGCTCTATCCAACTGAGCTACGGACCCTCAGTGCGGGCGCAGTAGATAGCGGGTGCTACCCGTATCTGTCAAGCCGCGGTGCGCTGCTGCATCGCTCTCTATAAAGGAGGTCCCACCCCAACTGCGGGTGACCTCACGTTCGTCTTACCTAAACCACTGATCCGTCGTCGCGATCCCTCTGGAGACTAAAAACCCTAGCTGTTTCGGTCAGTAGCGTGCGGTTTTTCATTTCAATCCCGAACCTGCCTCGGCTATGAACGGGGCGATCGCTGACTCGGGGGACTTCGGGTGCGATCGCTGGGAGGACTGCCGTGTTCGTACGTTCGACTGGATTGAACTTCATCTTGTCGTCTCTGTTCGTAGCCGCGATGGGCGCGTGCGGAGGCATCGGTGGTGGCTGCGGTGCATGCGGAAGCGAATTGCCGCTTCCGGAACCGGGCACCGCACCACATGTCAACAAGATGCCCGCCGATCAAACGGTGGAAGGCGGCGCGCAGATTCGCGTCACCGCGCAGGGCTTCCAGAAGCTGCGCAGCCTCGTTCCGGAAGCGGTCAACGGCACGCTCAAGCCGATCTGCATCCCGAAGGGCAGCGCGGATCTCGGCTTCCTCAACCTCGCGAGCTACTGCGACGTCAACAACCCGTGCGGCCCGAACGGCACAACAATAAAGGCGTGCGCGATCCAGCCCAGCGTCGCGTTCACCGATCTGACGCCGAACGGCAACAACGCGCTCAACGTTCGCGTCGGCCTCAACATCGACACCACGATCCCGATCTCGGTGATCCTGATCGGCAGCTGCAACCTCCGCATCTCCACCACGGCGGCCAACCCCGACACGCCGATCATCGCCGACCTGAACCTCAGCCTCGGCATCAGGCGCGCGGACGGCGAGCTCGACGTCGGCGTCACCGGCGTCAACCAGATCGATGTCGGCGGCATCGACTTCATCTCGAACGGCGGCGTCATCTGTGACATCGCCGAGACCGCGGGCGATCTGATCGTCGACATCCTCGATGTCGTCGGCGAGGTCGTCGGCCCGCTGCTCGCTCCGCTCCTCGATGGCTTCATCGACGATCTGCTGCCGAGCCCGCTCGGCATCGCCGGCATGATCGATTTCGGCTCGCTCGTCGAGGGCGTGTCGCCGGGCACCGACGCGCTGATGGAGGGCCGCATCGTTCCGGGCGGCTTCGTCTCCACCGCGAACGGCGGTCTCTCGCTCGGTGTGATCACCGGCCTCAACGCCGATACCCATCCGCTGACCCGCGACGTCGGCCTGACCAGCGAGCCCGCCGCGTGCGTGCCGCCGTTCCTGCCGCCGAACCTCGCGGCTCCGGGCGGCGCGAACCTGACCACCACGTCGTACGTCGAGGGCGGCACCACGGTGACGCGCCCGACGTTCACGCTGCCGCTCGCGGCAGAGTTCAACGGCAGCACCGATTCGGACGGCAACCCCAACACGCCGGATCCGGATCTGATGATGGGCATCTCGAACACCACGCTCGATCTCGCCGGTCACCACATGGTGAGCTCGGGCGGCATGTGCCTCGGCGTGGGCACCAGCCTGATCGAGCAGCTCAACGTCGGCACCATCGGCATCCTCGTTCCCTCGATCGAGGAGCTGCAGTCGGAGAACGGCAACGACCCGCTCCTCCTCGTGACGCGCCCGCAGCGGCCGCTGACGTTCACGATCAACAGCGACACCGCGAACAAGGCGCTGACGATCCACATCGATCACCTCGAGGTCGACTTCTACGCGTTCCTGTTCGAGCGCTACACGCGCGCGTTCACGCTCGACCTGACGATGAACGTCGACATCGGCCTGACGTTCGAGCAGCCGGCCACCGGGCCCGCCATCATCAAGCCGGTGCTCGGTGGCATCTCTGCCGACGAGGTCACCATCAAGGTCCTCAACTCCGAGTTCGCGCGCGAGACGCCCGAGGATCTCGAGGCGGTCCTGCCTTCGGTGTTCGATCTCGTCACCCCGCTGCTCGGCGATCTGCCGCCGATCGATGTCCCCACGTTCGCGGGCTTCACGCTCGAGAACCTGTCGATCGCGCGCATCGCCACGCCGAAGGATGACTTCCTCGCGCTCAAGGCCTCGCTCGGCAACAACGCCGCGCTCGCCGCGCTCAACAAGCAGGTGACGGTCGAGATGCTCGAGCGTCAGGCGCAGGAGCGTCGCAGCCACAAGATCGATCCGACCGCGCGCCTGGTCAGCGTGACCACGCCGGCGCCGGTCGCGGTCCGCTCTGCGCTCAAGGGCGTCGCGGGCGGCGCGATGCCGCAGGTCATGTTCGAGGTCGACAAGGTCGATCCGCAGGGCCGCGAGCTCGAGTGGTCGTACAACCTCGAGGGCGGCATGTTCCGCCCGTTCGTGGCGCCGGGCCCCGGCGGCCTGGTGATCGCCGACAAGGCGTTCGCGTGGCAGGGCAAGTACGAGATCGGCCTCAAGGCGCGCGTCAAGGGTGACTACACGACCACCTCGGACGTGACCTACGCGAAGGTCAACATCGACTCCGTCGGCCCGCGCTTCCTCACCCACAAGGCCGAGTGGGACGGCGACATCTACAACATCACGATCTTCGACATCGTGTCCGAGAACGTCGTCCAGTGGGCGGTCGGCAAGGTCGGCGAGCAGGGCCCCGCCACGCCGTGGTTCGACGGCGGTTACGCCGCGATCGATCGCGCGCTCCTCGAGCAGCACGCGATCAACGGCGAGGTCGTCCTCTACGCGCGCGACGAGGCGGGCAACCAGAACCACGTGCTGATCGCGCCGTTCCACGGCCAGCCCGGTGAAGGCTCGGGCTGCGATTGCAACTCCACCGGCCCGACGCCGGGCGGCATCGTGCTGATGGTGCTCGTCGGTGGTCTCATCCTGATCCGCCGGCCGCGCCGCCGTCGCGTCAACGCGCTGTCGCTCGCCCGCAAGAGCCCAGCGCTGGCGCAGCTCGCGATGTTCGTCGGTCTCTCCATCACGCTCTCGGTCGTCCCGGGTTGCAGCTGCGGCAACGCGTCGTCGTGCGAGCTGTTCACGGATTGCCCCGATTGCCCGGAGGGCGAGATCGCGTTCTGCATCGACGGCACCTGCGTGTGCTCGGACGACATCGTGATCGGCAAGCTCGGCGCGTACAGCGATGTCGCCGCCGGCGCCGACGGATCGATCTGGGTGTCGGCCTATCACAACCAGTACGGCGACCTCGTCGTCGCGCAGGTCGAGCCCACCGTCGGCCGCATCCCCGACACCGCGTGGGAGTGGGTCGATGGCGTGCCCGACGGTCCGGTGATCGTGCCGCAGTCGATCTATCGCAACGGCATCGAGGCCAAAGGCCAGGACGTCGGCATGTACACCAGCATCGTGGTCTCCCCCGAGGGCAACCCGCAGGTGACGTACTTCGATCGCGATGCCGGCTCGCTCAAGTTCGCCGAGCGCAACAACGCCGACGGCACCTGGGCGGTCCACGTCATCGATGCCGGTAGCGGCGAGCTCGGCGAGGCCGGCGCGCTGATCGGCATGTACACCGCGCTGTCGGCGCGCACCGACGACGGTCGCCCGGGCGTCGCGTATCTCGCGCACATCGCCGATGCCAACGGCCGCCGCGCCGAGGTGCGGTTCGCCGCCGCCCAGACCGTGCATCCCACGTCGTCGGCGGACTGGATGAAGTTCGAGGTCGATCGCGCGCCGCTGCCGGAAGAGGATCCGGAGAGCCCGAACATCTATCCGCTGCCGGAGGGCCTCGGCCTGTTCGTCGATGTCGCGCGGATGCCGGATCAGTCGCCGGCCGTCGTCTATTACGACCGCAGCGCGGGCGAGCTCAAGCTGTCGAAGTTCGACAACGCGACCGGCGCGTTCGCCGATCCGGTCGTCCTCGACGGTGCCGGTGACATCGATGCCGGCTGGTCGCCGTCGGTCGGTGTCGATCCGTCGGGCGTCGTCCACGTCGCCTACGTCGATGCCACCCGCGATGATCTCGTCTACATCACCGACGCGGCCGGCGCGCAGAAGGAGCTCGTCGACGACGGTCTCCGCATCGTCGGCACCACCGTCGATGGCCTGCCGAAGCCCGAGTATCACTTCGTCGGCGACGACGCCTCGCTGGTGCTCGCGAGCGCCGGCCAGCTGCCGATGATCGCGTATCAGGATGCGACCACCCAGGAGCTGATGCTCGCCACCCGCCAGCAGGACGGTACGTGGCAGCGCGTCTCGCTCGCGGGTCACACCGATCCGTGGCCGGGCGGTTATGGCTTCTTCGCCTCGGACACGCTGCTCGGCCCCGATCTGGTGATCTCGAACTGGGTGATCGATCAGCCTGCCGACGAGAACTGGGTCGAAGTGTTCCGCCGTCAGGTCGCGATCGAATAGCGCTGTCGCACGCGTCGCACTTCGATAAGGGCGTTGCCACGCTTTGCCGCTCGCGGTGAGCGCGCCACGAAAATTGGCGCGGCGATCTGTGGCGTCCTACGATTCTCCCATCTAACTCGGGGGACGAGGCGAAGGCCTTGCCCTGAAGCCGTCACAAGGAGAATCAATGAATCGCCTGTCGAAGTGTCTCTTCATCGCAGCTGCATCGGTCGCCTCGACCGGCGTGGCGTTCGCCGACGATCCGCCCGCCGATCCCGCCGCTGAGCCGCCGCCCGACGGTGGTGGCGCTGATGCCGGCGCCACCGTGGATGCCGGCGCGACGGTCGGCACGGATGGCGCGGCGGTCGATGCCAACGCTGCTGCGGCAGGGGGCGTGTTCACCGCCGACACCTGGCCGAAGGACTACGTCAATCGTCCGCAGGTCATCTACAAGGGCGGCGTCGAGGTCTCGCCGCGGCTCGACATCATCTACGTCGCTGGCGATGACGCCGCGATGGTCGATTCGTCGACGGTGACGGCGCTCAACGTCGGCGGCCGTTACGGCATCACCGACACGGTCGAAGCGCTCGCCTCGTTCAACCGCATCCTCCTGACCGGCGTCGACGGCATCGAGACCGGCGATCGCGTGAAGGGTGTGCTCACGGCCGGTGTCGGTATCGGCGTGCTCAAGGGCAAGTTCGACGTCGAGGTCAAGGCTGCGATCCAGTACGACCTCGGTGGTCTCGGCATCACGCCGCCGATGTTCCTGCTCGCCGGCGCGGACGTCCGCTATCACCTCAGTGACAAGATGTGGATCGGTACGCCGATCAACCAGCCGGGCATCGTCTTCGGTGTCACGAACGCCAAGTTCGGCGACATGGAGATTCCCGACAGCAAGCCGTTCCTGATCAACATCCCGGTGGCGTTCGCGTTCCAGGCCACCCCGGAGCTCGCGATCCAGGCCAACACGGATCTGCTCCAGCTGCGCCTCAACGACGCGGCCAAGGGCGGCCCGGACGGCGACGCGCTGACCTTCATCGGCACCGACGAGGGTGGTGGCCTGCCGCTCGACATCGACTTCATCTACGCGCTGAGCAACAAGATGGACGTCCAGGCCAAGCTCGACCTCGGCGATCTCAAGAACGCCGGTGACGCGTTCGGCCTCACCGCCGGCGTCAACATCCGTCTGTGATGCGATAAGCGGAGCTGCGCCTCCGCCGCACGTCTCACTCTGCCGACACCGCAGCGAAACTCTGCGGGGACGCGATGGAAGACCCGGCGGATCGGCTCAGGTCCGGAGGCGAGCGAGCGCCGCATCGACGGGCGCCGCCGGTCCTCCGTCCAGCCACGCGGCGACGGCGCTCTCGAGCTCGTCGACGATCGCTGGATCCGCACCGCACGCACGCGCGTCTGCGTAGACAGGTTTCGGTCGCCTCCGCCTTGCCAGCGCGAGCCGGCCATAGGCGCCGCGCGCGATCGCACGGCGACCATGCCACCACGTGCCCGCCAGCATCACGAGTGCGAGCGCGTCGGTGGGATCGGGATAGATGGTCGCGCTCGGCACCAGCCACGACCACGCGTGCTCGACCCACGCGCCGAACGCGGGGAACAGCTTGATGCCGCCGAACACGATCGCGGTGAACGCGATCGCGACGGCCAGCTTCCAGCGCCGCAGCGTGTAGTCCCAGCCGACCCCGAGCTTCGCGAGCGCGGCGCCGGCGAGGTCGACCACGGCGGTGGCGGCGAGCGGGAACACGAACACGCCGGTGACGTCGGACAGCTTGCCGGTCAGCCACTCGGGGGCAGCGGACCCCTTGAGCACGCGATCGTTGACCACCAGCAATGCGATCGCGATCACGGGCAGCGGGGCCAGCAGCTCGTGTACCGGCAGGCCGGGTCTTGCCGTGGTGTCGTCGCCGGCAAGACGTGACCACAGGCCCATGGCAACTCGTACCACGTTGACACCGATCGCGACGGTCGCGATCATTTCCCCCATGCGCCTGTGGCCGATCGTCGTCGTGGGCGTCACGTCCGTTGCACATGCCGAGGAGCTGCCCAAGGATCGCGTGGCCGCCGATGCGATCTTCGTGCTCCCCGTCGACGATTACGCCGACGACGCCGATGGTGGCTTCGGCGCGCTGATCCGCTACGAGCGCCGGATGGGCAGCAAGCTCTACCTCGCGGCGCGCGGCGGGCCGCTGTTTCACGCGTCCGCCACCGACGGCCATCACCTGACGATGCTGCTGGCGTTCGCCGGCATGCGCTACAACCTCGATCCCGATGCCGCGAGCGGCACGTTCTTCACGATGGCGATCGGCGTCAACCACGTGCGGACCTCCGCCGAGGGCATGGGCGTCGAGGCCAGCGACTCCGAGACCGAGCTGACCCTCGACATCGGCGGTGGCTTCCAGGCCAAGCGTCTCCAGGTGAGAGGCAGCATCTTCTACACGCCGCACGTCGGCGCGTCGTTCGGCGGCGACTCGGTGAGCTACCTGGGCATGGCCGTCACGCTCGGCTACGACTTCGCCCTACGTTGAAGATTCGGAATTTGCCCCCGAGCACACTCGTTGTCATCGTCTGATGATGCGGGGCGCCCTGGCACTTTTGGTCTTCCTCACCGCTTGCAGCGGCAGCGACTACCCGACGGGCGAAGCGATCGCGCAACCGGCGCCGAAACCGGGTTCCGGATCGGGATCGGCGGCCCCTGCCGCAGGCAGCGCGGCGCCGACGATCTGTCCGTGCGACGAGGAGACGGATCGCAACGACGATCGCAAGGGTCCGCCGCACGACACGCTGACGCTGACCAGGAAGACGTTCAAGGATCTGCCCGACTGGGACAAGGACAAGCACTCCGAGGCGGTGCCGTCGTTCCTTCGCTCGTGCGAGAAGCTGGCGCTGCTCAAGGACAACGAGCCGGTGGGCCACGACGGTCACGGTGGCGTCGCTCGCCAGTGGCGCTCCGCGTGCAAGGCCGCTGCGAAGCTGAAGGCCGGCGACGATGCCGCGGCGAAGACGTTCTTCGAGACCGAGTTCGTGCCGTGGCAAGCCGCGGGCAAGGCGGGCGTCGACGGCAAGATGACCGGCTACTTCGTCCAGGAGATGAGGGGCTCGCGCAAGAAGCAGGGCAAGTACCAGACGCCGGTCCACGCGCGCCCCAAGGACCTGGCGATGGTCGATCTGTCGAAGTTCATCAAGGACTCGCACGGTCGCCGGATCTGGGGACGCGTCACCGACAAGGGCCACCTCGAGCCGTACTTCACGCGCAAGGAGATCCGGCAAGGCGCGCTCGACAAGCTGAAGCTCGAGATCCTTTACATCGACGATCCGATCGATCTGATGTTCGCCCACATCGAAGGCTCGGCGAAGGCGAAGATGGATGACGGCTCGGTCGTCTGGCTCGACTTCGCGGGCAAGAACGGGCGCTCGGGCGCCGGGCTCGGCGGCATCATCAAGAGCATGGGTGGCCTGAAGACGCCCGGCAGCGGCACGATGCCCGGCATTCGCAAGTGGCTCGACGAGAACCGCGCGAAGCTCGATTCGATCTTCGACCAGATCCCGTCGTTCGTGTTCTTCGAGGAGGCCAAGCAGCAGGGCGCGATGGGGTCGCAGATGGTGGTGCTGACGGCGCGCCGCTCGGTCGCGATCGATCGCGCGTTCATCGCCCACTCGACGCCGATCTGGATCGACACCCGCGCGCCGGTCGCCAACAGCAACCAGGTCCTGCCGTGGCGTCAGCTCGCGATCGCGCAGGACACCGGCGGCAACATCCTCGGCGCCGTGCGCGCCGATATCTACTGGGGCGACGATCAGGCGGCCGGCGACATCGGCGGCCGGATGGGCGGCAAGGGTCGCTACTGGTTGCTGCTGCCCAAGGGCGTCACGAAGTAGCGCGCTTGCCCCAGGGGAGCAGCCGCGGCGAGCCGGACTCGATGCGCTCGAGCTCGCTGGTGAGCCGGACATGCTCGTCGCCGAGGTCGGTCTTCCAGACGTCGAGGGCATTGCGGATCCGCCGCGCCGACAGCTTCGCCGCGTTGACCAGGTTCTGGCGCTGGACGTAGAGGAACGGCCAGAACAGCGGCATCACGGCGAACACCAGCTGGAGCACGGTCAACGACCGGGCGTCGCTGTTCTCGGCGTCGAAGTCGGCGAGCTCGTTGCGCAGATAGAGCAGCTTGGCCTTGCGCGCCTCGTCGCCGGTCAGGCTCCCGATCGATGCGATGAACAGCTGCAGCTTGTCGGCAGAGTGATCGGGCATGTGGCTCGGCCGATCATACGGCCGCAGCCCGCCGCGATCAGTTCTCGGGCGTCGGTCCCGCACTCTGCTCGGGCACGGGTGCTGCCGGGGCATCGCCCGTCGGGGCAGGCGCGGGGCCGGCACCGGCGGGGCCATCGTTGATCGCGAGCGAGACCGTGATGCCGGAGCAGCCGTACTTCTCCGAGACCACGATGTACGTCCCGCCCGGCTGACCCTTGGTGTCGATCGTCTTGGTCTCGCCGCAGACCTCGGTGCTCGATGCGGACGTGTTCGCGGCCGAGCCGTTGCCGTTGACGATCTCGACGTACGCGCACGAGTTGCCGGCCGGCGGCGACTTGGCGACGACGTGGAACGGCTTGTCCTGATCGACCTCGACCTTGAGGTAGCCGCTGGCGTTGCACGGCGGCTGCTGGGCCTCGACCGGCGAGCCGATCTTGAAGGACGGCGCCTCGACGAGGATCTCGGACCAGCCCTTGCCGACCTGGGCGGTCGGGCCAGCACCGGAGCCGCCGCCCGTGCCGCTGCTATCGGTCTTCTTGGGGCTCAGGATCGAACAGCCAAGGAGGAACACACTGAGGAAAGCCACGCTTCGCATGCGGTGTTGACCCGCCCGCGCGCGGTTGTGACATCACTTCTTGTCGAGCTTCGCGAGGCCCTCGTAGACCTGCACGCGAACCGCCTCCTCGAACCAGTCGGGCACGAACTTCTTGCCGCTCGAGCCGGCGTCGGTCTTCTCGTCGACCTTGGTCGCGAAGTTGAAGACGATCTCGTCGTACGCGAACTTGATCTCCTCGTACTCGTGGACGTTGCGCTGCTCCTGATCGCCGTAATCGGGCATCACGGTCTCGATCGACACCACGACCGCGCCGCGCAGGATGATCGTGCCGTAGAGGTTGTTCGGCTTGCCGGGCTGGATGTCGATCAGCTCGAGCTCGAACGCCGACAGCTTCGACTTGTCGTCGCGGCCGGCCTGCAGGTTGCTGTCGAGCATCAGCTGGTAGAAGTACGGGGAGGTGACGTCGAGCTTCTTCTGGATCACGAACGCGTCGTGCTCGCGCTCGCCGGTCAGCTTCTTCGACGGCCGGCCTTCCAGCGGATACGACTTCGACTTGACGCGGTGCTCGAACCGGCTGATCGGGATCCAGCTCTTGTTCGAGGCCTTGTACGTCGTGCTGTAGATCCGCTCGCCGCCAAACTTCACGGTCAACCGAGGAGAGAGCGCCATGGTGGAGTTCCTTTAGTCCGAGTGAGGGAGGTCGCGGGTGTCGGCGGCGATCAGCACGCCGTCGAAGGCGCCGGTGCCGTTGCCGCGATCGCGATGGCCCCAGTAGTGAACGGCGAGCGGTCGACCGACGAGCTGTGCGGCGGTCGCGATCGCGAACGTGCGCGGATCGACGGTGGCGAAGCCATGCACCTCGTCGTCGACGATCAGGTAGACCTGGTGATCCCACGCGCGGCACAGCGCGACGCGGGCACGCGCACTCCTGGCATCGGGGTGCGGCGGTGGGGGAGGTGCGACGGCGCGAGCACGGTCGACGATGGCGTCGAACGACGATGCCGGGACGTCGGTCGTGCTCGCTCGCGCGATCGGAGGGACGGCGAGGGCCGCTCCCGCCGTCGCGCCGGCGACCGCCGTGAACATTCCGCGTCGAGTCAGTTCCTTCTTCACGGCGTCTCCTATTCGGGGTTGTTGTTAGGGGTGGGCTGGTTCGGCGTCGTCCCCGTGCTGTTCGGGCCGGCCGGGTTGGGGACCGCCTGGCCGAGGACCTTGCTGCGGATCGCCGACGACAGGTTGGCGTCGCTCGCGAAGTCGTCGGCCTTGTCGCCGAGCAGCTTGAGGACGAGCTTGACCGCGATCTTCGCCTGCTCCTCCTGCCACGACGCGTCGAACACGCTGCCGGTGGCATCGGCTTGAAACGTCCGGCCGGCGACGAACTGGCCGATCTCGGTCTGATCCTTGTACGACTGGTACGTGATCTTGTCGTAGATGAACGAGATCTCTTCGTACTCGTGGATCAGCGCGTTCTTCGCCACGGTGAGCGAAGGCATCACCATGCGGTACTCGGCGATCCGCGCGTTGACGAGCGAGATGGTGAAGTACTTCATCTCGTTGCCGCTCGCCGGCATGTGATAGAAGTCCAGCGTCCACGGGGTCAGCAGGCTGTTGTTCTTGTGGGCGACCCGCAGCGGCCCGCTGGTCGCGACGTCACTGTCCTTGCGGATCGTGAGTAAGGAGTGAGATCGGCGACTGCCGACCTGACCGGTCACGGCGTTGATGGGCCGCTGGACGCGGTGATGGAAGCCGCGGACGTGGATCTGACCCTCCCGTCCCTTGGTCTTCGAGTCACCCTTGATGGCTCCGATGGTTGCGAACGCGAGATTGGGCACCTGGTAAGGAACCCGCTCGCGGCATTTGTGACGGCAGATTTATGTAGAATCGCCTGCCGTGGTAGTCGCACTGGCTGATGTGGATGAAGTCGAGATCCGTAAGGCTTGGGAAGCCAACGACTTCGATGCCGCGATGACCTGCGCGTTCGAGCGCTACGCCAACGAGCTGTATGGCTTCCTGCGGGGGCTCGGCCGGGACGAGGCCCAGGCAGACGAGGCGTTCAGCGCGATGTGCGAGCGGATCTGGCGCGGGCTCCCGAAGTTCCGCTGGGACTCGACGTTCCGGGTGTGGGCGTACCGGATCGCGCGCAACGAGTTCCTGCGCACCACGCGAGAGGTGTCGCGAGCCCGCAAGGCGATCCCGCTCTCGGAGGTACCCTCGATCTCCCGGATCGTGGCGAAGGTGCGATCGACCACGCCGATCCATCAACGCGATGACGTGCGCGACAAGTTCGCGGCCGTCCGCGCGCAGTTGCCGCCGGATGATCTGGTGCTGCTCGGCATGCGGATCGAGCACAAGATGCCGTGGGATCAGATCGCACTCGTGCTCGCCGGCGAGGAGGGCGCGCCGACCACGAGTGACGTCGCCGCGCTGCGGAAGCGCTTCGAGCGCCTGAAGACGAAGTTGCGAGGTCTCGTACGTGACGCATGAGGTGCCGGAGTCGACGGCGGGCGATCTGCGTGACGTGCTGGGGATGGGAGCGGCACCTTCGACACCCCGGTTGACGCCCGGCCAGGTGATCGACGCGTACCGGATCGAGGAAGAGATCGGTGCTGGGGGTATGGGCCGCGTCTATCGCGCGCACGATCAACGGCTCGGCCGCGACGTCGCGATCAAGCTGCACGCGCGTGCGCGCGGCGCCGACGAGCTGGTGCGCGAGGCCGCGGCGCTTGCACGGCTCGCCCATCCCAACGTGGTGACCGTCTACGAGGTGGGGACGTGGGCGAACCACCCGTGGGTCGCCATGGAGCTGGTGCGCGGAGGCACGGCGCGGGCCTGGCGCAAGGGGCGCACCGCCGACGAGATCCTCGCGCTGTATCGCGCGGCCGGTGCGGGGCTGGCGGCGGCGCACGCGGCGGGGCTGGTGCATCGCGACTTCAAGCCCGACAACGTGCTGGTCGGTGAGGATGGTCGCGCGCGGGTCGCCGACTTCGGGCTCGCGGTGGATCAGAACGCGGCGGTCGGCGGCGAGGCGAGTCTCGGCACGCCGGGCTACATGGCGCCCGAGCAGCGCGCGGGAACGGCGGTCGATGCGAGGGCCGATCAGTACGCGTTCGCCGTGTCGCTGTGGGAAGCGCTCGCCGGGGAGCACCCGTTCTCGGAGCAACCCACCACCAGATCCGAGACGTCGGGTCCGGCGCCGACCGGCAAGATCGAGAAGCGGGTCCAGGCGGCATTGCGGCGTGCGCTCGACGACGATCCGGAACACCGCTGGCCCTCGCTCGACGAGCTGTTGGCCGCGATCGCGCCGCGCCGGTCGCGGGCGTGGCTGTTCGCGGGCGGTGCCGCCATCCTCGCGCTGGGTGGTGTGGTGCTGATGATGGCGACGCGAGATAGTGAGGTCGCGATCGATTGCGCGACCGCAGCCACCGCGATCGACGCCGATTGGTCGCCCGCGGCGCGGGACGCGGTCCGCAAGCTGGGGGCGGGCGAGCAGATCGATCGCGCGATCGCCACCACCGATGCCTGGGTGGCGCGCTGGCGCGCTGGCAGTCGCGATGCCTGCGAGGCTGCGCACGTCAGCCACACGCAATCCCCTGGCATCTACGATCAGCGCGTCGCGTGTCTCGAGCGTGGCCGGTCGTCGCTGCGTGCGATGCTCGCGGTGTTCGCGCAGAGCAAGCTGCCACCGGCGAAGGCGCTCGATGTGGCCACCGGGTTGCCCCGCGTCGAGGACTGCGCGGATGTGGCAACGCTGGTCGGCGGCGCGTCCCCACCTCGCGATGTGGTCAACGCTGCGATCGCGGCGCAGGCCGATGCGTCGATCGCGAAGGCGCGCACGCAGCGGATCGCCGGCGACATCCAGGGCGCGCTCGCTTCGGGGCGCGCCGCCGTCCTCTACGCCGATACCCATGACCTACCGTCCGCGAGCGCGCGAGCTCGCATCGAGTACGGCGTGGCGATCTTCGCGAGCGGCACCATGGAAGGCGTACGGGCCACGTTCGAGGAAGCCGTGAAGTATGCGGCGGGAGCGCGCGACGATGCGCTCGTCGCGCGAACGTGGCTGAACCTCGTCGGCC
>JAEYYY010000357.1 GCA_023430775.1 Pseudomonadota bacterium
GCGCCGAACCGCCGCCCGCACCACCCGACGCGGGACTGCCGACCGGCGGCGTGTTGCTGTAGCAGGCGCGTCGTCGCAACGAAGCTCGTCCCGACCGTCGTCGCGCCGAACCGCCGCCCGCACCACCCCGACGCGGGACTGCCGACCGGCGGTGTGTTGCTGTAGCAGGCGCGTCGTCGCAACGAAGCTCGTCCTGACCGTCCGCGCCGAACCGCCGCCCGCACCACCCGACGCGGGACTGCCGACCGGCGGCGTGTTGCTGTAGCAGGCGCGTCGTCGCAACGAAGCTCGTCGTGACCGTCGTCGCGCCGAACCGCCGCCCGCACCAGCCGACGCAGGACTGCCAACCGGCGGCGTTGCTTTAACAGGCGCGTCGTCGCGACGAAGCTCGTCCTGACCGTCGTCATGACGATGCCCACACAGACCAGGCGCGGCATCGACGCGGGACAGCCGCGTCGACCACCGCAGGCTGCCGGTCGGCGGCGTATTGCTGTGAGCGGCTGACCGGCTAGTCGCGGCGCCGAGCTGTCGCTTCGCGAGTCACAGTTGCGTTTGCGATCGCCGAGCGGTCATGCAGTTGGCGCGGTACGCCGGTTGCTCGACGCGGTCCGCATGACGAATCACCGATGCCTCGCGACCGCGGTCGCATTCCTCGGCGCATGCGGCGCCACGGAGACCACACCCCCTGCGCCGACGGCGACCCAGAACGTCGAGTCCACCTCGAAACAGGTACCGCCGAAGGTGGCGACGCCGGCGAAGCCCACGCCGTCGAAGGTGCCCCCGGCGAAGGAGTCAAAGGAGTCGAAGGAGGTGGATGCGCACGCCCAACCGGAGGAGTGGCTGCAACCGAGTCCCGTCGACGAGGTGCTGAAGCTGGCCTTCGGCAAGGCCTGGCCGGATCTCCCGCAGCTCTCCAAGGATGGCAATACGGTCGCGTTTCACGCCGGCGTGCCGTACGGCGATTCGGGGATGTCGAGCTACGTGCTGAGCTTCATCTCCCTCGAGCCACGCGCGAAGCTCGGGAGGTACGTCGTCATCGACGACGAGGCGACCAGGGAGATCGCCGACGCACACACCGCCGGGAGGAAGCCGAAGATCGACATGGCGGAGGTGACCAGCTCGGCGACGCGCGTGGTCGAGCATCTGCGCGGTGGTGGGTATTCGAAGTTCGAAGGCATGGTCGACGAGATCGACGTGCCGGACCTCGCCGAGGTCGGCCCGTACAAGGTGCAGACGTCCCAGGACGAGAACGGGATCCTGACCCTCGCGATCCACGAGCGCGGCAAGCAGATCGGGACGGCGAAGATCGAGCCGAGGCCGGGTGGAGTTGACGCGACCTGCGTGTGGCGGCCCGTGCCAGAGGCAGCGTGGTTCGATACCAAGCGCCGCCGCTTGCTCGTGCAGGTCGGGTGGCGGGACGCCGCCCACGATTGCACCGCCCCGCTCGAGCTCTATCGCCTGTTCGCGTCGCGCTGAGAGCTGACCGGCGGCTCGTGGAGCGCGCCGTACTCGGCCTCGATCGCGGCCTCGGCGAGCTCGAGCTCGCGACGCGCCGCCGCCCGGCGATAGACGATCGCGAGGACGACCAGCACCGCGGTGCCGATCGAGCTCGCGACCAGCCACAGGGTCGGGCTCATCGAAACACCGCGTCGAAGCCACCATCGAACCGCGTGCCGGCATCGATGATCGGCGACGCCATGCCGACGAACTGGAGCAGCGCGGCGAGGAACAGCACGACCAGGATGACGACCGCGATCAGCGAGCTGGTGCGTCGCGGATGATCGGCGAGCCTGCGCATCACCGCGCGCGCGAACAGCAGCGATGCGGTGGCGAGCGCGACGAACACCGAGCCGAGCGCGAGCGGCAAGCCGGCCTTCGAGCTCGTGTGATAGTAGATGGCGACCAGCGGTGCGAGCGTCGCGAGGACGAGCGTGCCGCCGAAGATCGCCGATGCGAACGCACCGACCAGCTGGTGCCCCGGCAGCGGTGCATCGAGCAGCCGCAACGCGACCAGCCCGGCCGGCAGCGCGGTGAGCGCCGACAGCAGGATCACCATCGGCACCTTGTAGGCGTTG
Source organism: Pseudomonadota bacterium (assembly GCA_023430775.1). Classification (GTDB taxonomy): domain Bacteria; phylum Myxococcota_A; class Polyangia; order Haliangiales; family Haliangiaceae; genus JABFXX01. The sequence continues at coordinate 2,076 of JAEYYY010000357.1, forward strand.
GCGAGCGCGAGCGACGCCGAGGTGCTGCCGGCGGCGAGCCCCCACAGCGCCGATAGCGCGAGCCCCGCGAACAGGGCGAGGATGGTCAGCATGGTCTGCTGCGAGCGACTCGAGTCCTCGCTGGCAGCTCCTCCACAGGTGACGGTCATCAGTTGGGACAGATTGGCCATGCTGGTCGAACCACCTGCGGGCGAGCATTCATCGCGGTGTGCCCGTCTCTGCCGTTACCTACGTGATCTCACGCGGACGGTGAACCATCTCGCCGGGTTGCGCCTGCAAAGCACGGCGGCGGAGGTGGTGCGTTGGTAGAGGCCATGTTCCGTCGCCTCGCCGTCGCCATGCTCCTGGTGGTCGTTGCTCCGTACGTGGTCTCGAACGCTCTTGCCACCGAGCCGCCGCGCCAGCGCCAGGTCGAGGTCACCGGCACCTACGAGTCGAACTGGGACCTGGTCACGCTCCGGCAGGACGGCGACCGCGTGACCGGCACGTACGTGTGCTGCGGTGGCGGGACGATCGAAGGCAAGATCATCGAGGGCCGCACGCTGCGCTACGTCTGGCGGCAACCGGGTGGCTGGGGACTCGGTGTGTGGAACATCTCATCGGGTCGGCTCGACGGCACCTGGGGCGTGCAGCAGCACGAGTCCAATGGCGGCCGGTGGGATCTGAGGCAGCGTTCGAAGTCGCAGATCGCGAACTGATGTCCGGCAGCCGGACAGTGCGATCCCGTCCGTGATCTGGACAAGAGCCGGCATGCGCGTTGCTGCTCCTCGCGCGCATGAGAGCTCGATTCGATCGTGGAACGTTGGTGCTCGAGGCCGAGCTGGGAATCGCCGGCGCTCGAGATCCGTCGCAGATTCCAGGTGCTGCATGGGATGCGGAGAGTCGCGCCTGGCGCGTTCCCGCGGAGCGCTATCGCGACCTCCGTGTCCAGCTGGCGGACGAGCCGATCCGGATACCGGACATGCCGCCCGACAAGCTCGATGGCGCGTGGAAGCTGCCCGCACCGCGCTGGTACCAGACCACCGCGCTCGCGCGCTGGAAGGCGGCCGGCAGACGCGGCGTGATCGCGCTGCCCACCGGCTCGGGCAAGACGCTCGTCGCGCTCGAGGCGATCGCGCAGCTCGGCGTGCCGGCGCTGATCATCGTGCCAACGCGCGTGCTGCTCGACCAGTGGTCTGCTGCGCTGGCGAAGGCGTGGTCGGGTCCGGTGGGTCGCCTCGGTGACGGCAATTACGAGGTCGAGCAGATCACCGTGGCCACGTACTCGAGCGCGGTGATCTGGGCGCCCCGGATCGGCCACCGGTTCGGCCTGGTCGTCGTCGACGAGGCGCATCACGTCGGCGCGTGGTGTCCGGGCGACGTGCTCGAGATGCTGGTCGCGCCGGCGCGGCTCGGCCTCACCGCCACACCGCCGGGCCCGGAGGAGAACAGCAGCGAGCTGGTCGCGCGCATCGGTCCGGTGCTGTACACGCTGCGCGTCGACGATCTGAAGGGCGATGCCCTCGCCGAGTTCGAGCTGGTCAGCGTGCCGATCGCCCTCGGCAAGCCGGAGCGCGAGCTCTATCGCACCCAGCGCAGCCGGTTCGCGCACGTCTACGCCAAGCACGCGCGCCAGCAGCGCGGTCAGATGGACTGGCGCAAGTTCGTCAAGCTCGCCACCCGCAGCGCGGAGGGGCGCGACGCGCTCGATGCGTGGAAGAGCTACCGCTCGCTGATCGCGTACTCCGAGGGCAAGCGCTCGGCCTTGCGCCAGCTGCTCGCGAAGCATCGCGGCGAGCGCACGCTGGTGTTCACCGCCGATGTCGCCACCGCGTATCAGATCGCGCGCGAGCTCCTGGTCATGCCGATCACGCACGAGATCGGTCGCGCCGAGCGCGCGGCGGTGATCGAGAAGTTCCGCACCGGCGAGATCACCGTGCTGGTCTCGGCGCAGGTGCTCGATGAAGGCTTCGATGTGCCGGATGCCGATGTCGCGATCATCGTCGGGGGCTCGTCGAGTGCACGCCGCCAGGTCCAGCGCGTCGGTCGCGTGCTGCGGCCGCGCGAGGGCAAGAAGGCCATGATCTACGAGCTCGCGGTGATGGAGACCACCGAGGTCGATTACGTGCAGCGCCGCCGCGGAGGTCTCGAATCCTCGCAGCTCGAGGATGTCATGGCGGCAGGCGAGCCGCGTTCTGGCTTCGCCGTTGGAGGTGCCCGATGAACGCGGCTTCCGATATCCGGTTGTTCGACGATCTCGATCGGCCGTGGATCACGTCGCTCCTCGAGCTCGTCACGAACCACCTCGGCAAGCCGTGGCGCGTGCTGCTCGATCGGATCGAGCACTCGGACCTCGAGGTCCATCCCGCACGCGTGTCCACGGTGGTCCGCGCGATCCGTCGCCTCACCGGCGGCAAGGCCGAGCGCGGCAAGGTCGCGCGGGCCGTGCGCGCACTCGTGCTC
>JAEYYY010000367.1 GCA_023430775.1 Pseudomonadota bacterium
GTCCTGCGGGATCGGGCCCTCGGGCGCCTTCGACTTGGTCTCCGGCTTCGCCGCAGCCGTGCCCTTGGCACCCGCGTCGACGCTACCGATCACCTGGCCGACCTTGACCGTGGCGCCGACCTCGACCGCCTGCTTGCCCATCGCACCGGCGACCGGCGACGGCAGCTGCACCGTGATCTTGTCGGTCTCGAGCTCCGCGACGGGCTCGCCATCGGCGACCGCTTCACCGGGCTGTTTGATCCACCGAGCGATCACTGCCTCCGTGATCGATTCGCCCAGCTGGGGAACTACGAGGTCGGCCATACCCGGCGAACTTACCAAGTCACGCGAAACAGTCGTACTGCTCCTGCCGCCTGATCTTGCCTTCCGCGAGGTCGAAGACGCTGCAGATGTGCGCCCTGATCTCGACGCCGGTCCTGGTGACGCCGATCCATTCGGTCTGGGCGCAGACCCGGTCGCCGCTGGCGATCAGGCCGCGGACGTCGTAGCGCTGGCTCTGGAGCAGCGCCTTGCCGCGCTCGCCGGCCTCGCGCAAGGTCGTGCGATCGTAGGTCTTGCCGGCCGGGTTGAGCTTGTTCGGGTGCTCGACGACGACCACGTCATCGGCAAAGAAGCCGTCGACGGCATCGAGGTCCATGGCTTCGATGGCGCGCAGGTAGGCGCGTACGAGGTCTTCACTGGTCATCGGCCGTGGGATGCCACGACCGCTGATCTCGATGCCAGGGGGTTAGCGACGGAATGCCGCATCCATGATCTGCTTCGTCTCGAGGACGTGCGCCTTGTGCGAGCCGGTGGCCGGGCTCGCGCTCTCGGCGCGGCAGATCACGTCGAACTTCGCGCTACCGACCAGCGGCTGGAGCCGGGGCGCGATGAACGTGGCGGCGCCCATGTTCGCCGGCTCGTCCTGCACCCAGTAGAGCTCCTTCAGCTTGTACTTCGCGAACGTCTCGCTGACCAGCTCCGGCCACCACGGGTACAGCTTCTCGATCCGGACGATCGCGATCGTCGGATCCTCGCGCTTGGTGCGCTCCTCGACGAGCTCGTAATAGATCTTGCCGCTGCACATCAGCACCCGCGTCACCTTGGAGGCGTCCGCCGTGGCATCCGGGATCACGCGCTGGAACACGCCCGTTGCCAGCTCGTCGAGCGACGACGCGGCGGCCGGCAAGCGCAGCAGGCTCTTCGGCGTCATCACGATCAGCGGCTTGCGCACCTTGCGGAGCACCTGCGTGCGCAGCATGTGGAACATCTGCGCCGGCGTCGACGGCTGGCAGACCTGGATGTTGTGCTCCCCGCACGACTGCAGGAAGCGCTCGAGCCGCGCGCTCGAGTGCTCGGGCCCCTGCCCCTCGTAGCCATGCGGCAGCAGCAGCGTCAGGCCGGATAGCCGGTGCCACTTGTCCTCCGACGAGGTGATGAACTGATCGATGATCACCTGCGCGCCGTTCGCGAAGTCGCCGAACTGGGCTTCCCACATCACCAGCGCGTCGGGGTAATCGAGCGAGTAGCCGAACTCGAAGCCCATCACGCCGGCCTCGGACAGCAGCGAATCGAAGATCCGGCACTGGCCCTGCTCGGCGTGCAGCCCGCCGAGCGTCAGGTGCTCGCGGCCGGTGACGATGTCGGCGACGATCGCGTGGCGGTGGCTGAACGTACCGCGGGCGCAGTCCTGCCCGGTGAGGCGGACGTCGAAGCCCTGGTGGAGAAGCGAGCCATACGCGAGGAGCTCGCCCATGCCCCAGTCGATCGGGCGCTCGCCGCGCCCCATCTGCGCGCGTTGCTCGAGCAGGCGCAGGATCTTCGGGTGCGCGGTGAAGCCGGCCGGCAGCTCGGTGATCGATTGCGCGATCGCGGCGAGCAGCTCGCGCGGTACCGCGCTATCGATGACGTCGGGCTTGGCGAGCACGCCGCCGTGATAGCCGCGCCACATGCCGGCGAGCGCGTGGCCCGCCGGACGCTCCTTGCTGCTCTTCGCCGCCTCGAGCTCGAGGTCGAGCTCGCCGACCCGCCGCCGCGTGATCGCGGTGACGTCGTCCCCGGTGATCACACCTTCGGAGATCAGCTTCTCGGCGTAGACCTCGACGGGCGACTGCTTGTTCTTGATCCGGTCGTACATCAGCGGCTGCGTGAACGACGGCTCGTCGTTCTCGTTGTGGCCGTACTTGCGGTAGCAGTACATGTCGATCACGACGTCGGACTGGAAGCGCGCGCGGTAGTCGCATGCGATCTCGACGACGCGAGCGAGCGCGTCGGGGTCCTCGCCGTTGACATGCCAGATCGGGCACTCGAGCATCTTCGCGACGTCGGTGCAGTACGGCGTGGAGCGCTGCTCGGCGGGTGACGCGGTGAAGCCGACCTGGTTGTTGACGATCACGTGCACCGTGCCGCCGGTGCGATAGCCGGGCAAGCCCGACAGCTGCAGCGTCTCGGGCACCAGTCCCTGGCCGGCGAACGCCGCATCGCCGTGAACGAGCACGCCCAGCACGCGGCGGTGCTCGAAGTCGCCGTGGCGGATCTGCTTGGCGCGGACGCGACCGCAGACCACCGGATCCACCGCCTCGAGGTGCGAGGGGTTGAAGCACAGCGACACGTGCATGTGGTTGCCGTTCGGGTCGACGCGATCGGTCGAGAACCCGAGGTGATACTTGACGTCACCGCCGCCCATCGCCTTCTCGGGCTCGATGTCCTCGAAGTGCGCGAACAGCTCGCGCGCCGGGCGACCGATGATCTGATCGATCGTGGTGAGCCGGCCGCGGTGGGCCATGCCGAGCACCGCCTCGATCGCACCGTGGCGCGCGCCGTGCGTGAGCACGAGATCGAGCGCGGCGATCAGCGACTCGCTGCCCTCGAGCGAGAACCGCTTGGTGCCGGGATACTTGGTGTGACAGAAGCGTTCGAACTGCTCGGAGTTGACGAGCAGCTCGAGCATCCGCAGGCGCACCGGCTTGGCCGGTACCAGCCGCGCGGCCTCCATGTGCTCCGCGAGCCACGATCGCCGGCCCGGCGACGAGATGTGCATGAACTCGAGGCCGACCGAGCCGGCATAGACCTTGTTCAGGTGGTCGATCAGCTCCTTCAGCGTGGCGCGCGGCAGCCCGTGCACGCCGGTCGGTTCGATCACGCGATCGAGATCCGCGGGGGTGAAGCCCCAGGTCGCCGGGTGAAGCTCGGGGTTATCCGCCGTCTCGAGCAGCCCGAGCGGATCGAGCTTGGCCTGGAGGTGACCGCGCACGCGATACGCGTTGACGAGCGGCCACACCGACGCGGCGTGCGCGACGATCGGCGCCATCGTGACGTTGCCCATCCGCTCGCCACGCGGGATCGCCGTGCCGTAGTTGCCGTTGCCTTGCGCGTGGCCGTTGCCGTGGCCGTTCGACGAACCGTTGCCGCGTTCGGGGAGCTCCGCGGGCAGCTCGTCGAGGTAATGAAGCGAGCCGGCAAGCTCGAGGACATCGATCGTCATGGGCCCACAGAATACGGTGCAAGGCGGTGGTCGACTACCGTCCAGCTACCGTTCCTTCACGGCAAACCCGTCGCCCGATCGCGGGGTTGCGCTGGCGTGCGGCGTGCTCGACGGCGGGGTATGTCCAAGCTTCCCGAGCTCGATGTCGGCTTCTCCTCGAGGCACGGCGCGGTCACCGTGCTGCCCCTGTTTTTCCGTACCGCGGTGGCGCCGGTCGACTATCGCCTCGCGGCGCACGCGATCGCGGACGGCACCTTCGAGATCCACGAGAGCCGGCGGGGCGCGACCGTCGGGCTGCTCGAGGCACGCAACCGCGCGCGCCGGCGGGTGCTGATCGTCGAGGGCGATCACGTGCTCGGCGCCCGCCAGAACCGGATGTTGACGTCGTCGGCGCTGGTCGGCTGTGGCGTGATCGGCGTGCCCGCGTCGTGTGTCGAGCAAGGCCGCTGGCACGGACCGACGGAGCAATTCGCCGGGTTGACCACGATGGCGCCGGCGAGCCTGCGCCGGATCGCGAAGCTGTCGGTCACCCAGGCGATGATCCACGATGGCCATCGCGATGCGGATCAGCAGCGGATCTGGAGCACGATCGCGGACCAGCAGCGCCGGCTCTCCGTGTCATCGGCGACCCGCGCGCTGTCCCACACCTTCGCCGAGCGCGCGCCCGAGATCGAGGCGATGTCGACGCGGCTGTCGTACTGCGATGACGCGATCGGCCTCGCGATCGGGGTCGGCGCGGAGCTGATCTCGATCGATGTCTTCGATCAGCCGGCGACCTGCGCGCACTACTGGCAGCGCCTGATCGAGGGTGCCGCGATCGATTGTCTGGCCGCCCGCCAGGTGCCGCGCGACCGCGCGTTCCCCGACATCGTCGAGCAGGTCGAGGTCATGCTGGCGAGAGCTCGCACGGCCTCGTGGCTCGCCGTACCGGCGGTCGGCGATGGCGACGAGGAGCGCGCCGCGTTCGCACACGACGATGCCGCGCCCTCGCGGCTGGCCGCCGCCTCCGCGCTGCGGCTCGACGGCCGGCTCGTTCATTTCGGTGCGGTGACCGGGGCGGCGGTATCCTCGACGCCCAGGACCTCCCGCATGCGCCGCGACCTACCCGACGAGCTCGCCGAGCGGTATCGCATCGTCGATCGGATCGGCGTCGGTGGGACGAAGGAAGTGTTCCGCGCCAGCGTGCTCGCCGGTGGTCCCGACGTCGCGATCGCGCGGATGCCGTACGTCGACGACCTCCAGTTCGAGGGCGAGATCGTCGCGCTCCGCCAGGTCGAGAGCGACTACGTGCCGCGGATCATCGAGTCGCTGATCGACGGCGACGGCGATGGCTACCTGGTGATGGAGCGCGTCGAGGGCCCGAACCTGGCCACCGTGGTCGGCCGCGGTGCGCTGCCGCTCGCCGATGCGGCGGCGATCCTGCTGCACTTCGCGCGCGGGGTGTGCGGCATCCACGATGCGTGTGTCCTCCATCGCGATATCAAGCTCGAGAACGCGATGCTGGCGATCGATTGTTCTGCGCCGGCAGCAGGTGATGTCCGGCTGAAGATCATCGACTTCGGGCTGTCCGCGCGGGCGGCCGCGTCTACGACCGCCGTCGGCGTGATGCGGTTCGGCGGCACGCTGCCGTACATGGCGCGCGAGATGCTGCGCGGCGAGCCGCTCGACGCGCGCAGCGATGTCTACGCGTTCGGGGTCTGCTGCTTCCGCCTGCTCGCCGGCGACTTCCCGGTGCCGCCGAAGGATCACGAATCGGAGTGGGACTACCTCAACCGGCTGCGCCTCGTCGAGCAGCACGACCTCACGCCGCTGCCTCCGCTCCCCGCGGCGGTGCGCGCGATCATCGGCCGCATGCTCGAGGTCGAGCCCGAGCATCGGCCGCGGATGCCCGAGGTGGTCGCGGTGTTCGAGCGTGCGTTCGGTGAGCCGCCGCTGCGCCTGCCGGTCCCGGTGCACGCGGCACCACCGCGCACGCCGCGCCCTGCCCTGACTCGCTCGCTCGTGATCGACGTCCCGGTCGAATCGCCCGAGCACGTGATCGTGACGCCGTGCATGCAGTCCCCGATCGTCGTGCTGGCGCCTCGCCCCGATCACACGGCGATCGGTGCGTACCGCGGAGATGGCATGTTGCGCTGGAGCTGCGAGCTCGCCGGCTCGCTGACGGCCGGCCTCCGCGCCGATCTCGACGGCGACGGCATGCGCGAGCTCTATCTCGCCGGCGCCGAGCGATTCGCGGTGCTCGGGGCGTCGGGGCGCACCAAGCTCGAGCGTTCGGTGCCGACCTACGCCGCCGACCCCACGCTGCTCGCCATCCACGATGCCGAGCGGTCGCGGATCGCGATCGACGGGCGGCTGATCGAGCCGTCCACCGGCGCCGACCTCGGCGTCATGCCGTTCTCGTACAGCGGCAACGGCCACGAGCTGATCGCCACCGACGATCGCCGCGGCCTGGTCTACAACGGCTTCGCGGCGCAGGCGTTCCGCGGTGCCTTCGACAGCTCCCCGGCCGTGATCTATCACCCCGGCGACGACGGCTTCCTGGTCGCGCACCTCGAGGTCGCACCGGTGGCCACGCCGCGTGTGCAGCTCGCCGTCTACGGTCCGGGCGGTGGCTGCCGGCACACGCTGCACGTCGCCGACGGCCAGCTGATCACCGGCGATACGCGCGAGATCGAGCGCGTGCTCGGTCGCCCCTCGCTGTTCCCGCGCAGCTGCTCGCCGCTCGCCCTGCTCGGTCCCGATC
>JAEYYY010000417.1 GCA_023430775.1 Pseudomonadota bacterium
GCGAGCAGGAGCCGCCCGCGCTGATAGAACGGCGAGCTCTTGTCGATCGTCGCGAGCGCCTTGGCGGCCTTCGCGAAGTCAGTGCGCTGGAACAGAGAACGCGCGTGAAGGTACGTGGCCTCGGAACGCACGCTCGCGAGGTCGGGGTCGGCGAACGTCTCGAGCGGATAGCGCCCGAGCGCTTCGGGCTCCATCGGGAGCACGCGTGCGAGCGCCGCGTGCCACTTGATCGACGCGTTGTTGTACGCGTGAGCGTCGCCGGCGTTCGAGATCTTGTCGAAGTACGCCAGCGACACCGCGTACCACTTCGTCTGGTACAGGGCCTTACCGGCGAAGAACTCGGCCCGCTGCTTGTTCTGCGCGTCGTCGCCGGTCTCGCCGTCGAGCACCTTCTTCAGCTCGATCAACGACGAGAAGAAGTCCTGCTTGTCGTACAGCTTGATCGCGCGCTCGAGGGTCTTCGAGGGCGGATTCGCAGAAGCGGTCGCGACCAGTGCGACGAGCACGAGCATGCAACGCATTCGACAACAGTAGCCGCTCGCCAGGCGCGCCGCATGTCTGTCGGCGACATCGTCAACGGAGCAGCTTCAGGTACGCGATGATGTCGGCCTGTTCCTGGTCGGTGAGGCCAACTCCGAGCACGATCTCGAAGTAGTCCGAGTAGTGCGATGCGAGGTCGGCCAACGTCTTCGCCGAGTTGTCGTGAAACCACGGTCCCGTCCTCGCCGAACCCCAGAGCGTCGGGATGCGGAAGAAGTTCGCGTCGAGCGGGTTGCCCGTGATCAGCGCGCGTCCCGGGTCCGGGCTCGTCACGGTGGTGGTCGTGTCATCGCCGTTGTCGACGATGAAGGTGTAGACGGGCGCGTTCGCCTTGTTGAGCTCGGAGACGAACGCCGTGAAGAACCGCGTGCCGGGCGGGAAGGGCGCCTGGAGGAACTCGTTGGTCTGGTTCAGCATCGGTCCAGAGTGGCAGTGCGAGCAGACGCCTTGCGGCTGATCGATGAACCACTCGCGACCGCGCTTCTCCGATGCGGTATTGCCGGGAGGCAGCGCCGGCGCGGGCCCGCCGTTCGCGTACTGCTTGAGCGCGTTGCTCGAAAAGAACTTGTTCGTCTGCTGGTGGTCCGCGATCGCAGCGAGCTCTGCCGCCGTCGGCTGACGCCCCGGCTCGTAGTGCGAGTTGACGGCTCCGTGCGCCTGCGACTCGAGCGCATCCTCGCGGCCGTCCGCCATGAAGATCGTGTCGAGCGAGGGAACGTTGAGCGTCGTCGGGATCGCGCGACGGAACGTCACCGAGCGCTCCGCCGAGCCCTCGATCGACCAGTTCGCGGGCAGCGGAATCGTCACGCGGATCGTCGCGTCGGCAAGGAGCTTCGTGTACGAGTTGCCGACGCCATCGTCGCTGTCGATCGAGCGAAACAGCGGATCGTTCGGGTCCGCATTGAACCGCTGCTGAGCGTCTTGCGGTGAGACGGTACCGGTCTCGTCACCGTGACAGGCGAGGCACGTGCGGCCATTTCCGCCGAACGTCTCCCGCTCGAAGAGCTTCTTGCCGTTGACGTTCGACTCCTGAGCGACGGCATCCGTCTCCTCGCCATCGACCGTCACGGCACAACCAGCAAGTGCGAACGCAAATACGCCGCACGACCACCCAATCGTTGTCATCCAAAACCACCCTCTGCTCGAAAAAAACCGAGCAGGCGACCATACGATCGATGACGCGGCGATTTCAAAGCAAGGTGCGTCCGAGCAACCAGGGATCGCTGTAATCCGGCGCGCGGCCGCCGTCCCTCGAGTAGCAGGCTCATTCACACGTCGGCGCCACCCGAGCCGTCGTAGTGACGCATGGCGGGATCGCGCCCGCGGTCGTTCGTGAAGTGGCGTATTTTCGCCGGATCGCTGTTGTCGAATAGGAGCCACATTCCTTTGCGGACGGAAACGCGGTCGTTGTGGATGTCCAGGGCTGCGCGGACACCGTCGATCTTCCCGCTCGTGTCGAATTGCAACACGTCGAATGCATCCGCGTGCAGCCGCCCCTCGGGAAGCTCGACCTGAAACGCGCGCGGCTCCGATTCACAGGCGAACGTGTCGATGCCGTAGAGCCACTCGACGCGACTGCCGCGCGGCGCTTTGACTCCACAAATCACTCCGTCGTCCGCGAGCACGGCTGACCAGTAATAGCCACCGTGCGCGATGCACAGACGCGATCCTTCGACCACGAGCAGGCCGGCGATGCGCGTTTTGGCGAGTGCTGGTCCGACGAGCTCCGCCGGAAAATTCTCGCCGTCCCACCAAAGTGTGGTGCCCTGCGGCAGCACCAGGTTCTGGAAGCGAACTTCGCCCCCGAGCACGACGCACCATTCGCGCCCGCCCGAAGGTTGTCCCACCTGATGCGCGCCCGAGCGCTGAAGCGTTTCGAAGAAAGAGTCACGCACGAATTCTCGCTCCTCGGCGTCGCCTTCCAAGGTGTCGGCACGATCGGAGCGCACGCAGTGCTCGCGCACGTTCCCCGTGAAGTTGTGATCCAAGAGCGCAAGTGGGGCTGCCCCGAACGGAAGCCCGGCGATGTTTGGGTGACACGAGGACGGACAATCTCATGCCGACAGGGTGGCGGCGAGGAGACCTAGCCGCGAGTCGGGGCGCGCGGCACAGACAATCCGAGCCCACGCGCGGCATGCGAGCGGAAACTCCCCGACGCGTGCACCCTCGTGGACAACCAGTGGCCGGCGGACGCTCGTCTCGACGCACTCGACTGGAACTGCCAGATACAGCGATCGGAGTGTACGCGCTACGCGGCGGCGTTACTGGAAGCCGGGCGCACCGAGGAAGCACACAACGAGTACGAGCGCGGATGTCAGTATGGACGACGTCCGTGGCTCTGCCTCGAGCTGGTGGAACTCTATCGCGACGGCACGTTCACCGAACCCGTGCCCGATCGGGCGGCGACCCTCCTGCGCGTCAGTTGCCCCGAGCTCGCAGCCAATGACGAGTATCCGGAATGTGCGCCTCCTCCATGACTGCCGCATCGCGGTTCTTCCGCTGGAAGCCGCGATTGCTCACTCCGTTGCGACGGCAATGGAGGCAGTCAACGATACGCGTCGTCGCTGCAATCGCCTGCTTCTCCGTCGGAGGAATGCCCGTGACACCGAAGATCGACGCGAGGATGATCGCCTGCGAAACGATCGCGATCAGATCCCACGCCACTCGAAGAAAGTGTTTCTCGCCGGCGATTCAAGCGGCGAGAATCGTTCAGATCACGACTAGCGAACGCATCCACGACGTACCAGCCGACCACGCTACAGTGACGGCATGGCAGATCCGAAAGGCCGCATCATCCTCTCGATCGTGAGCTTCGTGGTCGCAGCGACCTGCGCCGTGATCGTGTTCAGCCGCGCTTGTTAGAGCTTGTAGCCGCGACCTGGATCGCGAGCCGTGCCACCGGCAAGAACCGCGGGTGGATCGCGCCGGATGTAACGCGCGACCTATGACTGACCACGACCCGCAGCCGTCGCGCGCCACGCGACGATTCGATCGGAGATGACCTCATCGTACTCCGCGACATCGGGCGCGCATCTCCGCAGCGCCGTGGCGAACGTGCCGGCATCGGAGTAGCGCGTCGCCGCCGTCTTCTCGAGGGCGCGCGCGACAACATCCGCGAGCCCGGGAATCTCCGTGGGAAGCGCGGGCGCTGGGGCCTGGATGATCTTGACGAGCATGCCCATCGGGCTCTCGTCGACGAACGGCAGGTCTCCCGTCAGCGCATGAAACAGGAGGGTTGCGAGCGAGAACACGTCGCTCGCCGGCGTCAAAGGCTGCCGCGCCATCGCCCCTTCGGGTGACATCGTCGCCATCCGCATCGCGTTCGGCATCGGTCCTGTCCGGGTCGAGCTCCTCGGATCGATCGGCGGCGTCGGGATCGGAGCATGCATGCGCGCTCGGCCGGCGATGTCGATGAAGAGCTGATCGCCGCCGAGCGACGGCAGGATGCCTGCGGCCCGCAGCTTCATGCAGGCCTCCGCAACCGCGATGATCTGCGCGATCGTCCATCGTTCGCGCTCGGTCGCAACCGTCAGCGATGCCGAGGCGTCGGCGAGCAGCGGGCCTCGCTCGTCATCGACGGTGACCCACAGCGCGTCGTCGCGCCGGATGACCTCGTGGATGGTGGCGACGCGGGCGTGCAGGACGCCCACTCGCTCGTGCAACGCACGTTCGAGGAAGTCGAGGTGCTCGCTCCGGATCACAAGCGCGCTGCGCCCGTTGGTCAAGTCTCTTTTCTTGTGTGAATGCCTGACGAGAGAGCATCGGGTTCAGGTGGCTCATGCTGCGGCGGCGTGATGATCGGTGAGCAGGGACATGTCGAGGTAGACGCGGTCGCTCCAGATGCTGGTCACCTGGAGTGCGACGGCGGTGATGAGACGCAGCGCGCTCGCGCGGTCCGGGAAAGCGCCGATGGCGCGCGTGCGGCGTTTGATCTCGCCATGAAGGCGTTCGAGTCCGTTCGTCGTGCGGATGCGCTTCCAGTGCGCTTCGGGGAACGCGAAGTACGTAGTCGCGTCGTCGAAGCCGCGCTCGAGGCACTCGACTGCCTCGGGGAACTGCTTGAAGAACTGCAAGCGGAACGCCTTGAGGTTGCGCTTCGCCTCGTCGAGCGTGTCGGCGTGCAACACCTTGACGACCTCGCGGCCGAGGCGCTTCTGGTGCCGCTTCGGAACGTTCGACATCACGTTCCGGGTGAGGTGAACCGTGCACCGCTGCTGCCTGGCCTCGGGCAGGACCTTGCGCGCGGCGGCGGTGAGTCCGCCGTGCTCGTCGCGGATGATGAGCTTCACGCCGGACAGGCCGCGGTCGACGAGCTCGGCGAGCAGTTCGGTCCAGCTCGCCTCGGACTCCGAGACGCCGATGTGGATGCCGAGCAGGCGGCGCTTGTGGTCGGTGCCGATGCCATACGCGACGAGCGCGGACACGTTCTCGACGCTGCGTCCCCACCGCGCGTCGACGAAGGTCGCGTCGAGGTACAGGTACGCGAACGGCTCGGTGATGCGCTCGCGGCGCAGGTCCTCGACCTGGTCCTCGAGCCGCTTGGTCACGCGGCTCACGGTCGACTTGCCGACGCGCTTGCCGAGCAGTGCCTCGGTGACGCCCGCCATGTCGCGCGTCGACACGCCGCGAACGTACGCTTGCGTCACCGCCGCATCGATTTCCGGACGACGCCGCGCGTAGCGCCCGAGTGGTGCCGACGCCGCTCCGCCATCGCGCGCACGCCCGACGCGCACCGATACCTCGCCGGCGGTGGTCACGATGCGGCGCGGGTAGTGGCCATTCCGGACGTCGATGCGCTGGTCACTGCGCTCGTACGGACCGGCACCGACGAGCTTCTCCAACTCCTCCTCGAGAACGACCTGGATGGTCGCCTGCACCGCGCTACGCACACGCGCGTCGAGGTCCAGAAGGAAGTGTTCTTGCGTCGGGATCATGGAATCGATAGCGTCGAGACGGAGCGATCGTTTTGGTTGCTTCACGAGAAGTCTCCTTGGTCCAAGCAACCCGGAGGCTCTCTCGTCTTTTCTTGCCGCCCAAGAAATCGGCTTCTACACAACTATAGGGACACGACCAGCGTACTCGTACCCCACGACGCCGCGCGGCGTGTCGACGCGTACGATCTTGCCGGGCGTCGCGGCGTCGTAGGAGAAGTTGACGAGGCTCTTGCTGCCGCCATCCTGGATCGAGGTCAGGTAGCTCGACGTGTACACGTTGATCTGCGCCAGTTGGCCGCCGATCGTGACGCTGGTCAGCAGGCCACCCGTGTAGCCGTAGGTCGTGGTGTGTTGCGTGGTCCACGTGCCCGTGTTGATTTGAAACGCCATGCTCGCGATGCGCCCGTTCGCGTAGGAGAAGCTGAGGCGCCGTCTGCCGGACGCATCGGTCACCGTCGAGATATGGTTGTTGGCGCCGTATGCAATCAAGACAACGTTCGGGGTCGCTAACGTGTCGCGAATTTCGGTGAGCTTGCCTGCGCTGTTGTAGACGAGGACCTCGCCGGTGAGCGTCTTGAGCTCGTACTCGTTCGGCGACGCCACGCGCTGTCGGAGGTATTGGAAGTGGAAGCCGGGTTGGAACGTCTTGTACTCGTCCCAGCCAGAGACGGTGCTCGTGAACTGGAACATCGCGTCTTGCCCGCGTGGCAGGTGAACCACCACCTGGTCGGGGCTGGGCGTCGTGTTCTTGTCGAGCCAGCTCATGTACGTGTGCCCCCACCGCTCGCCGAGCGGCTTGCGCCATGTCGGGGCGCCGGCACCCGGCGAGTACTGCGAGACATAGAATCGGCGGAAACCGATGCCGGGCCCCCATGGCACGCTCGGCGAGATGTCGGGTGGCAGTGAGTAGTGAAGGCTGCCGGTGCTCGGACTGACGTCACCGGTGTCGGCGCACGAGAGCGGACTCTCGCATTGGCCGGTTGTCAGTCCGGGGTAGCACTGCTCGTCGACGAGCAGATCTGCATCGTCGTCGAGTCCATTGCCGCAGATCTCTGCTGCATGCGCGTCGAGAGACAGCGCGCTCGCAGCCAGGACAATCACGATTCGAATGTTGGTACGCATGGTCACGCTCCAGTCCGGAAGCCGTCGATGACGGCTTCGAAGTGCTCGCGATCGGGATCGCGAGCGGTGTAGACGACGTGCACGAGCGACGAACCGTCGACGAGCACGGCGTGGATGCGGTGATAGGAGACCGCCTTGCCGGGCGGTGTGAAGGTGCCCTCGACCCGCACACCGGAGAGTCCGTTGCGCGTGACGAAGGAGATCGGTGCGGCGAAGCCCGCCCGAGGCAGCTGCAGACTTGCTTCGAGGAGTCTTCGCCGGAGGTGTGGCCGGGACTTCGAGAGCGCGGGTTGCTCTGCTCGTGAGATGACGAGCGATTCCTTTCGCTCGTTCTCACCGTCGGGCCTCCACTCGATCATCGTGCTTTGCAGCGACGACAGATCGCGGGAGCTCCAGCCGGCGGGCACGGCGTAGTCGAGCGTGTCGATCTTCGCCGGTTCGACGGTCATGTCCGACAATGCGCAACTCGCGAGCGCGATGAGAGCGAGGCGTCTCATGGCACCACTCCCAGCCCGGCGAGCTGCGCGATGCCAAGCTCGTTCGTGACGGCCGCGGAGCGGGCTTGCTCCGCCATGTCACGAGCGACTTCGGCGTATGCTTCCTGGATCGCGGACTGATCTTCGTCGAGCCCGTGTGCAGCCACGACTTGTTCTTCAGGAGTGAGATCTTCGAGCCGCCACGCCGCGGCTTCGCCGCCGATGTCGTACGGCGTGAACGGATCACGCATCGGCTGTTCGTCACCGGGGTTGGGCATCACTGCCTCGCCGGTGATCGGTTCGGTGGTGTCGTCGGGATCGAGGTCGGGCTCGTCGCCCGCGCTCGGGCCGTCGCCGTCGCCCCACGACGCTCGAACGAACGCGAGGACGACGGCGACGGCAACGCAGCAGAGGATCTGAAGAGTGCGCATAGAAATCTTTCTGCTCGTCGAGGACGAGCGGTGACGTTGCGGCGCTCGATGGAAGCGTCGCGAAACTGGTGGGCACGCCGTCGTCGACGGAGTGCAGGAAAAGCGAATGACTAGCTCAGTGGTTCAGCGCGCGTGCTCGAGTGACTTCATGTGAGAGATCGATGTGGCGCCAACGACGCATGTGTCTGATGGGATCGATCCGCTCGTAGTCGTGCTCTCCGACGGCGCGCCAGAGCTCGAAGTACAGCGGGCGCATCGGGCCGGCTCGCGACGAAGCCAGGTGACCTATCAACGTCCCTGTCTTCACTCGGGTCGCCCAGCGCTGCTCGTGAACCGGGTACGTGATGCCTCGATAGATGGTGAGCCAGCCGTGGCAATGCTTGATGACGACCCGATGGCCGTCCTCCTCCTTGCGGACCTGCACGACCTTGCCGCCGCTGGCGGCCAGCACGGGCGTCAGACGCGGAATGCAGTACAGGGTGCTCTCGCGGTTGGTTGCGCGGATCATCGGACTTCCCGGCACGTGCTGTGTCTCGTAGGCGATCCCGATGGTGAGATCGTCGGGCTCGAACACGAGCAGTACGGGCGGTACGCCCTTGAACATGGGCAGCGGCAGAACGGGTGGCGACGAGGACTTGTAGGACTTGAGGGTGCGTTCGGAGTCGAGAGTCTGAAGCAGCGTGCGATCCAGCATTGGGACCTCCTAATGAGTGAGGGCGATGACCGGACCCTCCGGCACGCTCGCGATGTCGATTTCTGAAAGTTTTCTCGTCGTGCCGCTGCGTCATGCGCCATCTCGTCGGATCCACACCATCGAGAGCGTCGTCCGCAATTCAGGCGCGCAGGTGACGTGCTCGATCACCCGTCCGAATGGCGAGCTCGAGAACCAGGCGCTGTCCGGGACCTGCATCGGTTGTCGCGTTGTCGCGCCGGTGGCGAAGAACGGCGCAGCGAGCGACGAGGCCGAGAGCGCCCGGTTACGAGGGATCTCGAGCTCCATCGAGGCGCTGTTCGCGACCCATTTCACCCGCCCCGTGTCGGGTGTCGCCTCGACCGAGAACACCGCGGCGCAGGGTTCGCGAGTGAGCTCGGTGAACCGGATCGCAGCGGCGAGGATGGAAACGTCGAACACCGAAGCGATCTCGCGTGGCGTTTCGAGGTCCGCCCGCGTCAGGTCGAACAGGTCGCGCACGATGGCCGTGGGCATGAGCAGCTCGGATGCGAAGGCGTTGGCCTCGATCTCTTCGAGAGGACTGCCCGCCATCCAGGGTCTCGGGGAGATCTCGGCGAGGCGCGTCGGATGACCGAGCAGGAGATGTCCGAGCTCGTGCGCGATGTTGAACCGCCGGATCACCGGACTCGAGATGCGGTCCGACAACAGGATCGTGCTGCGGTCGCCGACGTGGATCAGCTGGGCGTCGGCTCCGTCGAGCTTGACGGAGAGGATGGTGACGCCGAGATGCGCAGCGAAGATCTCGACATCGATATGCTCCGCGGCATGGACGCCGCATCGATGCAGATACTCACGCGCGCACCGCCTTGCTTCTTCGATTCTGAATTCGCGACGTCCGATCATGACACCCTCCGATCCGTATCGAGCGTCACGACAAGGCGTCGCAGATCGTCATCGCTGAGTGCCTCGAGACGGCTGTCTGCAAGGCGAACATTCGGGCCTATCCACCGCTCCAGCTCGTCGAGCATCGACACCAGCTGATAGCGGGGTGCCGCCAGCAAGCTGTCGTGGATGTCCGGAGCGACGGAGACGGGAACTATCTTGGGCAACAGATTTCGCCGTGCCGCGGCGATTCGTTGTCGCATCCTCGCGAGCATGTCCTCGGCCCACTGCTTGTCCTCCTCGGAGGCAGCGTCGGGATCATCGGCCGCGGCAAGGGCCAGGTCCTCGAACAGCGCATCGAGCACGTCGAGCGCCTGGAGCATTGTCTCTTCATCGATCTCGTCGTGGGGGCACATGTCAGTCCTCCGGGTCTGGTTGAAGTTCAGGGGGCAGGTGGTGGGTCATTCGAGTCAGGCGTTCGCGCGCCGCTTCGTACTGGCGAAGCGAGAGGTTCGTCAGCGCGATCACCTCCGCGCGGCGTGTCAGTTGCTGCTCGTAGGCATCGAGGAGCTGGAGCACCTCTGGGTCGTTAGCCGCACGTGCTCGCAGCGCGGCCATCACCCGCTCGGTGCGCTCGCGAACCTCAGCTGTCTCGAATGCCGACGGCTCGCTGGATTCGAAGTGCGGATCATCCTCGATCCTCGGATCGTCGATGTCATCGTGGGGACGCCGAGCGGCGCGCTCGGACGCGTGCCTTGTTCGAGAGCGGATCTCGCGCTGGATGAAATATCGAAGAGGGATCCTGTCCGGGTTCCAATCAAGAACACCTTCGAAGACGTCATCGATGATGTCTGCGACGAGATTCGCCGCGTAGTCGTCGTCGACGTTGTGATGGATCCGCACGTATCCCGTCCGACCTCTCGCGTACAGCACGAGGCGCTCGTAGAACCGGGGCTCCTTCAGTGCCTCCTCGAATGCGATCAGCCAGGCTTCGCTGTGGAGAGGTTCGTCGGGCACGGGCTCCGAGCCCCCGGGCGCCGATTCCGGGACCTCCGGCTCTTCCGTCGCGCTCACGGCTGCGACTCCGTGTTCGGGCTGCCCCAGTCGATGAAGCGCCACCGCCGGATGTAGCGGAGCGGATCCATCTGCTGGTAGTCCTGCTGCGCATCGGCCTTCCAGAGCTCGAAGCGCAGCGGCTTCAGGTCGCCCGGCCCCGACCGCGCCAAGTAGCCGAGCACGTGGCCACTCGCGACCTGGATCTTGCAGCGCGGCGTGCGCTCCGTCGGCGCGACGAACATGTGCTCGAGCCGGTGGTAGACGGACAGCCAGTCGTTGCCGTGATCGATGATGATCGTGTGGCCGTCGAGGTGCTTGCGTGCATAGACGATC
>JAEYYY010000455.1 GCA_023430775.1 Pseudomonadota bacterium
CGTCGCGCAACGGCACCACCGCCGCGCTCGCCACCTCGCTCGCCAGCATGGGCCGCACCAACCATCAGGTCGCACTGCCCACGGCGGGCGCGCCGCTGACCGGCATCGACGTGCTCGTCATCGACGCGCAGACCGGCGACGCCCCTGGTGCCGAAGCACTCGGTGCGGCGTGGAAGCCGTCGATCGATGCGCTGCTCGCGCGCCACGGTGTGGTGATCGTCGTCGAGGGCGTCGGTGGTGTGAGCCATCGCTTCGCCGCCGGCGCCGGCCTGTTCAATGTCGGCACGCCCGTCGACACGACCGGCTCGCCGGCGTTCGTCACCTCGGCTGGCGACGCGGTGACCCAGCAGGTCGTGTCGCCGTATCTCGCCGACACGACCTCTGTGGTGTTCCCGGCGGTGGTCGGTGCGATCGCCACGCCGTCCGGCACCGTCGTGATGCACCTGACCCGCTAAGAACTGGTGCCCCTGGTTTTCGCGTGTCCGCGGCACGACCTCGGTGGTGTTCCAGGGGCCGTCCTCCATTTTCGCGTGTCGAAGTACGCGCTTCGGGCCGGATCTCTGGTCTTAAGGTTCCTTTAGCAACTCCTCAGGCACTTCTTAGGAAAGCCTTCAGGACCTCTTAGGAACGCGCGTTTCGCGAAAGCCTCATGGTGGGGACGTGACGAGCACGGCCCCGAACAAGCACGCCAGCGACTGGTCGCTGTGGCTCGCGAAGCTCGCTCCGGCTCCGAGTGGAGCTTCGTCGCGCGAGCGCGCTGCGACGGGACTCGCCCGCGTGGCGCTGTCTCGTACGGTACGCGTCAGCGCCATCGCCGGCGTGCTCGTGGCCGGGCTCGTCACCGCCACGCTCGAACCGCGCACCGCTGCTGCCGGCGAGTCGGTGTCGACGACGGGGGAGCTCTCCGCAGCACTCGCGCAGCGCGCCGTCGGTTCGCTCGCGACGCGCGAGCTGCCGGGCGAGCCACCGGCGACGCTCGCGGAGACGGGCCTCTACACGAACGACGCGATCGCCGCCGACGTGCTCGCCTTCTCGCCGCAGTACCCGCTGTGGTCGGACGGCGCGACGAAGCAGCGCTGGATCTATCTGCCGTCGGCGATCGACGCCTCGGATGCGGACAGCTGGCAGTTTCCCGTCGGCACCCGGATCTGGAAGCAGTTCTCGTTCGGCGCCCGCACCGAGACCCGCTACATGGCGCTGACGGCGAGCGGCTGGACGTACGCGACGTACGTGTGGACCGGCGAGGCCGCGGTGCGCGCACCGAAGCGAGGCGTCGCGGTAGCCGTGTCACCGACCCAGACGCATCGCGTGCCGAGCGACGCCGATTGTCGCGCGTGCCACGCGAACGCGAAGACGCCGGTGCTCGGGTTCTCGACGCTGCAGCTGTCGGTCGATCGCGATCCGAACGCGCCGCACCGCGACCTCGAGAGTCGCGACGGCGTCGATCTGCTGTCGCTCGTCGTCGCCGGCTACGTGGTCGGGCTCGACGACATCGCACCGCGCATCGCCGGTGCGCCGCTCGAGCGCGCCGCGCTCGGCTATCTACACGGCAACTGCGGTGGCTGCCATCGCGCCGAGGGTCCGCTCGCGGCGGTCGGCATGGAGCTCGCGCAGTCGGCGCACGGCGATCGCGTGGTCGCGACCACCGCCGGTGTGGTCGCGAAGTTCGCACCGCAGCCGCGCGTCGTTCCCGGCGACGCCGAGCGCAGCCTGCTGATCGCCCGCATGCAGGCGCGCGCGTCACTCGCCCAGATGCCCCCGATCGGTACCGACGTCGTCGATGCCGAAGCCCTTCGTCTCGTCGCGGCCTGGATCGACCAGCTCGCACCAACACCCTGAGGAGAGAACCGTATGAAGAATGTCTTGATCGTCGTCGCCCTGGCCGGTTGTTCGAACAGCACCACGCCCGAGGAGGCGATGCCGCGCGCGAAGCAGGTGGATCCCGTCGAGCGCGGCAAGCTGCTCGTCACCACCAGCGGCTGCCACGATTGCCACACGCCGTTCAAGCTCGGCCCGAATGGTGCGGAGCCGGACTTCACGCGCGCACTGTCGGGACATCCGGCGGCACTGCAAATGCCGCCCGCACCGGAGCTGCCGCCGGGGCCGTGGATGATCAGCGTCGCCGCGACCAACACCGCGTGGTCGGGCCCGTGGGGCGTGTCGTTCACCGCGAACCTGACCCCCGATCCGGAGACCGGCATCGGCTCGTGGAACAAGGACACGTTCATCGCGACGATCCGCAACGGCAAGCACATGGGCGCGGGTCGCCCGCTGATGCCGCCGATGCCGTGGCAGGCGTTCGCGCAGCTCCCCGACGAGGATCTCGGTGCGATCTACGCGTACCTGCGCACGATCCCCGCGATCAACAACAAGGTGCCCGACCTGATCCCGCCGAAGCAGCAGGTGTCGGCGACCGCGACCACGCCGGCGCAGGTTGCAGGCAAGTGAGCGACGAGCAGCTCGTCCTCGTCGACGATCGCGATCGCGAGCACCGGATCGTGCCGATCGCCGACCACGATCGTCGAATGTTTCGACCGTTCACCCGCAGCGATTTACAGGCGACCCAGCCCCTGCGCAGGAGGAGTAGCGATGCGCGTTGATCTGTTCTCGACGATTCACAAGGCGATCCGCGTCGCGCTGTTCGACCTGGCGGCGGAGCTCGGCCGGCTCGAGCTGTCGTCGACCGAGGCGGTCGATCTCGCGGTCGAGCAGATCGAGCGCGTGCTCGGCTTCCTCGACGAGCATGCCGCGCTCGAGGAGGCCGGCGTGTTCGCCGCCGTGCGCGACCTCGATCCGCTACTCGCCGAGGAGCTGGCCAAGGATCACCGGTCGCTCGAGATCGTGCAGCACGAGGTGGAGCGCCTGGCGCACCAGCTCGCGATGGCGGATCTCGCATCGCGCGAGCTGCTCGGCCCGCGGCTGGTGATCGCGGTCAATCATCTGATCGCACTGCACCTCCTGCACATGAATCGGGAGGAAGCCGAGGCCAACCGCGTGCTGTGGTCCGGCCTCGACGACGCCGCCCTGGTGGCGATCTCGAAGGCGACCTCGGAGCGGATCTCGCCGCCCCGGCTCGCCGAATGGCACCAGCTGGTGGTGGCCGCGACGACCCGCCATCGCCCTCTCGTCGGCAGCACGCCCGTCGGGTAACATGCGGCGGCTTGCAGCCGGCCTATCCACCATTACCCGACGCGCTCGTCGAGTTCACGCGCGGCGGCAAGTCCCTGCTCGTGGGAACCGCGAGTGCGGCCCGCGTGCCCGATTGCGTGCGCGCGGTCGGGATCCGGATCTGGCCCGGCGCCTCGCAGCTGACCGTGTTGATCCCGGCGGCGACAGGCGCGCGCTCGGTCGCGAACCTGCGCGAGACGGGCAAGATCGCGATCACGCTCTCGCACATCCCCACGCATCGCACGGTGCAGCTCAAGGGCAGCGTGCTGGCGGTGCGCGACGGCGACGACGCGGATCGCGAGCATGCCACCCGGTACCGCATCGCGTTCGCCGCCGATCTGGCGTGGGCCGGCCAGTCGGAGGCTCGCACGCTGCGGCTCGGCATCTGGCCGTGCGTCGCCGTCGATGTCGAGATCGCGGTCGCGTTCGCGCAGACGCCCGGCCCGGTCGCCGGCAAGCAGTTGCCGCAGGCGGGGCATCCATGATCGCCCTCGAGTCCCTCGATCGGTGCTTTCACGGCATCGTGCCCGGCGTGCTCGCGACCTGCGATGCCGACGGCATGCCGAACGTCAGCTACATCAGCCAGCTGCACCTCGTCGATGCCAAGCACGTCGCGGTGTCTTGCCAGTTCTTCAACAAGACGCGGCGGAACCTCGACGTCAATCCGCTGGCGACGATGGAGATCTACGATCCGCTGACCTTCGAGGCGTATCGGCTGCAGCTCCGGTTCCTGCGCTCCGAGACGTCGGGGCCGGTGTACGAGCGAATGGCGCTGCGCCTCGAAGCGATCGCCGCACACACCGGCATGTCGGGCGTGTTCAAGCTGCGCTCCGCCGATGTCTGCGAGGTGCTCGATGTCGAGCGTCGCGAG
This sequence comes from Pseudomonadota bacterium, assembly GCA_023430775.1. Lineage (GTDB taxonomy): Bacteria > Myxococcota_A > Polyangia > Haliangiales > Haliangiaceae > JABFXX01. Next base: position 4,040 of record JAEYYY010000455.1, read on the forward strand.
GGCTTCATCGCACCGGCACCCGAGGGCGAGCGCATCACGCTCAGCGACGGACCGCTCAGCGAGCTGCGCGGCTTGCAGCTGGTGTCGGATCGCGTCAGTCGCGCGACCAACCTCGAGTCGCTGCTGTCGGGCGCGCTCGCCGCCCTCGACGAGGTGTTCGGCTTCTCGCACGGCCTCATCATGATGCCCGACGAGGATCACCTGGTGACGGTGGCGAGCCACGGCTACGGCGACGACGGCATCGGTGCCGAGGTGAAGATCGGCGAGGGGCTGATCGGCTCGGTCGCCGAGGCCAAGAAGCTGATGCGGATCGCATGCGTCAGCTCGGACCTGCGCTACGCGGGCGCGATCCGCGAGCAGTACCAGCGCTCGCGCGAGCAGCCCGGTGCCGAGATCCCGCTGCCGCACCTCGCGAACGCGGAGAGTCAGATGACGATCCCGCTGCTCGTCCAGGATCGGCTGGTCGGCGTGCTGGTGCTCGAGAGCAAGGACAGCTTGACGTTCGCGCAGTGGCACGAGGCGTTCCTCCAAGTGCTCGCGAACCAGATCGCGAGCGGCATCGATCGGATGGCCGACCGCGACGATCAGGAGACCGAGACCACGCTCGCGTTCTGCTACTACCGCAACGACGACTGCGTGTTCGTCGACGGCGAGTATCTGATCCGCAACGTGCCCGGCAAGATCCTGTGGAAGGTGCTGCGGGCGTACGCCAATGAAGGCCGCACCGAGTTCTCCAATCGCGAGCTGCGACTCGATCCCGCGCTCGGCCTGCCACCGATCAAGGACAACCTCGAGAGCCGGCTGATCCTGCTGCGCAAGCGGCTCGAGCAGAAGTGCCCGGCGGTCCGGCTGGTGCCGACCAAGCGCGGCAAGTTCACGCTCGCCGTCGACGGCAAGCTCGAGCTGGTCGAGCGCGAGACCGCCTGAACGCCAGGAAACTCGGGATCTTGCGCTCGCAGATCGCGGGCGCGAAGGCTCGAATGTCGGACCGGCGATCTAAGGTGGCTGCATGGCGATGGAAGCAACCGGCAAGCTGCACACGATCTTCGATACCAAGCAGGTGTCGGAACGCTTCTCGAAGCGCGAGTTCGTGGTCGAGATGAGTGACAACCCGAAGTACCCGCAGACGGTGCTGTTCCAGCTCACCGGTGATCGGTGCGCGATGCTCGATGGCATGAACGTCGGCGACCAGGTGTCGATCGAGTTCAGCCTGCGCGGCCGCGAGTGGCGCAGCCCGTCGGGTGACGTGAAGTACTTCAACAGCCTCGATGTCTGGCGCGTCGAGCCGGCGCGAGCGGGCGCGAACAACCGCGGTCGCCGCGACAGCTACAACGGCAACGGTCGCGCCAATGGCTATGGCGATCCGCGCGACGTCCCGCCGAACCGCGAGTTCGAGCCGCGCCCGAGCGATTACGGCTCGCGCCCCGACGACGACATCCCGTTCTGATCGGTCACATCAGTGCGTGCACCCCACGGGACCGTCTCGCTCGGCAGCAACGTGTCTCCGTCCGTGCTCCAGTGAAGCCATGACCGCACGCCACGCCTATATCGACGGCAGCAACAACGTCTACGAGATCGGCGAGCTGCTCGAGTACAAGCCGATCACGCCGGCGCAAAGCTCGACGGGGATGTACTCGGGTGGCGAACCGAAATCGGTGGCGCTCGATGCCGAGCAACGCGCCGAGCTGATCGCGCTGTTCGATCGGATCATCGCCGATACCGCGAACATCCTCGCGCAGCGGCCGAAGGGCTGCGGCACGCTGGTCGTCGGTGACACGCGCACGTTTGTCAGCGGCCGCTCGCCGCTCAAGATCGAGCTCGAGCAGAGGCTGCGCGGGTTACTCAGCGACGGCGAACGCTCTCGATGACCACCGGCTCGAGCGGGCAGTCCTTCGCGAACGGCCCACCGGCGCCGGTCCTGACGCCCTTGATCTTGTCGACGACGTCCATCCCCGATGTCACCTTGCCGAACACCGCGTAGCCCCAGCCGGGACCGACGGGCGCCTGGTGATCGAGCATGGTGTTGTCGACGACGTTGACGAAGAACTGCGACGTCGCCGAGTGCGGGTCGCTGGTGCGTGCCATCGCGACGGTGCCGCGCGCATTCTTGAGCCCGTTGGTGGCCTCGTTCTCGATCGGCGCGCGGGTCGGCTTCTTCTCGAGTTGCGCATCGAAGCCGCCGCCCTGGATCATGAACGTCGGGATGATGCGGTGGAACACCGTGCCGTCGTAGTGCTTCGAGTCGACGTAGGCGAGGAAGTTGGCGACCGACTTCGGAGCCTTTGCGGCGTCGAGCTCGATCGTGAAGGTGCCGTGGTTGGTGGTGACGTCGACGGTGTCTGCCATGCCGGGAACGTACGATCTCAGCCGCTGTACAGATAGATGATGAAGCCAATAGGTACGGCGAGACCGGCACCGATGAAGTACTTGCCGCGGCCGGCGATCCCGCGGTCGCCCTTCATCATCGTCGCGCCGGTGATCGCGAGCAGCATGAGCGCGATCGCGAACAGATCGGCGACGTAGGTCCAGATGCCCTTGAGGTTGTTGAGGTGCAGCGAGTTGACCTCGAACAGCACCGCGCGCGTCGACGTGGTCTTGAGGGTGCCCTTGCCGGTGCGGGTGTCGACGACGGCTTCCTGGCCGTCGGTGAGGAAGATGCGCAGCGTGGTCGCGGTCTCGGCGAAGTGGCCGCGCACGTCACGCGGATCGAGCTCGAGCTCGGCGACGACGAACTTCTCCTGCGCGTCGAGCGTGCCCTCGGGGAGCGGCCCGATGTCGACGTCGCGCTCGGTGAACTTGTAGTTGGGGTTCCAGTCGTCGATGTGATTGACGGCGAGCCCCGACAGGCCGTACGCGAGCGTCAACGCGACGCAGACGTACCCGATGTCCCGGTGGACGACCCGGAACAGGTGCCGCCACCGCACGCGATCACTTCTTGTCGCGGAACACCGCGCCGGTGCCGTCGATGCGGACGATCTGCGTGGGCTTGGTGATCGAGGCCGGGTCGTACGGCTTGCCGTACTCCTTGGCCTGGTATTCGGCGTACTGCTTCGATTCCTCGAGCGTCAGCTCCTTCACCGACACCTTGCCCTGGGCGCTGGCGTACATGCCCTTGCTGTCGATCGGGAACACCATCTCGCCGTCGGTGACCTTGAACTTGAGCTTCTGGCCCGCGGCCTCGCCGGCCATCTCGAACCAGCAGCCGCGCTTGGGGCAGACGTCGACGACCATGCCCTCGACGCGCACCGTCTTGCCGTTGTAGGCGGCGGGCTCGGCGAGGATCTTGTCGATCGGCGTGGTCTCGGCGACCGACACACCGGCGCCGAACGACTGCGTCTTGACCGCTTGCGACGGAGCCGTGGCGGCCTCGCTCCTGGGGCCGCGATCGCAGCCGGCGAGGGAGAGCACACCGAGGAGAAGAACGCTGCGCAGCATGATGGCGTGGAGAATGCGCAACGATCTCGGGCGTGTCAACGCGCTTGTTGGCAGGGCAAGCCGGCGAAACCTCGCGTGATCCTCGACGGGTCGAGGTTTTCGCAACCGACGGACGAACGCGGTTGTCGGAGCCGACATGCTGCGAGCTGCGATCGCGTTCTCGGTCATTGCTGCGCTCGTCCCCACGCCGGCGCAGGCATGTCTCAACGGAACGATCATGGAGGGCGACGAGGCGGTGAAGGCACTCGCGCAAGCGGAGAGCCTGATCGACGCCGGCGCCTACGGCAAGGCGTACGAGATCCTGGGCAGCCGCGATGGCACGCACTGGCTCGTCGACGATCGCCTTCACGCTCGCGTCAACGACGCGCGGATGGTGGTGGCGCTGCGCACGTCGCCGCGGCGGGTGGCGAAGGGCGCGATCGAGTACTTCAGCGCGCGCAGCAAGGCGCAGCCGAAGAACCTGCGCTATCGCGCGTGGCTCGCCGAGGCATACGCGACGCTCAACAAGCGCGAGCAGGCACTCGCGATCCTCCACGATCTGCACGAGCGCGACCTGATGCCCGACGGCTTCGGCTACGTCACGCTCGCGAAGATCTCTCCCAACGCCGAGGTCGATCGCTGGCTCGAGGTCTGCCGTCAGCGGTCGAAGAACAAGTCGATCTGCGAGATCCGGACCGCGAAGGGCAAGCCTGTCAAGCAGACGCGCACGTACAACATGAAGCTGCCGGGCTGACCACTTTTGACGTCGGCACCTCGGGGTTCGAGGAATCTGCGCAACGGCACCGTCGTTGCTACGTCCGGCACTCATGCGCTTCATCCCGATGTGTTGCGTGATGTCGACCCTGCTCGCCGCGTCGTATTCGCCTCCGGCAGACGCGTGCATCAACCCGATCCAGCTGACGACCTTCGATGCGGTCCGCCGGATCAAGGCGGTCGAGTGGCTGGTCGAACGCGATCAGTTCTGGCTCGCCGACATGATGATCCCTGTCGGTCGCTACGGCGGCGGCCTCGGTTACATCGAGCTCACCGACGGTCCGAAGCCCTCGCACGTCGAGCACATCGAGGACGAGTTCGACGTCCATCTCGTCGACGCGCAGCTCTTGATCGACATGCGGTGGCGTGGCGCCGAGCGCGACGTCAGCCGGGCGAAGCAGTGGTTCTCCGAGCGCGCCGAGCGCCACCAGTTGCCCAGGTTCAAGGCCTGGCTGGCGGAGGCGTACATTCGCGGCGACCAGGCAGCGGCCGGGCTGGTGATCCTGCGCGACCTCGAGAAGCGCGACCTGATGCCGGATGCACACGCCTACGCGATGCTCGCCCGGGTGACCGACGGTGCCGAGCAGCGCAGCGCGCTCGCCAGGTGCCAGGCGCGCGCGGCCGCGAAGTCGGTGTGTCCGACGACGATCTGAGGTGCGCGTGAAGCTCGCCGGGATCGCGATCGTGCTCGCTGCGTGCGATTCGTCGCCGCCACCAGAGAAGGTGCAGCCGGCACCGACCGTCGCTCCGGCGGCGACGCCTGTCGCGCAGCAGGCCACACACGACCTGATCGAGAAGTTCCAGTGCAATCGCTGCCACGATGTTCCCGGCACCCCGGCCGCGGTGCGCGACAAGCACTGCTTCCGCTGTCACCAGCAGATCCACGCCGGCACGTTCGACGCGAAGGCGGAGGCGATCGAGAAGTGGCGCGGCCGGATCCACAGCCTGCGCGATGCGCCGTCGCTGGTCGCAGCTTCGCGCTTGAACCGCGGCTGGGTGAAGGACTTCCTGTTGCACCCGCACGACGTGCGACCGGGCTCGATCGCGCAGATGCCGCGCCTCGCGATCAGCGACGGGGAAGCCGAGCGGCTCGCGGCGTTTCTCGTGCCGGTGCAGACCGGTGATCCACTGCCTGCCGACCCGGCGCTGATCGCGCGGGGCCAGCAGCTCTACCAGCAGCTCGCGTGCGGGCGCTGTCACCGGTTCACGGGATCCGCCGTCGACGATGTCGCGCTGCACGACGGCGCGAAGATCGGCGAGGAGATGCGGCGCGGCGGCCCGGAGGTCGAAGCGCAGGCGATCGGGTGGACGCTGGCGCCGGACCTGCGGTTCGCACGCGACCGCGTGCAACCCGGTCAGCTCGCCGCATGGATCGAGCGACCCGGCGGTGCGATGCCGGTGATGGCGGGCGTCGGGCCGCGCGAAGCGGAGGCGCTCGCGGCGTTCATCGCCAACGCCGCGCTCGCCCCCGCGTCGAAGCCGGACGTGCCGAAGCGGCTGCCGGTGCTCGAGCGGCCGGTGCTGTGGGCCGAGGTCTCGGTGAAGGTGTTCCACGACACCTGCTGGCACTGTCACGCGGTGCCCGACTTCGCGCGTGGCGACGGTGGCCCGGGCAACAGCGGTGGCTTCGGCTTCGCGCCGCGTGGGCTCGACCTGTCGAGCTACACCGGTATCTCGCAGGGCTCGCTCGATCAGGATGGCGAGCGGCGCTCGATCTTCGAGAAGCTGCCCGACGGGACGCCTCGCGTGGTGGCGCACCTGATGGCTCGCCATACCGAGGTGGCGGGCGGCAGCGTCGACGGCGTGCGCGGCATGCCGCTCGGCTTGCCTCCGCTCACGCTCGAGCAGATCCAGCTGGTGGAGAGCTGGGTCGCGCAGGGGCGCCCGCAGTAGAGCGCTCGGGGATCAGGTGGCGGAGGTGCCACGCCTGCATGTGGTGATCGCGCGACGCGTTGCGGCCGTTGCGCGTGATCGTGTACGCGAACGAGCCGAACAGCAGGATGAACATCAGGTTCGCGAGGATGATCGCGGCCGCCGCGCCGGTGGAGCCGCCGAAGTTGTAGATCGTCGACGTCAGCTCGACGGAGTGACCTTCGATCCACCAGGTCGGCTCGAACACGCCGAGCCCCTCGAGCGCGAACGGCGTCATCACGGTGACGGCCGCCCACGCGAAGATCGTCCACGGCCGCTCCTGGTTCCACGGATGCGAGGCGACGGCGATCAGCGCGCCGCAGATCATCACCGGCGTCAGCACGAGCGGGCTGGCGATCCGTGTCCACACCAGCGCGAGCGCGAAGTTGCCGAGCATCGAGATGAACGGCGACACGCTTCCCGTCTTCCAGCCACGCCACGCGAACGCCGCCATCCCCGCGAGCACGACGTTGAACGCGATCAGCCACGGCCAGCTGCGGACGTCGAGGATCGGCAGGAACAGCAGGAACACGAACACCGCGCCGTACGATCGGGCAGCGCGAAACGACCGCGTCTTGAGGGCCTCGCGGTCGAGCTGGTCGAGGCTGTCCATCAGGGCCGGTGGCAACTTCGCCGGACGCTCGAGGAGCAACCGCCCGACGAGATCCGCGGCCTCCTCGGATTCCGGGTCGAGGGCGAGCGCGCGACCGGCGTGCCGCATCGCCGTGGTCCGCGCATTCTCGTCGCGGGTCTCGAGTGCCGCGCGCGCGAACGCCATCTGTTCGGCGGCGAGCGTGCGGCGGAGGGCGACGTCGCGATCGCCGTCGATGTAGCGGCGCAGCTGCTCCGCCATCTGGCGCGCGCTCGGGCGATCGCCGGGCTCCTCGGCCTGGGCGGCGAGACAGATCGCGTCGAGCTCGGGTGCGATCTGGCGATCGGGCCGGCGCTCCGAAGGCTTCTCGGGTGACGAGGTGAGCGTCGCGACCAGCGCGTCGTCGCCGCGCGGATGCAGCGTCTCGGTGGTGAGGAGCTCGAACAGGATCGCACCGAGCGCGTAGATGTCCGCGGCGGTATCGGCGGGCTCGCCGCGCACCTGCTCGGGAGACATGTAGCCCGGCGTGCCGAGCACCGCGCCGACCTTGGTGGCGGTCTCCGACTGCGGCGTGTTGCCGTCGGCGTCGAGCGGCGTCATCCCGCCGATGTCGGTGGCGATGTCGTCGCGCGCGTCGAGCTCGCGGGCGACGCCCCAGTCGAGCACGTAGACCTCGCCGAACTCGCCGAGCATGATGTTCGCCGGCTTGAGATCGCGATGAACGACGCGGCGCTGGTGCGCGAAGTCGATCGCGAGCAGCACCTCGACGAACGCGCGCAGCAGCGGCTGCACCGGCTCGGACTCGCGGATCTTCTCGGTCAGCGTGACGCCGGCGAGCCGCTTCATGGTGAAGAACACGCGGCCCTCGCCATCGGTGCCGAGGTCGTGGATCGGCACGATCGCCGGGTGATCGAGCCGGGCCTGGATGCGCGCCTCGCGCAGGAACCGGGTGATCGAGCGCGCGGACTGCTCGCCGTGCATGCGCTTGATCGCGATGTCGCGATCGAACTTCAGATCGTACGCGGCGAGCACCTCGCCCATCCCGCCCTTGCCGATCGTGCCCTGCACGTCGTAGCCGCCCGGCGGCAGCTGCACCGCGTTGCCCACCATCCAGAACCACACCCGCGACGGCCGCGACACCTTCCGAAACGATCCGGACGCCTGGGTCTCGGGCTCCTCGCGCGGTGGCACGGTGGCTGCCGGCTTCTCCGTCGGCGGAACGTCGACGGCCGGACGCGAATCGCGACGCACGCGGCCCGGGTTCTCGACCGCGGTGCTCGGTGCCTCCTCGTCGTCATCGACCATGGAGCGAGCGTACGCCAGCTGTTCGGTCGGCGGCGATCACCGGCCGCGAGACGAGCGTGGGCGGGGCGGGTTCGTTACGCTCCGGGTATGGACGTGTTGCGCCGCGCGCTCGAGGTGTCGCCACGCATCGTGGGCTCGCCGTGAAGCTCGAGGTGCTGACCAGTGGGATCTGGCAGACGACCTCGACGATCATCGAGGCCGGCGGTTCGTGTCTGGTGATCGATCCCGCGTACTTTCCGCGCGAGCTCGACGCGATCGCGCAGCGCGCAGCCGAGCTCGGGCGCGTCGAGGCGACCGTGTTCACCCACGGTCACTGGGACCACGTGATGGGACACGACGCCATCGATGCGCCGGTCTGGTTATCCGCGACGCTCGAGCACTCGATCGTCACCGGCGATCCGCGCGCCGCGAAGTATCTCGAGGACGCGCGCGAGTTCGACTCGCGGTGGTACGTGCCGCGGCCGTACGGTCATCGCTGGCCGATCAAGCGGCGCGGTCTGTCCGATGGCGAGTTGCTGATGCTCGGTGGCGAGACCATTCGCGTGCTGCACCTGCCCGGGCACAGCCCCGATGGCCTGGGGCTGGTCGCCGGCGACACGCTGCTGGTCGGCGATTACCTGTCGCCGTGCGAGATCCCGTTCGTCGACGAGCTCGAGGCGTATCGCGCGACGCTCGTGCGGCTGCTCGATGTCGTCGCCACCGAGGTCCACCACGTGATTCCCGGCCACGGTCCGCGGCTGACCCGCGACGAGGCACTCGCGATCGGTCGCGCCGACCTCGATTACATCGATCAGCTGATCGCCGGCGGCGATCCGGTGCTACCGCGCGCGGCCGACGTGGTCGGCATGATCGATCACCACCGCGTCAACGTCAGCAAGCGAGTCACTTAGGTTTCTGGGCGAGCCGCTTGGTCGTGCCGTCGGTCAGCTTGACGTCGATCCACTTGTCGCCGGCCGCGGTGACCTCGAGATCGCCGAACTTGACGTGCGTCAGCTGCTGGCCGACCGCGAAGTTGCCGCTCGCCGAGTAGGGGACCGGGCCGGTGATCGCCGGCTTGTCCTCGACCTTGGGTGGGTCGATCACCCGCTTGAGCACGGCGAGCAGCGCCTTCCGTTGCTCCGGGATCCGGTGGTACTCGGCGACCAGGTTGACGCGTGCGAGCAATTCGCCCTCGATCGCGACCAGGCCATCCCACAGATCCGCCTTGTCCTTCGCGGTGACCGCCCACGCACAGGCGCGCGCGGCCTCGGGGATCCGGTGATCCGTGCCGAGCGTCTCGCCGCGGGCCGCGGTGCACTCCTTCGCCGCTTCCTTGAGTGTGTCGAGGTCGGCGTCGGCGCGGGTCTCGAGCCACTTCTCGGTCGCTTCGAGGGCCCGTTGAGGACGGCGATCGTCGACGCGTTTACTCGTCCACTCGTCGAGGATCAGCGCGCGCGTCGCCTCGATCAGCGCGCGGATCAGGACATCGCGATCGATGTCATCGAGGTTGGTTTGCCACGCGGTTGCCGGGAGCCCCTTCACCGAATCGCCGCGCAGGATGGCCAGTCGCTCGAACCTATCCACGTGGAAGAACTTACACCGACCCGGCTTTGACTTGGTAATCCGTCCCGCCGTCGGGAGCTGGATCCTGTGCTGTCTCGCCGCGTGCGGTGGCGACTCGGATCTGACCGCCACGATCGACGACCTGCTCGACTGATCAGGTCCAGGGAATCTGGCCCGAGGTCACGCCCTTGGGCTTGACCCCGAACATCGCGAGCATCGCGAGCACGCCGGCCGTGAGCGTGAGAGCGATCAAGAAGGTGGCAGCACCCCCGAGCCATGGATAGGCCGCGAGGGCGGTCCCGACGGCGACGAGCACCGCCGCGATCGAGACATCTGCATAGGGGAGGCGATCGTTCACGAGGAAAAATTGTAGGAGGCGAGATCTCCCTTCGCGAAATCTTCACGCGATTCGCCGAAAAGTTGCCCGCGTCGCGAGCGAGCCGTAGGGCTTTTATAAGCCATGAGCGCGGGGTCCACGGCGATGGAGATTTCCGACGAGACGACTGGTCTCGAAGGTGCGCAACGCACCGACAAGCCGGCAGCGATCCTGCGCGGCAGTGCACGCGGTCTCGAGATCGTGGTCGACGCCCCGGCGGGGCTCGATGCGATCGTCGCCGCGATCAACACGCGGCTCGCGGAGGCGCCCACCTTCTTCAAGGGTAGCGACGTGCGGATCCGGGTCGAGGACGGCCCGCTCCCCACCGGTAGCCTCGGCAAGCTCGAGGAGATCGCGCGGCAGTTCGAGCTGACGATCGTCGAGATCGGTGCCGCGAAGGCCGATCGCAAGCCGAAGTCCACCATGGATGCCGTCCCGCAGCCGCCGCAGGCGCTCGCGATCGGCTCCGGCGGCTTCGACGATGTCCCGACCGCGCAGGGCGGGGCCTATCGACAGGGCGCCGAAGAGTTCGAGGACGTGCCGACGCAGATGCTCCCCGCGCCGCCGAACTCGGTGGTGATGGCGACGGCCATGGTGCTGGCGCCGGCGTTCGGGACCGTCGCGTTCGAGGATGCGCTGGCCTCGGCGCGCAAGAACCTCACCGTCTCGCCGCCGGCCGGTCAGCCGCCGCAGCCGACGCTGCCGCTCGGCGACATGACGCTGATCAAGCCGGTCGTCCACACGGTGTCGGTGCCCGCCGAGAAGCCGGCGCCGCCCGCCCGGGATCAGCTCGAGCTGGCGCTGTCGCCGGATGACGAGCCCGAGATCGAGATCGAGCCGGAGACGCGGATCGTCGTCGGCCCGGTGCGCTCGGGCGTGATCCTCGATCACCGCGGGCACGTCATCATCTTCGGCGACGTCAACCCGGGCGCCGAGATTCGCGCCGCCGGCAACATCGTCGTGCTCGGTCGGTTGCGCGGGCTCGCGCATGCCGGCATCGGCACCGACGTCGGCTTCATCGTTTCCCTGCATCTCCAGCCGCAGCAGCTGCGCATTGGTCGAATGGTCGCTCGTGCGAGCGACGATCAAGCAGCTGCGATTCCGGAGATCGCGTACGTCACCAACGGTTCGATCGTCGTCGAGCGTTACAACGGCAGGCTGCCCGCGGGCCTGGCTGCATCTCTCTAAACAGGAGTCATCATGGGTCGCGCAATCGTCGTCACGTCAGGCAAAGGAGGCGTGGGTAAGACCACAGCCACCGCCAACCTCGGTACCGCGCTCGCGCAGCTCGGGCACTCGGTGGTTCTGGTCGATGCAGACATCGGACTCCGCAACCTCGATGTCGTGATGGGCCTCGAGAACCGCATCGTCTATCACCTCGTCGACGTCATCAAAGGCAAGTGCACCGCCCAGAAGGCGCTGATCAAGGATCGGCGGATGGACAACCTGTGGATGCTGCCGGCGTCGCAGACCGACGACAAGGACGCCGTCACGCCGGAAGAGATGCGCAGCCTGGTGTTCGAGCTCAAGCACACGCACGACTTCGTGTTGATCGATTGCCCTGCCGGCATCGAGCAAGGTTTCAAGAACGCGATCGCGGGCGCCGACGAGGCGATCGTGGTCGCGACCCCGGAGGTATCCTCGATCCGCGACGCCGATCGTGTCGTCGGACTCCTCGCCGCGGCCGAGGTACCCGCTCGACTGGTCGTCAACCGGATCTCTCCACACCTCGTGAAGCGCGGTGACATGCTGTCGCAATCGGACGTGATCGAGATCCTCGCGCTCGAGTTGCTCGGCGCGATCCCGCTCGACGATCAGATCGTGGCGACCACGAACAAAGGTGAGCCGGCCGTGCTCCAGGGCAAGTCGCTCGCGGCGAAGGAGCTGCAGCGGATCGCCAAGAAGCTGGCGGGCCTCGAGGTCGAGGACCGGGCGTCGGTCGGCTTCTTCACCCGGCTCGGGCGCGCGCTCGGGCTGTCGGCAACCCCGGCGTGAGGTCACAACCGATGTGGAATGGCATCAAGAATTTCCTGACCGGTCGGAAGAGCAGCGAGGTGGCCAAGGGTCGCCTGCATCTCGTCCTCGCCCATGATCGCAGCGGCCTCGAAGGCGGACGTCTCCAGGAGATGCGCCAGGAGATCGCGGCCGTGATCGCCAAGTACGTCAAGATCGACGCCGAGGCAGTCGAGATCCAGATCGAGACCCGCAACCGGGCGAGCCAGCTCACGGTTTCGAGTCAGATCCAGCCGCGCAACGCCTGAACCGCGTTAGCGCAGATCTCGTGGCCCGCCCGGATCCCCGGCGGGCTTCTGTGTATATGATGCGATCGATGCCGACAGCGACGCCCAGCCCCGAGAGGATGCTGTCGATCATCGAGCTCCAAAACGCCATCGCCGCCGCCGGCATGAATGCCGATGAAGTGATGGGCATCGTCGCCGATCGCGCCGGCGCATTGACGGGCGCGAGCTCGGCGATCGTGGCGATCCAGGAAGGCGAGGAGATCGTCTATCGCGCGGTCACGCGCCCGAGCGGCATCGCGCTCGGCACCCGGATCTCGCGCTCGGCATCGATCCCCGGTCGCTGCGTCGCCGATCGCAATGCGATTCGCGTCGATGACGTCGCCGCCGACGATCGCGTCGATCCCGACACCAAATCGCGCACCGGCGCCGCGTCGCTCGCGTGCGTGCCGCTGCTCTACGGCGAGAGCGCCGTCGGCGTGCTCGAGGTGTTCTCGACCAAGCCGAAGGCGTTCTCCGACGAGGACATCGAGACGCTGCGCTTGCTGTCGTCGATCATCGCGATCGCGCTGCACCGCGCATACACGTATCCGCGCCCGCGCTACGACGTCACCACCGATGCCCTCACCGGGCTCGGCAACCGCCGCGCGTTCGATGACCGCATCGAAGCCGAGCTGACGCGCAACAAGCGGTACGGCCACTCGTTCTCGCTCGCGGTGCTCGATCTCGATGGCATCGAGGCGGCCGTCGATCGGCTCGGCCAGGCCGCCGGTGACGAGGCGCTGCGCGAGGTCGCGCGGATCCTCCAGAAGAACACACGTGCGATCGATGCCGGGTTCCGCATCGCCGCCGATGACTTCGCGATCGTGATGCCGGGCACCAGCACCGCCGGCGCGAAGATCGTCGCGGATCGCTGCAGCGCGCACATCAAGGAAGCGCGGATGTTCGACGGCACCCTCACCGCAGCGTGGGGCATCGTCGAGGCGGGCGACGAGACGGCCGAGAATCTCAACACGCGTGCGCTCGCGGCACTCAACGCCGATCGCGCCGCTCAGCGCGGGTGAGAGTCAAGCCAGCGCGCGTCATCAAGCCGTCGAGCAAGTCCTCGACGACGGTGGTCCACGTGATCGAGCCCAGGCGGTCGAAGCCGAAGACGCCGACGACGATCGTCGAGATCGTCGAGCCAAAGCGGCCGAAGGCCAAGGTCGAGGCACCCGCTCCGAAGCCGCGTTCCAGGCCGAAGGTCGAGGTCGACAAGCCGCGCGCGAAGTCGCCGACACCGGCTTCGCGCAGCAAGGCGATCACGCTGCCGACGCCGCGCGTGCCCAAGTTCAGCTCGCGGCTGCCGCTCTATCTGCTGACCGAGCCCGACGAGCTGGTCGGCGGCCACAAGGTGCGCAGCGGGCTGTTCGAGAATCCCAAGCCGAACGAGGTGCGCGCGTACGAGCCGAACGATCTGGCGTACGCGATGCTGACCACCAGGAACGCGCGCTACCTGCACGTCGATCGGATCTGGCCGGTCGCGATCAACCAGGCCTCGGGGCTGGTGCGCGACGATCGCAAGCACGGCTGGAAGTTCAAGATCGTGCAGATCGGCGAGCCGCTGCTGCTGAAGGCGCCCGAGACCTGGCAGCGCCTGCTCGAGGGCGGGCTCGCGAAGGCGCCGAAGCACAAGAAGCACCCGTCGCTGCTGATCTGGCCGGCGATCAAGGGTCACGTCGCGGTGATCCGCGCGCTGCTCGATGGCGGTGCACCGATCCCGGCCGACGATGTCGTGATGGCGCTGCTGCGCGAGCTGCGCGTCTAGAACGGCTGCTGCGCCATCGGCAGCGTCTCGACCTCGGCGACGCGATCGGTCCACGCGCTTCCCGCATCGTTGGTGGCCTGCTCGCCGCCGTGCTTGCCGATGATCCACACGTTCGCGGGATCGAGGCCGGCGCCGAGGTACGCGTAGATATCGGTGCTCGCGTTGCCGTAGGCGAACACGATCTCGTAGTCCTGCATCAGCTTCGTCAGCACGGCCTTCTTGAAGTCGCCGACGCTGCCCTCGGTGGGCAGGATCTGCTTGTTCGAATCGGTGACGCGCAGCGGGCCCGGTGCGAAGCCGAGCTGCGAGAGCCAGCCGCGCGTCTTGCCGGCGAGCCAGTCGGGGCGACCGGTGAGATAGACCGGGATGTAGCCGCGAGCGACGTGCGCTCGGGTCAAGGTCACCGCGTCGGGATAGGCGACCGGAACGTGCGAGCCGTCGAGGATCTGCTTGAACAGCTGGCTATCGCTCGAGGTCAACGTGCCGTCGATGTCGGTGACGACGAGCTTGGTGCCGGCCGGGAGAACCCACAGCGAGGCGCGGGTCGTGCTGGCGTCGCCGAGCACCTGGAACATGACGTCGTAGACACCCATCGGCAGCGTACGCGTGAGCGTGGCGTGGATCTGGCCGTCGGAGTCCGTCGTGAAGTCGCCGAGGTCGATCCAGCCGGTGCAATCGTCGAGGAACACTCGAACGTCCTCGTCCTCGAGATCCTTGCTGATCGCGCCGTAGGTGAACTTCGCGTTCAGTGTGACGCTCGATGTCTTCGCGATCAGGTCGCGGCCCATGTGATTCGCGGCGCCGGCGGCGGTGATGATCGGGGTCTGGATCGAGTGCCGCCAGTCCTCCGTCGGCGCCGGCGTGAAGGGGCGGTCCCGGCACACCGGGAGCGTCCCGAACGTGACCGGGTCGGGCGGCGGGTTTGTCGGGGCCTGCGGATCCGTGGTGTTGGCGACACAGGCAGAGGCGAAGATCGCCAACCACAATCCAGGCTTCGTCATCCGGCCCGAGCAAAGCACGTGGTTTGCCAGGTCAGCGCTCCGCAGATCTCGCGCGGTTGGACCATTGCCAGGTGGTAGGTCTTCGACGCCCGCCAGAATCTCGAACACCCGGCGGTGATCAGCGCGGCGCGACGAGCACGACCGGCAGATGGTCGCTGACCCGATCGCGATAGCCGGTCAGCGCGCTGCGCGGGTCGATCACCTCGACGGTGGCGTCGGTCCATCGCGCATCGAGCGCGGCGGTGGTGGTGATGTGATCGATGAAGCTGCCGCCGAAGCCGAGGTACGTCTTGCCACCCGCCGTTGCCATGGGGGCGGTGCGAACCGTGTACCGGTCCGGCGCGGTGAGCAGCGGCGCGAGGATCGACTGACCGAACGCGTCGGTGATGGTCTGGTTGTAGTCGCCGAGCAGCACGATCTCGGATTCGCCGCCGCCATCGACCTGGGCGCGGAAGCGAGCATCGAGCGCCTGGATCGCGGCTTCGCGGCGCTCGGCATTCTCGATCTCGACGCCGGCCTTGAGGTGCACGCCGACCAGCTCGATGGTGGTGCCGTCGACGGTGATCGGTAGCGAGAGCGGTGGGCGAGGGAAAGCGAGCTGGTTGCCGGGAAACAGCAGGGTGGGCTCGCCGGCGGTGATCAGGCCACGGCGGTAGAGCACGCCGAGCTTCTGGTAATCGCCGGGGCTGTACTCGTGCGTCGAGAGCACGGCGTCGTGCGTTTCGGCGAGCCGCGCGGTCAGCTCGGACCAGGCGACCTCACTCGCGATCTCCTCGACGACGACGATG
>JAEYYY010000472.1 GCA_023430775.1 Pseudomonadota bacterium
TCGATGTCTCGATCCTCAAGCTGGTCGACGGCGTGTTCGAGGTCAAGGCGACGGGTGGTGACTCGGCGCTCGGCGGTGACGACCTCGATCGGCTGATCGCGAACAAGCTCACCGACGGTGCGATCGAGATCGCGCCGCGCGGTCTGGTCGCGCAGGCGATCCGCGAGGCGCGCCGGGTCAAGCACGAGCTGACCGACGCGGAGACCGCCGAGTTCCATCTGGTGGTCACCAATCCCGCGCACGCGCGCGCCGAGGTCGTCGGCGGCTCGCCCGGCATGACGATCGTCCACGAGCTGATCACCGCGAACGCCGATCGCATGCACACGATCTGCGGCGAGACGATTCCGTCGGCGGTCGGCAAGCTCAACTCCGACCGCACGAGCTGCGTCGGCTGCGTCAACGCCGCTGGCACGTTCAGGACCACGGTGACGCGCGCGCGGCTGGCCAAGCTCGCGGCGCCGCTGCTCGAGCGCACCGCCAAGGCGTGCCGGCGCGTGCTCAAGGATGCCGAGCTCGAGGCCGCGGATCTCGATGGCGTGATCCTGGTCGGCGGATCCACGCGATCCCCGGTCGTGCGCGACTTCGTGGGGGAGCTGTTCGGCAAGACGCCGCTCTCGGATCTCGATCCCGAGCAGGTCGTCGCGCTCGGTGCTGCCGTGCAGGCCGACGTGCTCGCCGGCGGCAAGCAGAACGTCACGCTGCTCGATGTCGTGCCGCTGTCGCTCGGCGTCGAGATGATGGGCGGCGTCGTCGAGAAGCTGATCCATCGCAACACCACGATCCCCGCCGGGGCGACGCAGACGTTCACCACCTACGCCGACAACCAGACCGGCTTCGACATCCACGTCGTCCAGGGCGAGCGCGAGACCGTCGATGCGTGCCGCTCGCTCGCGCGGTTCACGCTGCGCGGGCTGCCGCCGATGATCGCGGGCATGCTGCGCATCGAGATCACGTTCCTGATCGATGCCGACGGCCTGCTCAAGGTGATGGCCAAGGAGCTGACCACCGGCAAGTCGGCCGAGGTCGAGGTCAAGCCGTCGTACGGGCTGTCCGACGAAGAGGTCGAGAAGATGTTGATCGAGTCGTTCGATCACGCCGAGGACGATCTCGCGAGGCGCAACCTGGCGGTCGAGCGCGTCGAGGCCAACCGCATCCTGCAGGCCACGCGCGGTGCGTTCGCCACCGATGCCGCGCTGTTCGACGACCCCGAGGTCGGCCACGACGTCAAGACGGCCGGCGAGGCCGCGATGAAGACGCTCGAGGAAGCGATCGCCGGCACCGACCACCTCGCGATCCGCCACGCGATCGAGGCGCTCGATCTCGCCACCAAGCCGTTCGCACAGGCGCGCATGAACCGCGCGATCGCCGCCGGCTTCCAGGGCGTGTCGCTCGACGACGCCGAGAAGAAGATGGCCGGGCCGAGCGGGGAGGCGAAGTAGCATGCCGAAGCTGACGTTTCTCAACCCGCACAAGCAGGGCGTCCGCGAGCCGCTGACCGTCGAGGGTAAGCCCGGACAGACCATCCTCGAGATCGCCGAGGAGTGCGGCGCGCGCGTCGGTCACGCGTGCGGCGGCAACCTCGCGTGCTCGACCTGTCACGTCTACGTCGAGCAGGGCTACGACTCGCTCGGCGAGATCGCCGACAAGGAGAACGACATCATGGACAAGGCGTTCGATGTTCGTCCCGAGTCGCGCCTCGGCTGCCAGTGCAAGCTCGCGAGCGAGGACATCGTCGTCGAGATCACCGAGGAGAGTCACCGCGCGTGGCTCGACGAGAATCCCGACGAGCGCAAGAAGGCACACGCCGGATGATGCGCGGCCTGGTCGTCGTCGTGGTGCTGGCCATCTCGGGTCAGGCAGCGGCAGACCGGCCCGGCCCGACGGCGAAGGATCTGCTCGACTGGATCGACGCCAGGAGCTCGGCGATCAAATCGCTCGAGACGGAGCACGTCACCGAGATCGAGGTCTCCGACGCGACGGTGAAGTCGATCACGAGGATCGTGGTGGTCGCCCAGATCGCACGCAAGAACGGCACCTGGCGCATGCGTCGCGAGATCACGCAGAAGACGAACCAGGCGTGCCGCGGGCCGAAGTGCACGTTCCCGCTGATGCCACCGGACAAGACCTCCATCGAGATCGGCGACAGCAAGAACGTGATCGAGTACGTCGAGGGCGAGGCGCCGAAGCAACACGCGACCACGCTCGAACCGGCCAATCCGATGACCCTCGCCGCGAGCATTCGCAAGAACGCCGCCCAGGCGTGGGCGGTCCTCGAACGCCTGCCCGACACCAGGAGCCGCGGTCGCAAGGTCCACGTGCTGGTGCTGACGGATCGCAAGATCAGGGCGGAGTACCACATCGCGACGGACACCGGGCTCCTCGTCAAGGCCACCCTGGTGGCAGGGGGCGGACCGCAAAAGCTCGAGACCACGCTGGTGACGCGACGGGCCGAGGTCGACAAGGCGGTCCCGGATCGCACGTTCGATCCGCCGAAGTGAGTCGACGAGCAACGCGGTAAGCTGAGGCATGGTGCCCGGGGTGGTCGTGTGCTGGAGCGGGTTCGAGCCGCGCACCCAGACCCTGCGAATCCCGCCCGAGGGGCTCGAGCTCGGTCGCGAACATGCGAGCGCCACCGACGAGCGGATCAGCCGCAAGCACTTCCGCGTGCGCATCGGGGACGGCTTCGTGTTCGTCGAAGATCTCGGCAGCCGCAACGGCACGTTCCTCGACCGGTGGGGCATCGATCGAGAAATGCGGGCGCCGTTTCCGGCGGTGATCCGCGCCGGCCACACCGTGTTCGTGGTCGTGCGCGACATCGAGAGCTACGAGGATCTCAAGGAGCCGAAGGTGGGAGCGGCGCTCGAACGTGCGCGCGAGGAGGTGGTGGACGCCGCGCGAGCCGAGCAGAACGTCATGCTCGAGATGGGGCACCTGAGCTCGATCGAGCTGGTCCGCCTCTACTGCGACACGCTCGGAGGGAACGTCGTGATCTACGAGCCGGATGCTCTGAAGGGGTCATCGCTCGATGCCTCGCTCACCGATACCCGGCCGCGCGTGGTCGTGCTGCGCCTGACGTCGTGCGCGCTGTCGTTCGCCGACATGCCGACGGTGATGACCTGGCTCGAGACCGACGTTCGGTTCGTGACGGTGATGTGGCCCGGCGGGCAGGCGCTGTCGATGGTCGAGCCATCGGCGGTGGCGCGACTGCGCGAGCGCGTGATCGAGGTGGCGAATCCGCGCTATGACGAGTTGCCGTATCGCGTGCGCGACATCGCTCGCAAGCACGCGCCCGAGGCCCGGGTGCACGCGAACATCTGCGAGGGCTTGCTGCTGAAGGCGAAGCAATACGACGAGGAATGGCTGATGCCGCGGTTCATCAAGGCGGTGGCCGAGTGGTACGCGAACCCCGACCTGGATCACGCGCTGCTGCGGATGCAGAGCGTCGTCGACGCGCTCGATCCGCCGCCTACCGGCGCGCACTGTCTGGTGGGTGACGTGCAGCGGCGCCGGCGATCGTTCTAGAGGAGTGCCGCGAAGCCGACGAGCAAGGCATCGATGCCCATCGTCAGCTCGCGATCGGCGTCGTACTTCTCGAGCGCCCGCTCGAGGTGCTCGGTGCCCGGTGGCGGCTCGTCGGGGAGGAGCGCGATGTCGACGCTGTTGGTCCACATCGCGTGACCGACGACGAGCTGCGCCACCAGCTGGACGATCGACAGCGCCTGCGTGGTGGTGAAGCCGGCGCGCTCGAGGATGTCGAGGAACAGGCCGAGGCGCTCGACCGCGGCCGGCGTGGCGGCGGGGCGGGTGGCGAACAGCGGGATCGCCCGCGGATGGGCGACCAGCGCGCGGTGGAGCGCCAGCGCCTGATGGCGAACGAACGCCTGCCAGCTGCGGGTGGTCGGCGGCGCATCGAGCGATAGCAAGATCCGCTCGTGGATGCCGTCGAGCAGGGCTTCCTTGCCGTCGACGTGGTTGTAGAGCGACATCGCCTCGACCCCGAGCACCGTCGCGACCTTGCGCATCGACAGCCCCTCGAAGCCGTGGCGATCCAGCAGATCGAGCGCGGCGTCGATGATCGCCTCGCGACTAAGGGGCTTACGACTCTTCACTTGACTACTTACAGCATAAGCTTACGGTGTAAGTCATGCGAGAGCTGATCGAGAAGCTGTGCAGTGACGAATGTGCGGGTCGGCGGCCGGGCACCCCCGGTGGCGAGGCCGCGCGCCGCATCGTGGTCCAGGCGTTTCGCGACGCCGGCCTCGACCCCTACGAGCAGGCGGTGCCCGGCTGCGGCGGCGCCAACGTGCTGGCGAAGATCCGCGGCGACGTCGATCGCTACGTGCTGGTCGGCGCGCACTTCGACCACCTCGGCACGATCGGCCGTCACGTGTTTCGCGGCGCCGACGACAACGCCGCGGCGGTCGCGATCCTCGTCGCGGTCGGTCGCGCGCTGGCGGCGGAACGGACCGGGCGAGGCGTCATCATCGCCGCGTTCGACGGCGAGGAGCCGCCGCACTTTCTGACCGGCGCGATGGGCTCGCGCGCGTTCGTCGAGGCGAACCGCGATCCGATCGACTTCATGATCTGCATGGACCTGGTCGGTCACCGGTTCGGGCCGGCGAGCTTTCCCGACGAGATCGGCGGCTCGCTGTTCGCGCTCGGCAGCGAGCGCAGCCGCGGCACCTACGAGCTCGTGCGATCGCTCAAGCGTGCCGAGCCCGGCGTGGTGATCCGGCCGGCCGATGCCGAGATCGTCCCGCCGCTCTCGGACTACGAGGCGTTCTGGGAGCAGCGCATCCCGTTCCTGTTCCTCAGCGCCGGTCGGTCGCGCGTCTATCACACGCCCGACGACACGCCCGACAAGCTCGACTTCCGCAAGATCGCCGCCACCGCGCGCTGGCTGAGCCGGTTCACGCGCGCCTCGCGAACGCGCGAGCTCGCCGGGTTCGTCGACGGTCGCCTCGATCGCGGCACGCTCGACGAGGTCGGCGAGGTCCTCGACGCGCTGACCCCGCTGTCACCGCAGGCGGGCTTCGCGCGCGCACATGTCACCGCGCTGGCGAGCGCGTGTGATCGCGCCGGCAACCTGCCGATCTCGCACCGCAACGAGCTCGGCGCGCTCGTCGGCATGCTCGAGTCCAGCCTGTCGTGACCTACAGACTTTCGGCCCCCGGCCGAGTCGATCGACATGCTGGCTCGCGTGCTCTCGTGGTTTCGCCCGCGTCGTGCTCCCGTCGTCCCACGGGACCCGGTGGCGGTCGCGCCGGTCGTCTCGCGGCCGACTCCGCAGACGATCATGGATGTGCTGCGCGAGCAGGTCGAGATCGGTCCGGAAATCCCGACCGCGCTGCCCGACGGAGTCGCGCAGCTCGCCGAGACGGTGTTCGCTCGCGCCTACGACGCCCCGGCGCCGCCGTCGTTTCCGTCGGTGGCGACCAGGGTACTCGCCCTCGCACGCGATCCCGATGCCGACATCAACCAGATCGTCGGCGCCGTCCAGCGCGATGCGGCGATCGCGTCGGCGCTGCTGCGGATCGCGAACTCGACGTTCTTCGCCGGTGGCGAGCCCGCGACGTCGCTGCGCGCAGCGGTGCAGAAGATCGGCATCCTCCAGGTCGTCGAGATCGTGCTCGGTCACGCAGGCCGCAGCTACTACCAGCTCGCCTCTCCCGAGGAGATCGCGCTGTTCCCCAACGTGTGGTCGACGCTCGCCGACGAGGGCATGGCCAACGGCTTCACCGCCGGACGGCTCGCGCTCGATCTGCCGGGAAGCCGCGGCGAGCGCGCGCTGATCGGCGGCTTGCTGTCCGAGATCGGGCGACCGATCGCGCTGCGCGTCCTCGGCGCGATGGTCCTCGAGGGTGCTCCGCACTACGACGACGAGACCGTGCTCGCCACGCTCGACGAGATCTCGCCGGCCGTCGGCGCGCGCGCGATCTCGCGCATGAACCTGCCGGGCGATGTCGCATCGGCGTGCGCGAGTGAGGGCGAGCTCGATATCGACGCGCGCATCGCGCAGCTGGTGGCGGCGATCGCGGCCATGCAGCGACGCGGTTGCCGCGTGTGGCGCAACGCGAATCACGTCAACACGCATGCCGAGCAGCTGAAGCTGCAGCCGCTGGTGGTGCGCGCGCAGTTCGCGCAGCGCCTCGCGTACGTCGATCAGGCGCGCAGGATGTTCGCCGTCTAATCGACGAGCTTCAGGTGGCCGCGCGACTTGGTGCGCGCCTCCTGGATCTCGGGGACCACCGGCGCGGCAACGTCGGCACCGCTGCCGCTGAGCACGTCTTCCGGAACATCTTCCGGCCACACGGTGCCGCGCTGCTCGCCCTCGACCATCGCGGCGTAAACCGCGGTCCACGGCAGCACGCAGCGGAACGGCTGGCCGCCGAACGTCAGCGTGCCGGAGATCGCGGTGTCGTCGACGGCGAGATCGATGATCGCGGGCGACAGGTTGTGCCCGAACCGCAGCACGAGCGAAGCATCGGCGCGGAACCGCGGCGGCACCGACACCTCGGAGCGGCGCGCATCGACGTGGACGAGCACCGGGCCGCGCGCGAGCAACGCCTCGAGCGTGCGGCGCTTGTCGGGAGCGGACGCATCGTCCTCGTCGCGCAGCGACTCGATCGCCGGCACGTCGGCCGCCGGCTTGCCGACCAGGTGCTCGAACTCCTCCGACGTCATCAGGCCGGCATCGACGGCGTCGCGCAGGATGCCCTCGGGACGATCGCCCGCGGCCGCGGTGACCTTCTCGACGGTGCGCTCGCAGCGCGCTGCATGGCGCAGCACGGCGCCGTGAGCGGCGAGGGCGGAGTGCGAGCCATCCCGCCACTTCGCGAGGGCGCGCTCGACATCGACCAGCGACGTCGACACACGATGCTCGATCAGCGCCGTGACGACCGTCTGGAGGCGCGCGAGAGTCTTGGGGTCACGCTCGAGCATGCGGGGGACTTACTCCAGTACCCAGGCAGGGTAAAGCCCGGTCGTCTCGAACAGGGCAGTTTTTTCGCGTGGTGTCGCAAGTCTCACGGTACGACGAGATCCGACAGCATCTTCACCACGCGCTCGGGAACTGGCATCGCAACGAATCGGGCCAGATCGACGACCGCGCACACGACCGTCCCATCGGCGCACAGCACGCGTTCGTGATCGTCCGTGATGTGGGGCGTCGCTTCGCCCTCGGGAGCGCGGAAGATTCGATAGCGGAACGTGATCGACTTGGTGCCGAGCTTGGCCACCGTGACCTCGATCTCGGCACTGTCGCCGAACTTCAGCGGCGCCTTGAACTCGCACTCGGCGCGCACCGCGGGAAAGCCGACCTTGTCGCGATCGATCAGCTCGCTGTACGCGCGCGGTCCGATGCGCGCTCGCCACAGCTCCTCGAACGCGAGGTGAAAGAAATGAAAGAACCGCGGGTAGTACACGATGCCCGCGTGATCGACGTCCGCGAACCGGACGGGTGTCGTGAAGGTGAAGCTCATGGCGGAGGCAGGACGAGGCGAACACCGCACGCGGCCGGTACGCCGGGGCAGGGAGGCGCGAGCTTCTCGAGCTGGATGATCACGCCGGCGCGCGGATAGAGCTCCTGGATCTTGTTCGCGATCGCGCCTGCGAGCGCCTCGATCAGCTTGTAGGTCGACTTGGTGCCGAGCGAGACCACGATCTCGCTGACCTTCCAGTAGTCGACGGTGTCGGCGATCCGGTCCGACCCGGCGGCGGCGGCGAGCGGCACCTCGATGGTGATGTCGGCGCGGAACCGCCGGGTGCCGCGGCGCTCGGCGGCGGTGTAGCCGTGGTTGCCCTCGAACTCGAGGCCACGCACGAACACGCAGTCGGTAGTCACGTGGCGCACGCTACACGGAGATCGAGTCGCGGTGCCACTGCCGGCCGTGTCATGCTTCGCGCGTGAAGCGCCTGCTGGTCCTGCTGAGCGTGTCGTGTGGGTCGCCGCCGCCGCCGGTGATCGTGCCGCCGGCACCCGAGCCCACCATCGCGCTGACCGACACCGCGCTCGGTCCGATCCAGGCGTCGACGCGCGCGAGCCTGGTCGCCCTGCGCGCCGTGCTGCGCGGCTACACCGTGGTGCCGGTCAATGTCGGCAGCGATCCGGACTTCCCGTCGCTCGAGTATCAGGTGTTCGACAACGACACCGCGATGTTCTCGATCATCCCCGACGACGACGGCGCGATCCTGAACGTCCACATCATCACCCCCACGGTCACGATGCCGAGCCGGCCGTGGCGGGTCGGCGCGCCGTTCAAGGGCGACGTCACCGACTGCGATTGCTGGGGCGGCAAGCTGGTGTGTTTCAAGAAGGGCGAGCACGTCGCCGTGACGTTCGATCGGCGGTGTCGCAACGCGTTCGATGCGCGCGCGCGCCGCGGGCTCCAGGGCACCGCGATCAAGAAGCTGGTGTGGAGCCTGAAGGCGTTCGGCGGCGACGAGTACGGCGGCGACGAGTACGGGGATCCTGGTGATCTGCTCGGGCCATAGGCCCTCGGTGCTGCTCGGGCCATAGGCCCTCGGTGCCAGGCCGCTCGGGCCCTTAGGCTTCGGCTTCTTCGGCTTCGGCGGCGCCCTTCACGCGCTGGAGCTTCTTCTTGATCATCTGCCGCTTGAGCGGGCCGACGAAATCGACCAGCAGCTTGCCGGTGAGGTGATCGTTCTCGTGGAGGATGCAGCGGGCGAGCAGGCCCTCGCCCTCGAGCTCGAAGACCTGGCCATCGAGGCCGGTGGCACGAACGCGCGCGCGGAGTGGGCGCTTCACCTTGATATAGATCTCGGGGAACGACAGACAGCCCTCTTCGCTATCCTGCTGCTCCTCGGAGACCCACGTGATCTCGGGGTTGATGCAGGCGACCGGCGGGTCCTTGTCGGTCTTGCCGGCGAGCTTGGGCTCGATGATGAACATCCGGCGGGCATCGCCGATCTGCAGCGCGGCGATGCCGAGGCCGTTTTCGGCGTACATCGAGTCGACCAGGTCGTCGTAGAGCTGCTTCACCGACGGGTCATTCGTGATGTCGGCAGCATCGATCTCGATAGACGGCTGCCTCAGCCGGTCATCGGGCCACACTACGACTGGTCGTACCGCCATTGGCTGACCATAGCTGAACCCTATCGAAACGTCGACGACGACGACGACTCTGGTATACACCCCGGCCTAGTGATCACGCGGTTCTCCGAGGCGCGCCTTCCTACCCCGAACGGGGAGTTCCGCGTCGTCATCTATCGGACCGGCCGGTCAGGCGGTCAGGGCGCCACCGCGCTGGGGATCGTCGACGAGGAGCACGTCGCGATGGTCTATGGCGACGTCACCGGCACCAGCGTGCTGACCCGGGTCCACAGCTCGTGCTTCACCGGCGAGGTGCTCGGCAGCCAGCGCTGCGACTGCCGGGCCCAGCTCGACCAGGCGCTCGAGCGGATCGCCAAGGAGGGTCGCGGCGTCCTCGTCTATCTGGTCCAGGAAGGTCGCGGCATCGGCCTCGGCAACAAGGTTCGCGCCTATCAGCTCCAGGACGAAGGGCACGACACCGTCGACGCCAACCTCGCGCTCGGCTTCGATGCCGACATGCGGTCGTACGATCTCGCAGCCGGGATCCTGCGCGACCTGGGAGTGACGTCGGTCCGGCTGATGACGAACAATCCGGCCAAGCTGTCGGGGCTCGAACAGGCGGGCGTCAAGGTCGACGCCCAGGAGTCCCACTGGGTGGATGCCAGCGAGCACAGCGCGGCATATCTGGCGGTCAAGAAAGCGAAGCTCGGACATCTGAGCTGAGGACACATGCTCGACGAAGCGAAAGTCAAAGAAGCGCTCACCAAGGTCATCGACCCGGCACTCGGTCACGACATCGTGAGCTATCGCGTCCTGCGCAGCGTCGAGGTCCAAGGGGACGACGCGCTGATCAAGCTCGACATCCCGACCCACGCGTATCCGCAGGTGCTGCGCCGCGAGCTGATCTCGCGCGTCGAGAAGGCCGTCAAGGACGCCGGGGCCAAGAAGGTGACCGTGATGTCCGAGGTGGTCACGGCGTTCCTGCCGGCACCGTCCGACAAGGCGACGCTCAAGGGCCCGAAGAACGTGATCGCGGTCGCCGCCGGCAAAGGCGGCGTCGGCAAGTCGACGGTCGCGGTCAACCTCGCGATCGCGCTGCAGCGCCACGGCGCGAAGGTCGGGCTGCTCGACGCCGACGTGTTCGGGCCGTCGGTGCCCACCATGCTCGGTTCGCCCGAGGTGCAACCGTCGGCGAACAAGGACTCGAAGATCATCCCGGCGATCATCCACGGCCTCCACGTGATCTCGGTCGGCTTCTTCGTCGACAAGGACGAGGCGGTGGTGTGGCGCGGGCCGATGGTGCATCGCCTGCTCCAGCAGTTCCTCGGCGACGTCGAGTGGGGCGACCTCGATTACCTGGTCTGCGATCTGCCGCCCGGCACCGGCGACGTCCAGCTCTCGCTCTCGCAGCTGATCCCGATCTCCGGCGCGGTGATGGTGACCACACCGCAGGAGGTGTCGATCATCGACGTCGTCAAGGGCATCGCGATGTTCGAGAAGGTCGAGATTCCGATCCTCGGCATCGTCGAGAACATGAGCTGGTACAAGTGCCCGGCGTGCGGCCACACCGACGAGATCTTCTCGCACGGCGGCGGCAAGCGGCTCGCGCAGGAGGTCGGCACCGAGTTCTTCGGCGACATCCCGATCGATACCCGGATCCGGTTCGGCGGCGACGCCGGCGTGCCGATCACGATCGCCAGCCCCGATAGCGACAACGCGCAGCGCTTCATGCAGCTCGCCACCAAGGCCGCGATCAAGGTCGCGTCGAGCGTGCTCAGCAAGCCGAAGCGATCGCCCCGGCTCGCCGTCATCAAGTAACGTTTTCGGGGCACCTCCCGGAGCTCCGGAGTGCAGATTCCGCGAATCTCCTAGTGAGGTTTGCGTGGCGTTTCAGTAAGGTGCGCGGGCTTTGGTGGAAGCACGTGTGGTGACGCTCGCTGATCTCGAGCGCGCGATCGCGATCCGCGATCCGAAGCTCGGCGAGCTGCTCGTGCGCTACCTCGAGCAAGACGATCCGGCCCCGGGTCACAGCGAGTTGCCTCTCGCCGGTCGCGACGATCTGTGGACGGCGGCCGATGGCGAGGCCGCGGCCGATGCCGAGGATGCCGAGGCCGAGGTCGTGGTGCCTGCGGGCGCATTCACGGTCCACCGGCTCAGGCAGGGGTTCCAGGGCAACGAGTGGCAGAACAAGAACGCCACCGAGAAGAAGCTGACCCGGCTCGATCTGTTCGCGAGCGCGGAGAGCTCGCCGTTCGCCCCGCCGCGCCTGAGGCTGGGCGCGATGTTGATCGCGCTCTATGAAGAGGGCGATCCGGCGGGGCGCGCGGCGCTCGCTCACGTGTTCACGCGCGGCCGGATGAAGTGGGGCGTGTGGAAGGCGGCGAAGGCGATCTACAAGCTCGCCGAGCTCCGTCACGACGCCGCGATGTTCGGTGTGCTCGCGTATCGCTTCGACGCGATGACGACGCTGCCGTACGTCAACACCGAGATCGGGATCGGCACGATCATCTATCTGCGGCGGCGCGCCTGGCGCTATCTGCGGCTGCTCGGTCGCGCCTCGCCCGACGCGTATCCGGCGTTCGCCGTCGAGGTGCTTCGCCACTATCCGGCGAGCTACACCGCGTACTCGCCGTCGTGGGTCGCCGCGCACATCTGGGGGCACGGCCAGCTGCGCTACGCGCGTAGCAGCGCGTCGTTCGGTCCGCCGGATCTCTCGAAGCGCGCCTACCCCGATGCGTGGAAGGCGTCGCCGGCTCCACTGTTGCGGCTGCTCGAGGCGGCCGAGAACGATCTGGTGTGCGACTTCGCGATCAAGTCGCTGCGCGCCGATCACGCGCTGTCGCTGCGCGCCGTCGAGCCGGCGTGGCTGGCGCGACTCGGCCGGCGCAACGTCGCCGCGATCCACGCGTTCGTGGTCTCGCTGCTGCGCGAGAGCCCGGAGCTCCACCAGAGCAAGCTGCGCGGGCTCGGCTTGCACGAGGTCGTGATCGGCTTCCTGCGCTCGCCGTCGAGCGACGCGCGCGCGTATGCGCTCGAGTACGCGGCGGCCCACGCGCCGGACCTGTCGATCGAGCTCCTCGTCGAGCTGGTCACGCAGAGTGCACCCGAGGTCGGCAAGTTCGCGGCGGCGCGCCTCGAGAGCCTGACGCCACAGCAGCTCGGCATCGGCGTGCTGCTCCAGCTGCTCGGCCAGGCGGCCGCGCCGTGGGCGGCCACCAAGCTGGCGACGTTCCAGCCGTCGGCCGTGACCGCCGAAGCGTTCGTCGCCACGGCGGCGCGCGGCAGCGACGCCTACAACCTGCTGATCAAGTTCTACAACGATGCGCGCGTCGCCATCCCGGCCTCGCACTTCACCGCGCTGCTCGACGATCCGCGGTTCTCGCCGAACAACTGGCAGACGCGCACGATCGTGCAGAGCGCGTTCGCGGAGCTCGCGAAGCGCCCCGCGCGTGACATCGGCATCGACTGGATCAAGAGGTCGTTCGAGGATCGCAATCGCACCGACGTGATCGCGCGCTGGCTCGATGCCGGGATGCTGTCGGGCGCCGACCTCGACGTCGAGTGGCTGAAGACGCTGGTGGCCAAGCCGCGGCTGCGCGGCACGGCGCTGCGGCTGCTCGCGGATCGCCGGCGCGTCGCACCGTCGCGCGTCGGCATGGCCTGGCTGCTCGAGCTCGCGCGCTCGTCGGAGAACGACCTCGCGCAGTTCGCGCAGCGCATGCTGCTCGAGAGCTTCGAGCCGCAGGACTTCGCGGAGAATGGTGATCGCGCGACCGGCGTGGCCCGGCTGTGGGAGCTCGCGACCAAGGCGAAGCAGGAGACGGTACGGACGTTCGCGCAGACCTATCTCAAGGCGCATCACCCCGAGATCGGGAAGCGGCTGCCGGAGGCGCGGTCACTGGGAATCGTGCCGCGGCTCGCGCACGATGCCTACGCGCTGGCGACGGTGCGGCCGCTGCTCGACGACGATCGCGTCGACGTCCGGCGGTTCGCGATCGCGATCGCCAGCGAGGAGCTGGTGCGCTGGGACGACAAGGATCTGGTGTACGAGCTGGCGGGCAGCAAGCACTCCGAGGCGCGGACGTTCGGCGGCGCGCGGCTCCTCGGCGTGCTCGAGGAAGCGGACGTGCCCAAGGTGCCGGCGGCGTGGCTCGACGGCGGCAAGCTGTTCCGGCTTGCCGAGAGCGCGCACAAGCCGGCGCGCGAGGTGGCGCTCACCTTGATCCGCCGGCTGTACGATCAGATCGGCGGCGCCGAACGGCTCGCCTGGCTGATGGACTCGACGGAGCGCGACGTCCGGCTGTTCGCGGTGCGGCTGTTCTGGGATCGCCATCGCCCGAAGCCGTGGCCGGCCGACTACAAGCCGCGGAAGGACGTCGGCGCGGCGATCGGCACCGAGCGGTTCGCGGATCTGGCCGCGCTGCGGCAGTTCGTGCGCGTCGTGCTGTTCGGCCTGCCGCCGGGCCGCGTGTCGCAGCGCGACTCGATCTCCGCGGGGCCCGAGCCCGAGCGTGCACTGCCGGCGAGCGTCGCGAAGCGGCGAATCATCGAGGCGCTGCGCGATGTCGCGCTCGACGATCTCGAGCTCGCGCAGGCGATCGCGCCGGTGTTCGGCGAGTTCGCGGAATCGACGGCGAAGGGCGAGTGGCAGGCGAGCATCCAGGCGCTGACGCAGCTGCGCGCGCGCCACGCGGAGCTGCGGTCGTGAAGACCGGGCCGTGGATCGAGCGCCTCGAGGCGATCGCGGTCGGCCGCGAGGTCGTCGCGGTGGCCGGCAAGCGGGATGCGGCCGCGGTGCTGACGTCGCGCGTGCACGTGATGCCGGTGTCGCTGCTCGAGGACAAGGGCGCCGCATGGTCGCTCGACGCGACGAGCCCGGTGTTCGCGCTCGCGTGGGCGGGCGACGAGCTGCTGCTCGCCGGTGGTGATGACGCCACGCTGTCGGCCTACGACGTCACCGGCAAGCGCAAGCTCGCCGAGCTGTCGCTCGGTGGTTCGATCCGGGCGATCGCCGTCGACGCTGCGGTGGCGCGCGGTGACAGCGGGACGGTCGTCGCGGGCACGGCGGATGGTGCGATCCACGTCGTCGCGCTCGCGATCCAGAGCGGCAGCCCGAGGTTGTCGAGCGTGGCCAGGCACGCCGTCTCCGATGGTCCGATCCAGGCGATCGCAGCGGATCCGGCCGGGCTGTGGGTGTGCGGTGGCGCGGATGGTCAGCTACGAATCCTCAAGGACACCAGCGTGCGCGCGATCGCGCCGGGCGGCGACGGCGGCGTTCGTGCCATCGCCTGCGTCGGCGATGGCCGCGCGGTCGTAGGGTGCGGTGATGGATCGATCCGCGTGTGCTTCGTGGTCGGTGATGTCGAGGCCGTGGATCGCTCGGGCGATCACGGTCACGAGGCCGCGGTGCGCGGCGTCGTGCTGGCGCCGGCGATCGTCGACGATGCCGGGCGCGAGCAACCGCGCCGGATGTTCTCGGTCGGCGAGGACGGCGCGCTCAAGTGCTGGTACCTCGACGGCGCGCGGCGACCGAAGACGATCGAGCTCGGGATCGGACCGGCGACCGCGCTCGCGCTTGCTGCCGGGCCGGTTCCGAAGGTCGACAAGGCGATCGGACGGCTGTGGGTCGCCGGCACGAATCGCAAGGTCTGCGCGCTCGTGCTCGACGGTGATGCCGAGGTGCACGGCACGCCGGTGAGCTTCGGTGGGCTGCTCGACGGCTACGAGGCTCAGCTCCGCGACGGCAAGGCCGCCGTCAAGGTGAAGATGGAGATCGTCAACCAGCTCTCCGACCTCGCCGAGGACGAAGCGCGGGTGCTGCTGGACTACGCGCTGGGCAACGGCCCGCCGGAGGTGCGCGTCGCGGCGACGCAGGCGAT
>JAEYYY010000522.1 GCA_023430775.1 Pseudomonadota bacterium
CCACACGCTCCGGTGCGTCGTGCTCCAGCGCGCCGTGCTCCAGCGCGCTCTCGCCACGAGCTCGCGATGGGATCGACCAACCCTTGGCGGCATGGCGCCTTGGCGGCCCCTCTGGAACACGGCCTACGGTCAACACGTCCACACGCTCCCGTACGTCGTGCTCCAGCGCGCCGTGCTCCAGCGCGCTCTCGCCACGAGCTCGCGATGGGATCGATCAACCCTTGGCGGCATGGCGCCTTGGCGGCCCCTCTGGAACACCGCCTACACGGCCTACGGTCTACACGTCCAAACGCTCCCGTGCGTCGTGCTCCAGCGCGCTCTCGCCACGAGCTCGCGATGGGATCGACCAACCCTTGGCGGCATGGCGCCTTGGCGGCCCCTCTGGAACACGCCATCCCCGTGCACGCAGTCGCGAAGGAGACGCCATGATCAGGGCGCGAATTGGAACCCTTGCTCTCGCGGTGCTCTCCGCGATCGCGATCGCACCGCCGAGCTCGCAGGCTCAACCACCAGCGTTCGCGCTCGGCAAGCCGCTCCCCGACGGGCAGATGGCCGCCGGCAGCGTCAGCGTTCGCGTCATTGCGGGGTCGCCGGCATCGCCGGTGATCGGCACCGAGGTCACGCTGATCGTCAACGGCCAGCCGCAGCTCGCGCGCACCGATGCGAGCGGCCGCGCCAACTTCACCGGCCTCACCGCCGGTGCGCAGGTGGTCGCCAAGATCAAGGATGCCGAGGGCAAGGAGCAGAGCTCCGATCCGTTCGCGGTGCCGTCGGCCGGCGGCGCGCGCGTCATGCTGTCGACCAAGCCGTTCAACCCGGGTGGCATGGGCGGCGGTGGTGGCGGCGGTGGTGGTGGGCCGATGATGGGCGGGCAAGGGCAGGGCATGCCGGAGCCGCGCAAGATGAGCGGCCAGGCGCGCCAGGATCGCGACACCGAGGCCGGCACCTACGTGGTGCGGCTGACCTACAACGATCTGGCCTCGAAGGAGCCACCGGCCGGCGTGCCGGTGTTCCTCGTCGGCTATGCCTCGGACGAGAGCGTGATCGTCGAGCAGGTGGCCTCCGACAAGGCGGGCCGCGCCGAGTTCAAGAAGCTCGACATGACCGGCAACGTCGGTTACTTCGCGCTCGCCAACCTGCCGCGCGGCAGCGGCGTCGACCGCCTCTACGCGATGCCGGTGCAGATGGATGGCACCGCGGGCATGCGCGCGATCCTGTCGGGCGAGAACCGCGACTCGACCGCGCCGAACCTCGACCAGTACCAGACGCAGCAGGCGACACCGACGCCGGCGGGCAAGGTCCGCGTCACCCTCGAGGGCATCGCGGAGCCGGGCATCCCGGTGAAGCTTGTCGATGCGGTGACCGGCCAGGTGGTGGCGCAGCAGGCGAGCACCGCGATGGGCGGTGATCCGGCGACGGTGTCGGGCGGCAGCAGATTCGATCCCAAGGCGGAGCTCGCCGCGGGCACGCTGCAGTTCTACGTGCACGGTGGCGTCGGCGCCGCGGATGCCGCGCTCGGCGATATCGAGGTCCGCGTGATCGCCGCCGATGCGCAGGGTCTCGACGGTGCGGGCGCCGCAAAGACGGGCGCCGACGGCAAGGTCGAGCTCCAGATCCCCGAGGCGCTGGTCGCCAAGCCGGTGCGGGCGGTGTTCAAGATCCTCGGTCGCGACTTCGTATCGGATCCGATCGATGCCTCGAAGACCGGCGGCACCGTCGACATCACCGCGCACTGGGCCGCCGGCGGCCGGCCGCACGCGCTGTTCGACGTGCCGTACAAGCCGAACCAGGTCCTCTACGCCGAGGCGCCGGTGACCGGCAAGCTCGAGGGCAACTATCGCTCGCTGCCGTTCCTCACCGCCGAGCAGACCGGCATCCACGTCGCGGTCATCGTCTATCCGCGCGTGATGGTGAAGTTCCAGATGCGCGCGATGATCGAGGACCAGCTGCTCGCGGTGTCGGGCAAGTGGACCGTCGACAACAACTCGTGGATCCCGTACCGCGCGTCGCAGGACGGCATGCTGATCCCGGCACCGAAGCACTTCAAGGGCGGCGTGGTCGCCGACATGAACCAGAATGACGTCGCGGTGGTCCCCGGCGAAGGCTTCCGCATCCTGCGGCCGCTGCCGCCGGGCGCCGGGCGGCCGTTCGTCGCCGGCTTCTCGCTGCCGGTGGACGATGGCACCGCGCAGTGGTCGCTCGATCTGCCGCTCGGCACTGTCGGTAGCGAGATCGCGATCCGGCAGACGCCCGGCATGAAGGTGCAACTCCCCGAGGGTGTCGAGGGCAAGCCGGCCGAGATGACCGACGGCTCCGTCTACTTCCGGATCGCCGACATCAAGATCCCGCGCAATCGCTCGATGGCGATGACCATCACCGGGCTGCCGTCGCCGCCGGGCTGGAAGATCTGGGCGCCGCGCCTCGTCGGTATCCTCGTGGTGCTGATGATCATCGGCGGCATCACCCTCGCGTTCGTGAGCACCGCGGCGAAGACGCCCGACACCGTCAACCTCGCGCGCAAGAACGCGCTGCTCGACGAGCTGGTCGAGCTCGAGAGGTCCGGCGCGGATAACCGGCGCCGCGAGCAGCTGATCGCCGAGCTCGAAAAGCTGTGGGGCTGAGCGCGGTCGAGATCACCAAGCTCGCGAAGCGCTACGGCACCGAGCGCGCTCTGATCAACGTCTCTCTCGAGCTCCGTGCCGGCGCGATGACGGCGCTGCTCGGTCACAACGGCGCCGGCAAGACCACGCTGCTCGGCATCCTGTCGACGCTGGTCCAGCAGAACGACGGCAAGGTTCGCTATCGCGCCGGCGACAGCGAGATCACCGGCGATGCGCTGCGCAAGGAGATCGGGCTGCTGGCGCACGCATCGCTGTGCTACGGCGAGCTGACCGCGCGCGAGAACCTCGAGCTGTTCGCGGGCCTCTACGGCGTCGACGGCAGCAAGGCCGCGATCGACGCGATGCTCGACCGCGTCGGCCTCGACAAGCGCGCGCGCGATCGCACGGCGCGCACGTACTCGCGCGGCATACTGCAGCGGCTCTCGCTCGCGCGCACGCTCCTGACCAGGCCCTCGCTCGTGCTGCTCGACGAGCCGTTCACCGGGCTCGACCGCGGTGGTGCGCTGGCCTTCGGCGCCGAGATCGCCGCGCTGCGCGATGCCGGGGCGATCGTCGTCGTGGTGACCCACGACCTCGAGGCGATCGCCGGCAAGACCGATCACGTCGCGATCTTGCGGCAGGGGAAGCTGGTGTTCGAGGAGCGCGGCGCGTACGACTACGAGCAGTTGAAGGACATCTACCACCGGCACGCGAACTGATGGAACGCCACACCGACAGCCGCACGCGTGCACGCCTTCGAGGGCAGACCTAGTGTCGACGCTGTCTCACGCCGCGCGCATCGCGATGAAGGATCTGCGGATCGAGCTCCGCAGCAAGGAGATCTTCACGACGATGGCGTTCTTCGGCGGCATGCTCGCCGTCGTCTACTCGTTCGTGTTCCCGTCGAACGCCGACATGGTCAAGGTCGCGGTCCCCGGCATGCTGTGGGTGTCGATCGCGTTCGCCGGCACCATCGGCATGTCGCGCGCCTTCGATCGCGAGCGCGAGAACGACACCATGCGCGCGCTGCTCCTTGCCCCGATCCCGCGGCTCTCGGTGTTTCTCGGCAAGTCGTTCGCGATCACCGTGCTGGTGCTCGCCGTCGCGCTGATCGTCACCCCGATCCTGTCGCTGCTCCTCGATGCCAAGCTGTTCGACGAGCCCGGCATCCTGCTGCTCTCGCTCCTGCTCGGCTCGATCGGCTTCGCCTTCATCGGCTCGGTGTTCTCCGCGGCGCTGCTCAAGGTGCGGTCGCGCGACGTCCTCTTGCCCGTGGTCATCTACCCCCTCCTGATCCCGCTGTTCATGGCGGGGACGTCGATCACCGCGGCCACGCTGACCGGAAATGACGAGAAGTTGTGGTTTTGGATGGGCTTCCTCGGAATCTACGACGCCGTGTTTTTGGTAGTGTCGCTGTGGATCTTCGAGGCCCTGGTGATCGAATGACTCGTTACCTCGCACCCTTCTTCGCCGTCCTCGGTGCGATCGGCTTCGCCTACTCGTTCTGGCTGATCTTCACGGATACGCCACTCCAGTACTCGTGGCAGCCGAGCGATCGGCACCTCGTGATGGCCACCGGATCGGGCTCGCTGTTCTTTAACCAGAAGATCTTCTTCTGGCACGTGCCCCACGCGATCATGCTGTTCATCGCCGTCGGCGTCGCCGGCGTGGCCTCGATCGGCTACCTGATCAAGCGCAACCTCAAGTGGGACGACGTCGCGCTGTCGGCCGTCCAGGTCGCCGTCGTGTTCGGCGCGGTCACGCTGCTCACCGGCTCGATCTGGGCGAAGGCCGCATGGGGTCACTGGTGGATCTGGGAGAAGCGATTGACCATGTCGCTGCTGCTGTGGATGACGCTCGTCGGCTATCTGCTGGTGCGCCGGTTCGCGGGCGCCAGCGGCGAGCGGATCGCGGCGGGCATGGCCGTGTTCGCGATGATCGGCGTGCCGTTCATCTACACCATGGTCGGCGCCGGCGATAACCATCCGCAGGCTGGCTCGGAGGGCACGGTCGCCACGATCAACGCCGACATGCGCCCCGCTTTCTGGTCGAGCATGGCGACGTTTCTGTGCTGGTTCCTCGCGCTGACGATCACGCGCGTGCAAGGCGCGCGGATGGATCGCGAGGTGCGCGAGCTGCGCGAGAAGGCTTTGGATACCGGAGTGCTCGAATGATGAAGACGATCCTCTGCATCCTCGTGCTGGCGATGACCTCGCCGGCGCTCGCGCAGCCCGGCTCTGGCTCCGGCTCTGCCGCCGGCTCGGGCTCGGCGGCACCCGCCGGCTCCGGTTCGGCAGCCCCCGACGCCGCCGGCTCCGGTTCGGCAGCGGCCGATGCTCCGGCGGCAGGCTCTGGCTCCGCGCCGGCACCGGCGCCCGATCCGGGCTCGGCCGAGCCCAACCCCGAGGCTCGCAAGGCGTGCGTCGAGGCGATGAACGCCGACCCCGCGTTCGCGGATCGCATCATCAAGACCGCCGAGCTGCAGCTCCACGACAAGGTCGACGCCGAGCAGGTGACCAAGGACATCTGCACGCTGCGCGATCACAGCGATTCGCAGGCCGACGTCGCGAAGAACAAGAAGCACGTGCTGATGGCCTACATCGCGATGTGGCTGGTCGCGGCCGGCTTCGTGATCTTCATGTGGCGCAAGCAGCAGGGCCTGAAGCTCGAGATCGCGAAGCTGCGCGCTGACCTCGAGGCGGCCACCAAGGACGACAAGTGACCTCCGCGCACATCTTCTTCATCCCGGGGATGATCATCATCGGGATGTTCTTCGGCTTCATCTTCGGTGCTCGCGCCGCGCGCAACCAGATGGACGTCGAGCGCAAGCGCGAGGAGGAGCGCGAAGCCGCGCGCGCCGCCCGGGCCGCGAAGCGTGCCGACGCGAAGGTCGACGACCGCCCACCCGCCGAGGCCAAGTCGGCCGAGGTGACGTCGGAGCGCCAGTCCGAGGATGCGATCGCCGAGGAGAAGCCGGCCGCCGAGGACAAGAAGCCCGGGCCGGCGAAGAAGTCCAAGGGCAAGCGGTCCTAGAGACCGAGCAACACGATCTGCGAGCCATTGGCGCGCACGCCGCGTCCGTTGCCGGAGCGGATCGAGGTTGCCAGCGTCCCCGGCCTGTCAGCGAGCACCTCGACGACGCCGAACGTCGTCTGATACGCGCAGTTGTCGACGATGTGCGCGATCGTCGAGGGCGTGACGCCGTCCCCGTCGAACACCACCTGGACGTCCGGCGGCGGGTCGGCGACATTCATGCAGTCCGGCTCGACCTGTGCGGACGCGATCCACAGGTAGCGCTCCGCCTCGAACGATGGCGTCAGATCGTGGACCAGCTGCTCCGTCGTGGTCGCGATCGCGGCCGTGCGCTCGGAATAGGTGTAGGGCAGGCCGAGGGTCGGCATCGCCAGCAGCCGCACGTAGCGCAGCTCGCCGGTGTTCGAGGTGATGTTGGCCTCGAGGACGATCTCTGCCCCGGCGGTGAACTGCTCGCGCCAGATGATGAGCTGCGACTGCAGTGAGTGCCGGGGCATCTGCATGTCGTTGGTGACCGCGGTGCCCGAGGCACCGATCCATCGGGTGTGGCAGTCCGAGCCGGTGCCCTCGCTGGTGTTCGCGAGCGCGAAGAACAGGTACTCGCCGGTCGGCATCGCCGGCGTGAAGGTGATGGCCGGCGACAGCGTGGTGGCGGTGACGGTGGTGACCGGGTCGACCGCCTCGAACACCGCGTCCTCGGCGAGTGGCACCACGTACGCGCGCAGCTGCTCGATGCGAGCGGTCCCGGTCGATGCGTCGCGGAGCTCGAAGGCGACCGTCTGCGATGCATCGCTGGCGGCGAGGACGGCGTAGTGCTGGAACGGTCCGGGCCGGTCGACGACGCTGTTGTGCGTGCCGCCGATGCCGCGCTCGACGCCGTCGACCGTGTAGCGCACCTCGGCGGCGACATCGACGAGCGACGTCGATTGCAGGGTCGCGGTGGTGACCAGGAGCCAGCGGTGATCTGCCGGCGGCACCACCATCGTGGCGTCCGTGATCGGAGTGAACGCGTTGCTCGTGGTCTCGAACGACGCGACCGCGATCGCGAGCTCGGCCGCCGGGGGCACGGGCTGCTCCTCCTGCGGATCGAAGTCGATCCGCCCGCAGGCGATCAGGCCAAGAGCGATCAGCGCCGCGCGCACGTTGTCATCTTACGCTGACCGACCAGATCGAGGCACGCTTCCCGCTTCGGGCGCACCTCCCGCTCCGTGATCAATTGGACAGCC
Organism: Pseudomonadota bacterium; assembly: GCA_023430775.1. Taxonomy (GTDB): domain Bacteria; phylum Myxococcota_A; class Polyangia; order Haliangiales; family Haliangiaceae; genus JABFXX01. The sequence continues at coordinate 6,860 of JAEYYY010000522.1, forward strand.
GCGTCGCGAGCTCGCGCGCGCTGGGAATGCGCTGCGCGGGGTCCTTGACCAGCGCGGCCTGCACGATCGCATCGAGCACCGGATCGGCGAGCGCCGGTGCGGCCTCCTCGACCACGGCCGCCATCGTCAACCAGGGTGGGCCGCGATGAAACAGCCGCTTGCCGGCGACCAGCTCCCACAGCACGACGCCGAGCGCGAACACGTCGGTCGCCGCGGTCCACGCCTCGCCGCGCACCTGCTCCGGCGCCATGTACGCGTGGGTCCCGCGCACCGTGCCGGCCTGGCCGAGCTTCTTGGCGACGCCGAGATCGATCAGGATCGCGCGATCGCCGTCGACGATCAGGTTGCCGGGACAGACATCGCCGTGGACCCAGCCGTGGGTGTGGAGGTGATGCGCGGCATCGCAGGCGTCGCGCACGATCGCGAGCGCGCGGTCCTTCGGCAAGGTCACCGCGGCCGGCGCGGCGTCGTCGCGGCTGGCCGGTGGCGCGACGATCCGGCGCAGATCCTCACCCGGGGCGAGCTCGAACGCGATGAACGGCCGGCCGTCGACCACGCCGGGCTCGAGGCCGCGCTGGACGCCGGGGTGGCGCGGCAGGCTCATCGCCAGCATCTGCTCGGTGGCGAACATCTCGCGGGCCTCGTCGTTGCGGGCGAGGTGGGTGTGGAGGCGCTTGACCGCCGCGGCGATGCCCTCGAAGCGAGGCTCGATCGACGTCGCACGCCAGACCTCGCCGAGACCACCGACGGCGATCAGCGACGACAGACTCCACGATCCGAACAGCTCGGCCACGCCACACCAGCGTACCCCGGTTCGTGACGAGCTTGTCGTCGCGTTGCCCGGCCGGCTACGGTGGGCATATGAGGCGCCTGCTCGTCGTCGTCGCGATCGGATGTGGTGGTGGCCAGAGCCCGCCCGATCCCGACGGAGTCGTGGCGGGCGACCCGTTCGAGACGCCGCGGTTCCAGCCGCAGATCTGTGTCTCGGGCGAGCCGGGCGATCCGAATTGTCCCGTCAACCGGGTGCCGATCGACACGCCCGACGTGTCGATCGAGATGGCGTTCATCGTCAGGTTGCTGGCGACCGGCCTGATGTTCGACCACATCCAGATCGCCGGCGGCGACACGGGCGCCCACGTCGAGCACCCGCAGTTTCTGATCGAGGGCGTCGGCGGCGGCGATCCGTACGCGGATGTCGTGTTCGACATCGCGCCCGGCGGGACCGCGACCCTGGCGGCCAGCACCGCGATCATCGAGGACACCACGGGCCGGCTGTCGATCCGTTTCGTCGCCGTCGGGCCGCTCTCGCGCTGATCTCGCGCTAGAGTCCGGCCGCCATGGACTTCAGCCTCACCGAAGAGCAGAACGCGCTCGCGCAGACGGCCCGCGACTTCACCCGCAAGGAAATCATCCCGAAGGCGGCCCACTTCGACGAGACCGGCGAGTTTCCCCGAGAGCTCTTGAAGAAGGCCTGGGAGACCGGCCTGATGAACATCGAGATCCCCGAGGCGTACGGCGGTCTCGGTGGCAGCTGCCTCGATAACTGCCTGGTCCAGGAGGAAGTCTCGTACGGCTGCTCCGGCATCAACACGTCGATGGCCGCCAACTCGCTCGGCGCCACACCGGTCCTGATCGCCGGCACCGAGGAGCAGAAGAAGAAGTATCTGTCGCGGCTGACGTCGGAGTTCTCGTTCTGCGCCTACTGCTGCAGCGAGCCCGATGCCGGCTCCGACGTCGCCGGCATGCGCACGCGCGTCACCCGCCACGGCGACGACTACGTGATCAACGGCCAGAAGCGGTGGATCACGAACGGCGGGGTCGCCAGCTTCTACTCGGTGCTCGCCACGTTCGATCCCGCGATGAAGCACAAGGGCATCGCCTGCTTCGTCGTCGACGCCAATACCCCGGGCGTCAAGACCGGCCGCAAGGAAGACAAGCTCGGCCAGCGCGCCTCGAACACCACCGACGTCATCTTCGAGGACGTCAAGATCCCGAAGAGCGCGCTGCTCGGCAGCGAGGATGGCGGCTTCAAGATCGCGATGAAGACGTTCGATCGCTCGCGGCCGTGGATCGCGGCCACCGCCGCCGGCGTGATCCGGCGCTCGCTCGAGGAGAGCCGCGCGTACGCGCTCGAGCGCAAGACGTTCGGCGTGCCGATCGCGCAGCACCAGGCGGTGCAGTTCATGCTCGCCGAGATGGCGATCGCCTACGAATCGACCCGCCTGCTCACCCACAAGGCGGCGTGGCAGGTCGACAAGGGCGACCTGTCGGCGATCACCAGCGCGTACGCGAAGGCCTACGGTGCCGACGCCGCGATGCGCTGCGCCACCGACGCCGTGCAGATCTTCGGCGGCTACGGGTACACGAAGGAGTACCCGGTCGAGAAGCTGATGCGCGACGCGAAGCTGCTCCAGATCTACGAGGGCACCTCGCAGATCCAGCGCGTCGTGATCGCGCGCAATGTCCTCGGCCGCGGCTGAGGCACGAGTGATACGATGGCCGGAGGAGGACACATGACGCGCTTGTTATTCATCGCCGCTCTGGCCGCCGGGTGTACGCCCAACAACTCGGACCAGCTGGATCAGGCCGCGGCGTTCGAGAAGCGCGCCTGTGCGTGCAAGGACGCCGCCTGTACCGACGCCCTGGTGAAGGACCTCAAGCTGTGGTTCGACAAGTACAAGGATCGCCGCGGCACCGAGTCCGACATCAAGGAGATCGAGCGGCGGTTCACCGGGATGGGCGAGTGCATGGCGAAGGCGGGGATGAGCGACGAGTCCGCCCAGACCTTGATCAAGATCGGCGAGGAAGCCGAGAAGCTGTGAGCCGGCCGCGGTACGATGGTCGCCATGCCGGAGTGCCGCGAGTGCAATGACGAGGTGACGAAGCTCGTGACCGTCAAGGTCGGGGGCAAGGCCCGGAAGGTGTGTGCCGACTGCGCGGATCGACTTCGCGAGGAAGGCGAGATCGCCGAGGCGAGCGAGGGCGTGATCCAGGGGATGATGGGTTACAAGGGTCGGAGATGATCCGGGCGGGTAGGTGCGACGAAGTGTTAATGCGGCGCGGCTAGCCTCCGGAAGCCGCTCGACACGACCTCGATCCGGGGCAGACTGGCACCTCGGATGTGGTTGATCCGCACCGCACTTCGTCGTCCGTACACCTTCATCGTGATGGCGATGCTGATCGCCATCGGCGGCGTCTATTCGATCAAGAAGACGCCCACTGACATCTTCCCGAACATCGACATCCCGGTGGTGTCGGTGATCTGGCGTTACGGCGGTCTGTCTCCGAAGGAGATGGAGAAGCGCGTCACCAACAACTTCGAGCGCTTCGTCACCACGATCGTCTCCGATATCGATCACATCGAGAGCCAGACCTTGACCGGGACGGTGGTCGTCAAGATCTACCTCCAGCCGGGCGCCGACGTCACCAAGACGATCGCGCAGGTCACCGCGGTCTCGCAGAGCGCCGTGCGCCAGATGCCACCGGGCGCCACCCCGCCGCTGATCATGCAGTAC
>JAEYYY010000579.1 GCA_023430775.1 Pseudomonadota bacterium
GGGCGGCCATCGCCGCCTTCAGCTGAACCGGCAGCCCGGCGAGATCGGCTTCCTTGTCGATCACCACCATCTGCGACTCTTCGTCGGCGAGCGTGTTCTGGCGGAACGTGGTGTAGAGCGACGCCAGCTTCTCGTTGATCTCCTTGACCCGCGCCTTCTCCTTCTTGCCGAGCGCGGCGCCGCGGCGGGCGAACGACCGGTAGTGGACCTCGAGCAGGCGCGCCTGGTCGGGCTCGAGCCTGGCGCTCGCGCGGCCGTCCCACACGGTCTTGATGCGAGCGAACAGCGCCTCGTTCTGGACCACCTCGTCGGCGTAGGCGGCGAGCATCGGGGCGGTCTCCGTCTCGACCGCCTGCATCGCCTTGTCGTTCATCGTGCCGGTCAGCGTGCTCATCAACAGGTTCGCGCGGGCGAACGGGCGACCGGCGTCCTCGTAGGCGGCGATCGTGTTCGCGAACGTCGGCGCTTCCTTGTTGCCGGCGATCGCGGCCAGCTCGGCGCGGTGCAGATCCATGCCCAGGAGCAGGGCGGGCTTGATGTTCGCGGTCTTGATCTTGTCCCACGGGGGTACACCGCCGTACGGACCCGCGTAGGGCGCGAGCAGAGGGTTCTTCATCCAATCGGGGTCCTTCGCGAACGACAGCTGGTTGCGAAACATCACGAGCACGGCCGAGGCGGCCGACGACGCCAGGAACGAACGACGGTTCATGCGCGGAACATAGCCAAGGCGGTCCACGAGTCCATTCAATTCACATGAGGAAGAATGCCCCGTGCGACGGTGCGACGCGTGCGACGGATTGTTATGGTCGGCGTCCGATGCGTATCGCCGTGGTGTTCAACACGCCGCACGCTGACTGGACGCCAGAGCTGCATGCGGCTCAGATGGCGAAGGAGATCGCGAACGAGCGCAAGACCGAGCCCGAGATGGAGTACCAGATCGGGGCCGCGTTGCAGCGGCAGGGGCACGACGTGATGCTCCTCGGGGTCTACGACGACCTGCGCGACATGTCCGTGCGCCTCGCCGACTGGAAGCCCGACCTGGTGTTCAACGCCGTCGAGGCCTACCTCGAGAACTCCGAGCTCGACTACCTGATCCCGGCGCTGCTCGAGTCCGAGCACTATCGCTATACCGGGGCGCCGCCGCTGTCGCTGCTCGTCACCCGCAACAAGGCGATGAGCAAGAAGATCCTCGCCTACCACGGCGTCAACGTCCCCGGTTTCAAGACCTTCCGGGTCGGCGAGAAGCCCGACAGCAACACGTCGCTGCGGTTCCCGTTGATCGTCAAGCCGATGGCGGCGGACGCCTCCGAGGGCATCGCCCGGGCCTCGATCGTGCGCGACATCGGGGCGCTCGCCGAGCGCGTCGCGTTCGTCCACGAGAAGTTCGAGCACCCGGCGATCGCCGAGGAGTACATCGAGGGTCGCGAGCTGTACGCCACGATGATCGGCAACGGCGACAAGGTCGAGGTGCTGCCGGCCGTCGAGATGGTGTTCGATCCCGCGGCGTCGCGGCCGGAGGACCGGATCGCCACCCACACCGCGAAGTGGAACGTCGCATTCCGCGAGCGCCGCGGCATCCGCAACGTGTTCGCGCGACCGATGTCGAAGCGTGCGAAGGAGGAGCTGTCGAAGGTGTGCCTCGCGGCCTATCGCGCGTTCTGGTTGCGCGACTACGGGCGCATCGATGTCCGGCTCGCGCCCGACGATCAGCTGTGGTTCATCGAGGCCAACGCCAACCCGTTCATCAGCGAAGGCCACGATTCCGCCGAGGCTGCGCGCAAGGCAGGGCTGAAGTACGACGCGTTCATCCAGCGGATCGTCGACGACGCGATGGCGCGCGATCCGTGATCACGCCCCAGTCGACCGGTGCTCGTGCGAGCAGGATCGCAAGGCTGCGCCTCACAGCGCCTTGAGCGACACGTACGTGATCTTGTTCGCCGCGACCGGCACCTGCTCGGTGCCGACGACGGCACCGCCGGTGGCGCTGACGGTGGTCATGCCGACATCGACGTTCGGGAAGAACACCTCGTGACCGGTATCGCCGGCCGCCCAGTCATTGGCGGCGACCGCCTGGGTCTCGCCGTGGTTGCCGGTGATCGCGATCGTGCGCGAGCCGCCGTCGATGTGGACGAACACGTGGCCCTTCGCGGGATCCGGCGTGAAGCCGATCGCCTGGCGATCGGCGGTGAAGTTGCGCGCGCTCCAGAACCCACCGGCCTTCAGCATCGCCGCGTTGGCGACCGCGATGCCGGAGAGCGAGTACGTCGACGGCGGCACGGTGCACTGCGATGGATCGGCGGTCGGCGTGACGTCGACCAGCGTGGTGCCGCTGCCGTCGATGCACATGTCGAAGCGGCCGTTCGGTGCGGTGTTGTCCATCGCGCCCTGGCCACCCTGGACCTCGAACAGCGCCTCGTTGATGCCGCAGAACGAGGTGTCGTTGTCCCAGTCGACGTACTCGCCGGTGAAGCGCAGCTGATCGCCGCACGAGCCGTTGTCGATGTCGACCACCGGCGTCGCATCCGTCGGCACGTCATCGCCGCCGTCATCACCACAGGCACTACAACCGACCAGCAGCGAGGCGAGCACCGTGAGGCGAAGCATGTCCGGACGCTAGCAGAGACGCGGCCTCGCGCAGACGGTAAGCTCGCTCGAACGTGACGGCCGACATGCCTGAAGGCAACATCCGCGGTGCGGAGGTCGAGCTGTCGTGTCCCGATCTTCCAGAGGGGCTGCGCGTGTTCGGCAAGCTCGGCTTCGCGGTCGAGATGATCATGCCCGCCGACGATCCGCAGATCGCGGTGATCGCCGGCCTCGGTGTGCGGCTGCGCCTCGTCGCCAACACTCGCAAGCCGCCGGGCAGCATTCGCCTGATCTGCCGCGATCCTCGGCTGGTCGGTGACGGCCACCTGATCGCGGGTGGCGTGCGCATCGACCTCGTCGCCGAGCGAAGCGCGCCGGTGATCCCGCCGAACAAGCCGAAGTTCTCGGTGGTGCGCGACGAGCCCGATGCGTGGCGACTCGGCCGCGCCGACATGCAGTACCGCGATCTGATCCCGGATCGTCACGGCGGCCGGTTCATCGCGTCGCACATCTGCATCCCACACGGTGGGCCGGTGCCCGATTACGTGCACTGGCACGCGATCAAGTTCCAGCTGATCTATTGCTACAAGGGGTGGGTCAAGCTGGTCTACGAGGATCAGGGCGAGCCGTTCACGATGCAGGCCGGCGATTGCGTCGTCCAGCCGCCGAGGATTCGCCACCGCGTCCTCGAGAGCTCCGATGCGCTCGAGGTGATCGAGGTGACCACGCCCGCGCTGCACGAGACCCACGCCGATGCCGGGCTCGCGCTGCCGAGCTCGAAGACGGCGACGGGCCGCGACTTCGACGGCCAGAGCTTCACCTGGCATCGCGCCGGACCCGATCCGTTCGCGGCTCGCTCGCTCGGGATCGCGACCGCGAGCGGTGGGCTCGCCGGTGCGCGCGTGCTCACGCGTGCGGCGACGCCGGCGTGCACGCACGATGCAGAACTGCTGTTCGGCTTCGTGCTGCGCGGCGAGATGACGGTGACCTGCGACGGAGTCGGGGGAAAGCTGATCTCGACCGACGCGTTCGCGGTGCCGCCGCACATGCCGTTCCAGCTCGAGGATGGCTCGCCCGATCTCGCCTGGCTCGAGGTCACGCTGCCGGCGCAGGTCGAGTACTCGCGGTTGCGCTAAGGTCTGGCCGATGCGCCCGATCTCGCAGCTGTCGTTCGATGATCGGTTCGTCCGCGAGCTGCCGGCCGATCCGCGCGATGACCATCGCCTGCGCCAGGTCGATGCGTGCTACTCGCGCGTCACGCCGACGGCGGTCAGCAAGCCGGAGTTGCTGATCCTGATCCCCGAGGTGGCGGAGCTCCTCGATCTCGAGCCGACGCCCGATCTCGTCGAGGTGCTCGCCGGCAATCGCGTCGTCGACGGGATGAAGCCGTACTCGGCGTGCTACGGCGGTCATCAGTTCGGTAACTGGGCCGGTCAGCTCGGCGATGGTCGCGCGATCACGCTCGGCGAGGTGGTGGGGCAGGGAGGCAAGACGTGGGAGGTCCAGCTGAAAGGGGCAGGGCCGACGCCGTACTCCCGGCGCGCGGACGGTCGCGCGGTGTTGCGATCATCGCTGCGCGAGGTGGTGTGCAGCGAGGCGATGTTTCACCTCGGCGTGCCCACCACGCACGCGCTGTCGCTGGTCGCGACCGGTGACGAGGTGCTCCGGGATCTGCTGTACGACGGCAATCCGAAACACGAGCAAGGTGCGATCGCGTGTCGCGTGGCACCGACGTTCCTCCGGTTCGGCAACTTCGAGATCCACGCCGCGCGCGACAACGTCCAGGCGCTGCGCGCGCTCGTCGACTACACGATCGATCGCTACTACCCGTGGCTCGACCGGCGGTCGCCGAATGAATGTGTCGTCGGGTTCTTCACCGAGGTGATGCGCCGCACCGCGTGGATGGTCTGCGAGTGGATGCGCGTCGGCTTCGTCCACGGCGTGATGAACACCGACAACATGTCGATCCTCGGGCTGACGATCGACTACGGGCCGTACGGGTGGATCGAGCCGTTCGATCTCGACTGGACGCCCAACATCACCGACGCCTCCGGCAAGCGTTACCGGTTCGGCCAGCAGCCGCGGATCGCGCACTGGAACCTCGCGCAGCTCGCGCGCGCGCTGGCGCCGCTGGTCGACGATCAGAAGCAGCTCGGTCACGTCGTCGATCGCTATGCCGCGGAGTTCGACGTCCTGTTCAAGCACATGATGCTGCGCAAGCTCGGCCTCGATGCACATCGCGACTTCGCCGCGCAGGACGACGAGCTGCTGCGATCGCTCGGCGGCGTGCTGACCGACGTCGAGGTCGACATGACGCTGTTCTATCGCCGGCTCTCGCAGGTGACGACGGGTGATGCGTTCGCCGTGCTCGAGGACGCCTTCTACGACACGCCCGACAAGATCTATCGCGCGACGCTCGCGAGCTGGATCGCGCAGTATCGCGACCGGATCGCCGCGGCGAAGCTCGATGACGACGAGCGGCGCGCGCGGATGGACGCGGTCAATCCGCTGTACGTGCCGCGCAACTACCTGCTGCAGGAAGTCATCGACGCGACCGAGGATGGAGATCGCGAGCAACTCGCCGACATCGTCGACGTGCTGCGCCGGCCGTACACCGAACAGCCGGGTCGCGAGCGCTACGCGGCGAAGCGGCCCGAGTGGGCGCGCGTCAAGCCGGGCTGCTCGATGCTGTCGTGCTCGAGCTGATCACTGCTTGGCGGGACCGCCGGCCGGGGCCGCGGCCGAACCGGAGCCAGCCGGCTTCGGGGTCGAGCCATTGCCACCCGACGGAGCGGCGGCCGAGCCCGAGCCCGCGCCCGGCGCGACCGGCGGCGCGTCCGGATCGACCCGCTTGATGATGAACACGCCGAACTGCGTCTTGACCGCACCGACCTCGTCGATCTTGAGGCGCGTGCCGAGCAGCTTCAGCATCGACGGCAGGCCCTGCATCGAGCTCTCGATCGCCATGCCGGTGGGCGCCGACTGCTTGTCCTCGGACAGCTCCTTCATGACGTCCTCGAACTTGGTGCCCGGCTTCTTGAGCCGCGCCAGCGTATCGGCGACCAGCTTCTCGAGCTCGGCGCGCGTGCGCTTCTTGCCGCGCTCGTCGTCGATGTGCGCGTCGGTGTAGCCGAGCAGGATGTACTTGATCTTCGCCTTGTCGGCGTTCGGGGTGCGCGACAGGATCTCGGTGGAGTTGAGGGAGTCGGGCTTGACGCGCTTGATGATGTGGAAGCCGAACTCGGTCTTGACGATGCCGGCCTCGCCGACGTCGAGGCGCAGGCCGATGTTGATGAACGGCTCGACCAGCTGCTCGTCCTCGGTGACGGTGTAGGCGCGGCCGGTGTCCTTGGAGCCCGGATCTTCCGAGTACTCCTTCATCAGCTTCGCCATGTCGCCGCCGGCCTTCACCTTGGCCAGCACGTCCTTCGCCAGCGTCTCGGCCGCGGCCTTGTCGCGAGCCTTCGCGCGCGGATCGCGAGCGGCCGGTGATTCCTTCCAGCCGATCAGGATGTGCTGGACCTCGGCGAAGTCGGTCTTCTTCGGGCGCGCGAGGATGTCGGCGCTCTCGAGCGGATCGAGCGGCGGCTGCGGCACGCGGATCATCACGTGGTAGCCGTAGTTGGTCTTGACGATGCCGACCTCCTTCTCCTGGAGGCGCAGCGCCAGCTTCTTGAACTCGGGGACGAACTGCGACTTCGCGGTGACCTTGTACGGGCTGCCGCCCTTCATGCCCGGATCCTCGGACATCTCCTTGATGATCGGATCGATGTCGGTCGCGGTCTTCAGCTTCTCCATCGCGTCTTTCGCGATCTTCGCCGCCTCCTCGTTGGAGCGCTTCATCGCCGCGGGATCCATGCGGCCGCGATACGCGGGCAACAGATCCGCCCAGCCGACGAGGACATGCTTGACGTAGACCGTTGGCCCGGCCTCGGGGCGAGCGAGGATGTCCTTGCTGTCGAGATCGACGTCGGTCGGCTGCGGGCCCTTCGGCTTCTGGCCGCTGCCCGTCATCATCCCGTGGCCGCTGCCCCGCATCCCCGCGCTGCCGGTCTTGCCGGCGGATCCAGAACCCGCCTTGGCTTCGCCGTCGAGCAGTGACGCTTCCTTCTGGCAGGCTACGAGCGACAGGGTCACCCAGATCAGAGCGCTACAGGTTCTGAAGACTTGCACGCGCGCGCTATAGCACGAGTAACCTCGGCCCATCTTGCTTCGTACGTTCCGCATGCACAGTCGAACGATGTTTCTGACGCTCGCTTCGCTCGCGCTCGCCTGTACGCCGTCCGAGGCAAAAGACCCCATGAAGCAGATGGAGGCGGCGAAGAAGCCGGCCACCAAGAACGGGCCGCGCGAGGTCGCGATCCTCGGCGCCGGCTGCTTCTGGGGTGTCGAGGCCTGGATGATGAAGCTCCCCGGGATCGTCGAGGTCGACGTCGGCTATGCCGGCGGCAAGAAGCCCGGCGTCAAGTACGAGGAGGTCACCACCGGCACCACCGGTCACGCCGAGGCGGTGCGCATCGTCTTCGATCCGAGCGTCGTCTCGTACGAGGACATGCTGGTGTGGTTCTTCAAGATCCACGACCCGACCACCAAGGATCGCCAGGGCAACGACGACGGTCCGCAGTACCGCTCGGCGATCTTCCCGATGTCGTCGGCGCAGAAGACCACCGCCGAGAAGATCAAGCTGCGCGTCGAGAAGAGCGGCGCGTGGAAGAAGTCGATCACCACGACGATCGAGCCCAACCCGCTGTGGGTGCGCGCCGAGGAGTATCACCAGGACTATCTGGTCAAGCACCCGGGTGGCTACGACAACCACTTCGCGCGCGACGTGAAGTTCTAATCGGGCTGGCTCGGCGAGGTGTCGAGGAAGGCCGCGTTGCTACTCGACGCGCCGAGCGCCCTGGGAATCATCGAGGGATCGAGGTCGAGCGGCCCGCTGCCGATCGCCGCCCTGAGATCGGCGAGCAGCTCGTCGGCGGTCTGGTAGCGCTTCACCGGATCGAGGGCGAGTGCCTTCGCGCAGATCGCCGCGGTGGCCTCGCTCGCCGCGGGCACCAGCTCGCGCAGCGGCTTCGCCGGCTTGCTGCAGATCGCGACCAGCAGCGCGCCGAGCGTCTCGTGATCGGTGTACGGCGTGGTGCCGGCGAGCAGCTCGTAGAGCACCACGCCGAGCGCCCACAGATCGGTGCGGTGATCGAGATCCTTCGCGCCGACCACCTGCTCGGGTGACATGTAGAGCGGCGTGCCGAGCATCAGGCCCGTCGAGGTCAGCGTGAAGCTCTCGGTGGTGAGCTCCTGCTTGACGCGGGCGACGCCGAAGTCGAGCAGGGTGACCACGAGCTGGTCGTCGCGCTTGGCGAGAAACAGGTTCGCCGGCTTGATGTCGCGATGGATCACGCTCGCGGCGTGGGCGCGGCCGAGACCGGTGCACGCCTGGGCGACGATCTTGAGGGCGAGGGCCTCGGGCAAGGGCCCGACGCGGTCGATCAGCTGCTGGACGTCCTCGCCGGTGAGCAGCTCCATGACGAGGAACGGGTTACCGGTCTCGGGATCGTTGCCGGTATCGAGCACCATCGCGATGTGGCGGCTGTCGATCGAGCCGGTCGCGCGCGCCTCGCGGTGGAAGCGCTCGACGAGCTTGCGCTCCTTGTGCAGGTCGGTGCCGATGATCTCCTTGAGCGCGACGCGGCGGAGCGTGCCGACGTGCTTCGCCTCGTAGACCACGCCCATGCCGCCGCGGCCGAGCTGGCGAATGATCTCGTACTTGCCGTCGATGATCCGCGTCGGCGGCGCGGGCGGTGCCTTCTTCGGCTTCTTCGGCTTCGCGGGGGCCTTCTTGCTCCTCGTCGGCCGCGGCCCGCTGGGCTTCAGATCGTGCGCCTCGGCGATCGCCTCGAGGATCTGCTCGGCATCCTCCTCGGTCAGCACGCGCGGCGTCTGTAGGGACATGCCGAGCGTGCCGCGATCCTGGGACATGCCCTTGCCGGACTCGAACTGGATCGTCTTGCGCAGCGGCGAGATATCGGTGACCGGCAGCGTGTTGTCGTGCCTGGAGACCCACGCGCTGCCATCCGACTCGGGCTGCTCGACGAGGCCGACGAACCACAGCTGCTCGTTCGGCGGTCGGACGGTGACCAGGAAGATCCGGCCGCCGTCCTCGAGCGCGTCGAACGTGCGGTGGGTCGAGTTGTAGCGATCGACCGGCCAGATATCCCCGGGGCGCACCAGCTCGCCTTCGACATGCGCGTCGCGCTCGAAGATCGCCTTGCTGACGATGGCCAGGATGTCGGGCACAGCGCCGCTAGCCTACCGGATCTCCCTTATGCTTTTCATGTGGTGGTAGAGGCCGAGCCGGATCTGAGGATCCCCGGGTACACGCTTGGCGATCGGCTGGGCGCCGGCGGCTTCGGCACGGTGTTTCGGGCACGGCACGATCTGATGGGACGCGACGTCGCGATCAAGATCCTGCACCCGCGCTACTCGACCGACGCCGAAGCCTTGCGGCGATTCGTCGGAGAAGCTCGTGCGGTCGCTCGCATCTCGCACGCCGGGATCGTCGAGGTGTTCGACTTCGGTCGGCTGAGCGACGGCCGGCAGTACTGCGTCATGGAGCTCCTCGACGGACGCACGCTGCGTCAGCTGCTCGACCACCCTCTCGAGATCGCGGAGGCGCTACGGATCCTGGCCCTGGTCGGCGATGCGGTGGATGCCGCGCATGCGGCGGGAGTGGCGCATCGCGATCTGAAGCCCGACAACGTCTTCGTGCTCCCGAGCGGGGGCGTCAAGCTGATCGATTTCGGGCTGGCCAAGCTCGCCTCCGACGAGCCGCCGGTCACCGAGACCGGAGGCGTGTTCGGCACGCCGCTCTACATGTCGCCCGAGCAGTGCCGCGGTCGCGCGATCGACACCCGGACCGACCTGTATTCCTTCGGCGCGCTCGCGTACCACGTGCTCGCCGGTCGGCCGCCGTTCGAGGGCGACGCGCTCGCGCTCGCGTTGCACCACCTCAACGACACACCCGACCGGCCGTCGCAGGTTCGTCCCGAGCTCTCGGCGTCCATCGATCGCGCGGTGCTCGCACTCCTCGCGAAGGATCCGGCGGCGCGGCCGCGTCCCTTGCGCGACGTGGTCGCCGCGATGAGCAGCGGCTCGTTACCTCGCCCGCGTCGCTGGATACCGCTGACCGCGATCGCAGTGGGCGCGGCCGTGGTCGGTGGCTCGGTGTTCGCGGTTCGTTCGTGTGCAGGACCCGACGTCGCGCCAGACGCTGCCGCGAAGCAGGAGTGGTCGGTGCGCAAGCTCGCCGTCGCGACCGCGAATCCGATCGTTCACGCGATGCTGACACCGGACGCCAGGGGGCTCCTGTACCTCGACAACGTCGGCTACTGGCGGTTCGATCTCGCCACTTCTCGTGCCGAGCGACTGAAGCTCGCGAACGTCGACGAGATCGATCCGGTCAGCGACACGGAGTACGTGGGCAGCATCGGCGGCTACAAGCAGGTCGCCTCGATCGATCTTCGATCGGACCAGCGGCGCACGCTGTTCGACGGCATGCGTCCGGCGATCTCTCCGGACCGCGGCCGGGTCTCGGGGCTGTCGCCCGACGGCTGGATCGTGGTTCACGATCTCGCGACCAGCACCACCAAGAAGCTCGTCGAGGTCTACGGCAACGTCCAGGGTAGCGCACACTGGTCACCAGACGGCACGACGCTGCTATGGAGCCAGACCGGTCCCGACCCGAAGCGAGGTGGCCACAGCGTGCTGCTCACCGATGCCCGCACGGGGCATACCGTTCCTGTTCCAGTCGACTTCTCGGATAAGAACTCGTTCTCGGCGTTTGACTGGCTCCCCGACCGTCGCATCACGTACTGCACGGAGACCTCGCTGGTCGCGCAGCAGCCGTCCGAGCCAGCGACCAGCGCCGTGACGCTCGCCGAGCTCGGCATGCAAGAGGGGGAGTGTTTGATCTCGACCCAGGGCGACAAGATCGCCGTGGTCGCGTCGTCGATCCGCGCCAGCTTCGGCGTCATCGATCTTCGCGTTCCGAGCGATCAGCCTCGCTCCCTCCGGGCGATCGCGGGTACAGGCGATCACGCGCCGCTGCTGGCGGATGGTGAGCAGTTCTACGGCAAGCAAGGCGACAAGCTCGAGCGCATCTCGTTCGCGGGAGACGTCGAGCCGATCGACGGCTGTCCGGGGGCGCTAGGTTTCGTCGAGCTCGGCAGCGAGATCCTGCAGGTCACGCGCGATGTCGGGAAGACCTCGACGACGCTCACCGTCCGCGACGCCGCCTGCAAGCCGCGTGTGACCTGGGAGATTCCCTCGGCCGAGGTCAGCATGCCGGCGTGCCGCGACACCATCTGCACTGCCGCGGGACTGGTTTCCGCCCAGCAGGTCGCCTGGCGTCTCGAGCTCGATGGACGCGTGGTCGAGATCGCGCGGGTCGCCGAGAATCAGATCTCTCGTCATCCCGACGTGGCGATCTCGCCCGATGGCAAGCGCGTGGCATTCCTGCCGGGGGTCTCGAACGTGCTCCATCTCGTCGGCGTGGACGGCGGCCCCGTGGAGGCGATCACCCTCCCTGGCACCGGCGCGTTCAACGCGATCGAGTGGGGAGCAGATCCGCGCCTGCTCGTCAGCACCCAGGCCGTGGGCAACGAGCTCTACGCGGTCTGGTTCCTCGCCGAGGACAGGTCGCGTACGCACGTGTGGTCGTCGGCGGTGACGATGGCCGGCGATCTCGTCGCGACACCGGATGGCTCGCGCGTCGCGGTACGAACCATCGACTTCCGTCAGGAGTTTTTTCTCGTCGAGCCTCGGTGACTACCGGATCTCCCACACGAAGTTGTTGGCGCGGAGCGGGACCAGGATCACCTCGACATCGGGCCGGGTGACGACGTCGCGGATCCGGCGGGCGCGCTCGTCGCTCGACTGCACGATCTCGAGCCGCGTGACCTCGGGCGGGAGCGCCTCGAGGACGTAGGCGGGGAGGATCAGCCACTCGCCGGAGACGGTGGCGATCGCGCGGTCGCCGTCGGGGATGAGCTCGATCTTGTAGTCCCACGGGTAGTCGCGATCGCAGGGCTCGAGCCGGGCGTTCGGCACGATCGTCAACCGCCGCGAGTTGAGAGCCGTCCAGCCGGCGAGGTGCTGCCGCACGGTGCTGCCGCTGGCGCCGAGCGTCAGGGAGCGGATGCGTTCGAACCACGGCAACGGGCGGATGATCTCGAGGTAGCTCTCCGAGATGGACAGCGAGGTGATCGTCGGCCGGTCTCCGATCAGGCGCCACAGGCGCTCGAAGTAGAGCCGGCTGTCATCGGTCTCGTCCTCGACCGGCTCCCAGTCGTCTTCTTCGTCGACATACTCGTGACCGCCGTCGAGGCCGTATGGATCGAGGCCGCGCGCGCGTCGCCATTCCGCTCGGCGCTCGCGACGGCGCTCGCGGCGGGCGCGCCACGCGTAGACGGCGTCGGTCGTGAAACCGGCGCACGCCACGTGCTCGATCGCGGCCGTGCATTCGGCGAGGCCTTCGAGCGAGAGCCGATCGAAGACCTCGACCGCGCGCAGGTTGACCATCGCGGCGGAGCTCAGAAACTTGCGGTAGGTGTATCCAGTCGTCTCGCCGGCGATCAGCTCCTCGACGGTGGCGAGCACGGAGTGGCCGACCACGGTGTCCCAGCGATCGTCCCCGGTGGGCCACTGGCCCCCGAGCTCGAGGCGGCGCGGGAAGCCGCGGTCGAACTGGCAGCCACGCGCGGCTTCGCAGAGTGGACCGAGCCAGCCTCGCGCGTGGCGCTCGAGGAGCTCGCGGATCCGATCGTCGCGGTCGCGGTTGCCGCGGGACGCGAGGAGCTGGAGCGAGATCAGCTCGCCGCGCGGATCGTTTCTCGCCTGCAGGAGGTCGGCGAGCACGGCGCGCACGCCGTCGTCGTCGGGGCGGGCGACGACCTCGGCGATCAGGCTGTCGACCTCGCCACTCACATCTCGATCGCCCGGACGAGGAACGGCAGGCTCTCGTCGTAGCGGTACGGGATGTACATGTGGCCGTCGTCGAACTCCTCGTGGCGAACGGCGATGCCGTGGGCGCGGATCTTCTTGGTCAGCGCGCGGGCGCCCCAGTGCAGCGCGTACTCGTCGGTGGTGCCGCAGTCGATGTAGATCGCGCGCAGCCGGCGCAGATTCGCCGCGTGATCGTCGACCATGTTGACCGGATCCCACGCGCGCCAGCGCTCCCACACCTGCGGGCGAAACTCGCCGGTCTCGAGATCGAACGGCCAGTCGATGTGCGCGTGCGCGGCGGGCGCCTCGCGGTTCGGCGAGTAGTGCGCCGCCATGCCGAGCATGTCGAGCGGCTTGTAGTGCTTCGCGCGCCGGCGATTCGGATCCTTCCAGTAGCGGTCGAGCCAGGCCGCCGGGCCGCCGGCCTCGCGATAGGCGTCGAGGGCAGGGCCCCAGTCCTCCGCGTAGCAGAGCTCGAAGTTGGCGTCGCCGGAGTGATCGGCGATCGCGCAGAACACGTCGGGCCGGTGCATGCCGAGGATCATCGAGCCGTAGCCACCGCTCGACTTGCCGAACACGCCCCAGTTGCCGGACGGTAGCGTCCGGTAGTGTTCGTCGACGAACGGGATGATCTCGTCGACGAGGTAATCCTCGTAGCGACCGGTGCCGGCGCTGTTGATGTACTGGTTGCCGCCGACGCGGGTGAAGCAATCCGGCGCGGCGACGATCAGCGGCGGGCAGGTGCCGGCTGCGATCATCCGGTCGAGCTTCTTGTCGAGGGGCTCGACGAGCGGATCGACGTTGAACAGATAGCCGCCGGTGCCGGTGAAGCCGACGATCGCGAGCACCGCGGGATAGCGCTTGGTCTCGTCGTAACCGGGCGGTACGTAGACGAACAGATCGCGCTCGACCGGATCGCCGAGCGGATTGCCTGCGAGCACGCGACTGGTATGGCGGTGGCGATGAACCGGCATGTACCGACTACATCACGAGAGCGTCGCCGCTGCTCGGGAGCGGACTACTGGTCGCCGTACTCGATCGCGCCGGGCTGGACGCCGGGCGAGGTCTTGACGGAGCCGCGCGCCGCGACCTCGTCCTCGACGTACTGGAGGGAGCGGTTGATCTCCTCGATCAGGCCGCGCTTGCGCGTGTAGTCGATCGTCGGGATGTACTTCGCGTGATCGAGCGCGGTGAACGAGCCGGCGAACTCGCGGCTCTCGCGCACCTTGCGATCGACCATCATCTGGAGGTCGAGGTGATCCTTGACGATGTACGGCGTCATCATGACGACGAGCTTCGTCTTGCGCTTCTCCTTCCGCGTGTACTTGAACAGGTGGCCGAGGATCGGCACGTCGCCGAGCAGCGGCACCTTCGCGGCGGAGTGGATCTCGCGCTCCTGGGTCATGCCGCCGACCACGACGGTCTGCTGATCGCGCACCACGACGCGGGTCTCGATGTTGCGATTGGTCCAGATCGGTTGCTTGAGCTTGTCCTCGCCGCCGAGATCCTCGGAGTCGAGCTTGAGCTCGATCATCACCTGATCGTCGACGAACACGTGCGGCTTGATCCACAGCTTGAGCTCGAGCGGCTTTCTCTCGATGTTCTGCGTGGTCGTCACGCCGCCGTTGAGGAACGATGACGAGCCGCGCTCGTAGCTGATGTTGACGCCGGCGCGGTGATTGGTCTCCTCGTTGTCGATGCCGATGATCGACGGCGCGGTGATGACGCGCGTGCGGTCGTTGTTGGCGAGCGCCTGGAACAGCACGCCGTACGACGGGATGCTCTTGCCGAACAGCGACAGCGAGCCGGGGAGCTCCTTGCCCATCACCGCGCCGGAGAGCCCGCTCGGCACGCTGCCGGTGCCGGTGCCGAGCGCGATCGACGACAGCGATGGCAACTGCACGCCGCCGAGGAGCAGGCCACCGAGCCCGGGCATGCCGCCGTGCGAGCTGGTGCCGAAATCGAGCGACGAGCCTTCGGCGACCTCCATGATCACCGTCTCGATGTAGACCTGCCGGCGCGGCACATCGAGCTGGCGGATGATCTCCTTGATCGCCAGATAGTCGCGGCCGCTCGACACCACGAGGAGCGAGTTGGTCAGCTTGTCGGGGACCACCTTGACCTGACCCTCGAGCGACGCGCCGCCCTGCTCGACGGGGGCCGCGGGCGGAGGAGGAGGCGTTCCGGGCTTCGCCGGCTGTTGCGGGCTGCGCGCCGCCGAGCCGAGCGCGGACTCGAGCGTCTTCGCCACCTCCTCGGCGACCGAGCTGCCGAGCCGGTAGAAGTGGAGCGATGCGCCGCCCTCGATGTCGAGCGGCACGTCGATGCCGCCGACCAGCGCCTTGACGCGCTCGTAGGCCGCCGCGCTCGCCGCGATGATCAGCGTGTTGGTGCGCTCGTCGACCAGGATCTTCGACGGCACCGCGGCGGCCACCGGCACGGGCGGTGCCTTCGGATCATTCGGCCGGCCCGGCGCCGCGGGTGCGTTGGTCTGCATGCCGAGCAGCTGGTTGAGCTTGTCGACGAGCGGCTTGGCATCGGCGTACTTGACCGGCAGCAGGTAGAGCCCGTCGCTGCCCTTCGGCACGTCGATCAGGCTGCCCATCTGGATCATGCTCTGGACGTTGCTGCCGTAGTCGGTGAGCAGCAGCATGCCGCCGACCAGCTGGACGTCGCCGTCGACGCTCTTCAGCTGCGAGAACGCCTGCACCATGGTGTCGGCCTGCGCGTACTTCGGCCGGTAGAGGTGGCGGGTGAACTGCGCGTTGCCGGTGACGGTCCTGACGAACGGCATCGCCTCGTTCTTCGCGTACTTCGAGTCGACGACCTTGATGACGTTGCCGCTCGGCACGAGCGTGTAGTTGATCGTCGACAGCGCGACGAGAAACAGCCGGTACGCCTCGGACGCGCTCATCTTGTTCGGCGCGATGATCGTGACCTTGCGCTGGGTCGCCACGATCCGCGGATCGAGGACGAAGTTCTTGCAGGTGAAGCCCATCACCCACGCGAGCAGCTCCTTGATCTCCATGTCGGGCTTGAACTGGACGGTGACCTCGCCCGTCTTGCTCTTGCAGCTGTAGAGCTGCTCGTCCTCGCCGACGGCCGGCTTCTCGACGTCGCGCTTCGGCTCGCTCGTCGCGTCGGCCCGGACGACACTGCTCGACAACAGACTGATCAACGCCAGCGCGGCAACACGATGCATGGCCGCGAGGCATTCCAAGCTTCAGGCCACGCGCGGCTCGTTATCTAAGTGGCCGACACCTCGCGCTCATCGATCCCACGACGTGACAGCGAGGCACGACGCCCCGGCATCCGCCTCGCCACGTCGTCAAAGCTCGGGGCGGGAGGTTCGCCGGTGCCGGCGTCACAGATCGATGGTCAACAGATTCATGCCCGCGTCGAACGTGTGGGTGAACACGGGGAGCGGACGGTTCGCGGGCCCGGCGACCATCGTGCCGTCGAACGTGAACCTGCTGCCGTGGCAGGGGCACTGCATCTGCGCGGCACCGAGGTTGAAGTTGACCGTGCAGCCGGCGTGCGTGCACACCGCGGACATCGTCACGAACTCGGTCTCGCTGCTGCGGCCGATGATGATCTTCTTGGTGCCGACCGTGATCACGCGTTTCCCGCCCGCGGTCAGGAGGCCCATGTTGTTCGGGTGAGTGAGGTCGACGCAGACCTGGTTGTCGCCGCACTCCTCGAACCCCTGGCCCGGAGCGGCATCGCCGCCGGTGGGCGCGTCCGCGGGCGCGTCATCGCCGGCCGTCGGATCGTCGATCCGGCAGCCCGCGACCAGGGCGCCTGCCGCCAACCCACCCAGCACCGTCCGGCGGTCACAACCACACGAGGTTTCAGCGACATCGGCGACCACCGGGAGCTTTCGATCAGCGTTGCTCATCACTCTGATGATATCCCGACTGGCTTCATGTCGCGCTCTACGAGCCAGATCGCCGACCGGATTGTGAGGATGCTCACCGCGAGGCGAAGGTCGCGGGCACGGCACGCAACCCCTGGCTGGCATTCACCTGGGCCGTCCACACGCCGCCGGTGATCGCGTCGAACCGGCCATCCGCATCGCCATCGACCAGCGTCGCCGTACCCTGCTGGTTGCGGAGCGCCTCGAACGTCAGCGCCTCGACCTTGCGCTGCGCGACCGCGATCACCTCGTCGAGCCCGCGCTCGCAGATCGCGGTCAGCTCGGCCTTGTGACCGACGCAGACGCTCAGCACGCACTTGTTCGCCACCGCGGTCGCGATCGCCGGACAGTCGATCGCGTCGCCGAGCAGCGCACGCATCGGCCTACCGAACTGCGCGGTGACCTGGGTCTCGAGGGCGGCCCACGCGAGCTCGCCATAGGGCAGGCCGTACTGGTGATCGCCGATCGTCAGCGCCGTGCCGTCGACCGTGCACGACGTCGACTTCGTGGTGATCGTCGACGGCAACTCGGCGAGCGACAGCGACGCGTCGGCGCCCGCGAGCTCGATGCGCGTCAGCGTGTGCGTGGCGGTGGTGCCGTCGATCGTCAGCGTGCTGTCGACGGCGAACGTCGTCAGCACCGTCTCGGCGAGCGCGGCGATCTCGCCGGCGATCTGCGTGACCGGGACGCCATGGATGGTGACCTTCGCGATCTGTTCGTCGATCCACCCTTCGAGCCGGCTCTCGAGCGACGACGGCAGCGCATCGCGGATCGTGCCGACCGCCGGCACGCCGGCATCCTCGGCGACGTCCATCAGCGTGTGCGCCGGTGCGGTCGAGAACGACCGCAGCGTGCCGACCATCTCGAACGCGGGCTCCGGCAGCACGGCCTCGGCGGTCAGGTCGTACTGCGAGCGCAGCTCGTAGGTGCCGTCGGCGATCGGTGCCGGCTGGTCGGGGTGGTCGGGGTCCGCCGGGTCGGTCGGGTGGGTCGGATTCGCCGGGTCGGGATCCGAGGTGTCGATCACGTCGGTCGCGCAGGCGGTAAGCGAAGCGAGAAGAATGCAGGCCCTCATGGGAGCCGATGAAGAGCAAGTGCTCGGCCAGACGGTTCGACCATTGCCGAGCAATCACTTGCCGCATTTGGTCAGGTGGACGCTCGGCAAGCGCCGGTGAACCGACTGACACCTACGTCGATCACACGGTGAGGAATTGTTCGTGGGATCGCAGGGTTATCAGCGCGATCGTTTTTGTTGTCAGGTCCGCCCTGTCACCGAGCACTCCACCTTCGACATGGGACATTCGATCGCCAACGCCATCTCCGACGCCGAGCTCCTCGAAGCGAGCCGGCGAGGGGAGCATGCCGCGTTCGGCGCTCTGGTCGGCCGCTACCAGCACGTGGTGTCGGCGGTGTCGTACAGCAGGACGCGCGATCGCGCGCTCGGTGAAGATGTCGCGCAGGAGACCTTCCTCGCGGCATGGCGTCAGCTCGATCAGCTGCGCGAGCCGAGTCGATTGCGTTCGTGGCTGTGCGGCATCGCGCGCAACCTCGCCGGCAAGGCGAAGAAGCGCAGCACGCGCGACGTGGTGACGGACGACATTGAAGTGGCGGCGCTCGGACACGAGCGCGCTAACGAGACCCCGTTCGATCAGGTGTCCTCGGCCGAGGCCGAGCGCGTGGTCAACGAGGCGCTCGCGCGCGTGCCCGAGACCTATCGCGACGTGCTGGTGCTCTATTACCAGGAGCAACTGTCCGTTCGCGAGGTCTCCGAGGCGCTCGGCATCTCCGAGGCAGCAGCGTTGCAACGGCTGTCTCGTGGTCGCCAGTACCTCGCGAATGGAGTGACCTCGCTCGTCGAGAAGTCGCTGCGGCGCCGGCCGCGCAGAGACCTCGTCGTTGCCGTCGTCACCGCACTTCCACTGATCACGGTGTCCCGTGCCGAAGCCGCAACCCACGCCAGCTCGCACGGAGGATCTATGTTCAAGTTTGCAGCCGCCGCTCTCGCGGTGATCACCGCCGGCACCATCACCACGGTCGTCGTCACCCGCGGATCGGACGCTTCCGACGCCGTCGCCGCGGTTCCCACGCAGCCATCGTTCCCGCCGACCACGCGCCCGGCGGTGCAGGCACCGGCGCCGCCGAAGGCACCCGCGCTCGCGAAGACGCGCGAGGTTCCACCAGGCCTACCGCCCGGCGCGATCGTGGCGCCCGAGCCCGATGTCGATCCGTCGATCGATGCGCAGACCTACAAGCGCCTGAAGCTCGACCTCGGACCGAGCCGCGGCCCCAAGACGGCGCCGGTCACGATCGTGATGTTCACGGATCTGCAGTGCCCGTACTGCGGCAAGTCGCACGGCACGCTCGACCAGCTGTTCGACGAGTACCCGGGCAAGCTCCGGCTCGTCGTCAAGCAGATGCCGGTCCACAAGACCGCGCGGCTCGCCGCCGAGGCCGCGCTCGCCGCCGAGGCGCAGGGCAAGTTCTGGGAGCTCGACGAGCTGATGATCGCCAACCCCGAGGATCTGTCGCGCGACGCGATCCTCGCCCTCGCGAAGCAAGGCGGCCTCGACGTGCCGCGCCTCGCCCGCGATCTCGACAACCACACCTACGCCGACGCGCTCGCCTCCGACATCGCCACCGCGCAGGAGCTCGAGATCCACGGCACGCCGTCGTTCGTCATCAACGGTCGCAAGGTCGTCGGTGCGCTGCCGATCGAGGAGATCCGCAAGACGATCGAAGCCTCGCTGAAGGACTGAGGTCGTGGCGGGGGACCGAAACCGTCAAAGGCCGCGAGGGTGAGCTCGCGGCCTTCGTGAGGTCGAACAGGCGTGAGGTCGAACAGGCGTTCGACCGGATCGAATCTTAGTTGTGACCGAGGCCGATCTCGTCGGCGCCGAGCACCGTGCGACCGAGGTTCGGGCCTGCCTTCCAGGTCCAGCCAGAGTCCTCGGTGATCCACACCTGGCCACCTTCACCCGCGGCGTAGCCGAGGCCGGTGTAATCGTCCGACGGCGTGATGTGGATGGTCTTGAGGTTCGCGTTGCCCACGCGCTGGGTCAGCACGCGGCCATCGGCATCGATGCGCGAGACCACGCCACCTTCACCGGCCGCGACGGCTTCGCCGGTCTCGTCGATCCAGACGTCCGCGTACGCGAACGACGGGTCGACCGCCAGCTCCGTCCAGGTCACGCCGGCATCGGTGCTGCGGAACAGGCCTTCGCCCGCCGCGATCGCGATCTGGCCATCGGCCGACACGGCGATCGCCTGCATGCCCGGGAGAACTGCTTGCTTGGTCAGCGCGCCGTCGGCGTACGACCAGATCGCGCCGTCATCCGACACCGCGAGCACCGTGGTCGCCTGCTGTGCGGCGGCGACCGAGGTCCACGTGGTCTTGCCATCGCCGAGCTGGACCCAGTCGGCCTTGCCCGTGGTGTACTGCGGCGACGCGGTGAAGAACACGCCATCGCCGACCACGAACACCGGACCCTCATCCTGCGTGGCGAGGCTGCGCAGATTCGCGGTGGTGCCGAGGTTCTGGGCCTGCCACGACGTTCCGCCGTCGCTCGTATAAAGGAGCGTTCCGTTGTCGCCGACCACCCACGCTTCCGCGAGGTAGCGGCACGCGATCGCATTCAGCGTCTCGGAGGCGCCGAGGTCATAACCGTCGCCGCGTTGGCCCTTCTCGTCGACGTTCTGCATCAGGCCTTCGCTGCCCACGAGCCAGCCGCCACCACCGCCACCCCTCTTCTTGCAACCCGCACCGGCAAAGGCCGTGGCGAGCGCTGCGCAAACGATCGCTGTCTTCCGCATGAATCCTCCCAGAATTGCGATGGTACCTAATACGGAGGGACCTCGCCCGACCTCGTCGCACCCGGTGAAAAGAAATCCCGAGATCGACAGACGTTAGGCCAAACAGCGCGATTGGTCGGGCCGCTCAGGTCGGGAGCAGTGCCGAAACCATCACATCCGCGCGGTCGATCGCCCGTTGAGCCCTTTTTACGACGTTGCGGGCGGCCAGCTGGCGGCGACCGATCGCCGTCACCTTGCGATCGAGGTCACGGACCGCCGCCCACGCCCGGCGATGGGCGACGAGCCGCTTGGGGCTCATCGAGGGCGACGCGAACCCTTCGGCGAGATCGCCGCACGCGGCTGCCAGCTGGCTGACCAGCCGCTGATCATCGATCGCGAGGGCGAGCTCGGCGAGCGCGGGCGCCGCTTCGATGACGGCACGAAACGAGGAGTGATGTTCGAGTGGATGAAGGAGGCGAGGCATGCGACCCGGCGCTCCACGTTTCGCGCCAGCGATCGCGCGATGTGTTCCCGGCGAGTTAGCCCGCGAATTGTCCGCCGACCGGACAACACGTCCGGAGCACGGCCGGACACGGACATCAGTAGGGGCACGGCGCGGTCGAGATCGCGCTGGCATCGAGATAGGTCAGGCTGCGGATCAACGAGAACCGTTCGAGGAGCGCGTCGTCGAGCTCCGTCGTTCGCGAGCCGTACGGATAGGCGAACGTCGTCGGCGTGAAGCCGTCGTCGTGCATCGCGGCCAGCAACGGATCGATCTCGCGAGTCAGGTAGTCGGCGATGCCGTAGCGATCGACATACAGCACCGCATCGCGATGCCCCATGCCGTGCGCCTCGATCGCGTGACCGTCGGCGGCCAGGTCGTGAAGCGAGGCGATGTCGTCGCGCGACAGGTCGCTCCAGTTGCTGACGAAGAACGTCACCGGCCGGCCGCGCAGGCCGTCGCGCAGCGCCATCCAGTCGGCGACATAGGAGTCGTCGAACGCGAACGCCACACCGGCGCGCCCGCGACGCCCGACCAGCTCGGGGAACGTCAGCAGCGGTAGTGTGGTGTGTTCGGCAGCCGCGAGCACGGCGAGCACGCGCTCGGGGCGTACCGAGACACTCGGCCGGTGCGCGAACAACACGAGCACGGTGTTGGTCTCGGTCGCGCGCTCCATCGCGGCCTCGATCTCGGCGAGCTCGATGTCGTCGCTATCGACGCCGACGCCACACAGCACGCGCTCTCCGTCGTCACGCACGAACGCGGCATCGCGATCGCGCAACTCGACGGTGTTGCAAGCGATCAGGAGCAGGCAGCACAGACTCTTCACGATCCACCTCCAATCCAGTACTCGAAGAACAAGCTCGCGCTCCGCCACCGGATCGTGTTGAGCGCTCCGAACGCGCGATCGAGGCCGGCATCGACGCCGATCGCGAACGCGCCCGTGCGCATCGACAGGCCGGCGCCAACCGGGACCGCGAACGTCTCCTCGAACGTCTCGAGCGCACCCTCGATGCCGGTGCGCGCGTGCACCTCGAAGTTGCCGACCGACATCCCGAGATACGCGGCGGTCTGGATCCGCTCGCGATTGCCGCGATCGCGTCCGGTCGCGGCGACGACCAGCGTCGGCGCGAGCGTCACCCACACGCGGCTGTGCTGCCAGCGACTGGCGGAGCCGAGCTCGATGGCGAGCGCACCGGGACCGCGAACCGCGAAGCCGGTGCGCAGCACGCTCGTCGGGATGCGCGAGTACAGCGCGAGGCCGAGCCCGGTCGCGCTCTCGCTGCACCGCGCGTCGTCGTCGACGTCGAGCGTCTCGCGTGGGCCGAGCAGGCAGATGCCGTTGCCGGCGCCGATCTGCGCGTGCGACGCGCGGCTGTGATGCATCGCGAGTGCGAAGCCGTCGGCCACGCCGATCGTGAGGTCCGGTGCGAGCGACGTCGGCGCCGCCATGCGATGTACCGAGAGCTCGGTCTCGACCGTCAAGCGCGTCGCGACGACTCCAGGACCCGGCACCGCCCACAGCGATGGCGCCGCCACCGCCTGCGCGGACCACCACACCAGAAGCAAACCACCCAGTCGCATCATGCCGGTCGAGAACGGCGAGGTGGCAAACTTCGTCACGCGCGAATTCGCACGTCATGCACGGAACACGAAGGTGTGGCTCGCGCGCAGCCAGTGCGCGGTCGCCAGCCGCCACGCGAGGCGCAGCGGCCACTGCGTGATCGCGTTGCCCATCATCTCGGCGTAGATGCTCGGCGACGACCGCACCTCGAGGCAGCGCAGCCCGACCGACTCGGCGAGCGCGATCAGCTCTGCAGGCCGGCGATGGATCGAGAACCCGCTCGAGCTCTGCACCGACGAGCGACCGAGGTTGAACGTGCAGTAGTCGCGCACGATGATCTGCGCGTGCTCGATCGTCGAGAGCCGCAGGCGATAGAGCAGATCCTGCGCGCCGTCGTCGCGCAGGTAGGTGAGGACGCCGCCGAGGTATGCGAGGTCGATGCCGCAGGGCAGCCGGTAGTCGCGGAGGTCGGCCTGCTCGACGTTCCACGACGTGTGGTGGATGGCGTCGAGCCGGCGCCGGGTCTCGGCCACGAACGGCGCGGCGACATCGCACGCGAACACCTCGTCGGCGCGCGGCGCGAGGAGGGCGGTCCACTCGCCGCGCCCGCAGCCGAGATCGATCGCGCGGCGATAGCGCCGGCGATCGAGCCGCGTCAGCGTGAACCGTTGGAGCAGCTGCTGTGTCCAGGCGTGATAGCGGAGGAACCGCCCCGCGGGCAGCACGGCCGCCTCACCGGAGACCGCGTCTGCGCGATCGACCCAGTAGGAGCACGCGGCATCGGCAGGATCGGGGTCGGGGAGGACGGCGAGCTCTGACTGCATGCCGGGGTAGAACGGCAAGCGTTTCGGCACGGTAACGGCGGGCGCCCGATCGGCCATCGCGCGTGACGGATTGCCGGTAACCGCCGTCTTGGAAGGGGATGGTGTCGGCTACGTTGCGC
Source organism: Pseudomonadota bacterium (assembly GCA_023430775.1). Taxonomy (GTDB): domain Bacteria; phylum Myxococcota_A; class Polyangia; order Haliangiales; family Haliangiaceae; genus JABFXX01. The sequence continues at coordinate 23,297 of JAEYYY010000579.1, forward strand.
CGGGTGGCTCGCCCCAACGCCCGCCATGTGTTGCACGCGATCGCGCTGGTGGTCGGCGCGGTCGCGCTCGCGATCCTGATCGATCGGCTGGGGCGCGACGGCTTCGAGCGCGTGATCTTCGGAACCGGGCGGTGGTTCCTGGTGATCGCGGCGATCGATCTGGTGTCGGTGTTCTGCGATGCCGGCGGGGTCTATTGCTTCGCGCGGCCGCTCGCACCGGTGTCGTTCTGGCGGGTGTTCGTGGCGCAGGCCAGCGGGCTCGCGATCAACCGGCTGACGCCGGGCAACTCGCTCGGCGAGCCGATCAAGGTGACCATGCTGATGCACCACATCCCCGAGGCGGCGGCGGTGTCGGCGGTCGTGATGTTCAACATCGCGTCGTACGTGGTCGCGATGTCGGCGATCGCGCTCGGCGTCATCATCACGGTGCTGTCGCTCGACCTGCCGGGGCACGGCGACACCGTCGTGCTGGCGGCCACCGTGGTGCTGCTGTCGCTGGTGTGCGGGCTGATCGTACTCGCGCGGCGTGGCGCGCTGGCGACCATCCTGCGGGCCGCGCGGCGGTTGCGCTTGCTGTCCGAGGCGCGCGCGGCGCGGTGGACGGCGCGGCTGGCGGAGATCGACGGCAACATCCGTCAGTTCGGCAACGCGGCGACGCGGCGGGCGCTGGTGTTCGCGACGGCATCGCGCGTGCTCAACATGAGCGGCGCGCTGGTGATCCTGATCGCGACCGGTGTCGACCTGACGTTGCCGCTGATCGCGGGCACGCTGTCGGTCGGCATCCTGATCACGTGGATCTCGAACGTGGTGCCGCTCGGGCTCGGCCTCGCCGACGGCGGCAACTACGCGCTGCACGGCCTGCTCGGCGCGCAGCCCGGCCTCGGGCTCGAGTTCGCGATGATCAACCGCGTGCGCACCGTCGTGCTCGCCTCGATGGGCCTGGCGGTGATGGCGCTGGCGAACGCGTTCGACAGGAAACGCTAGGGCAGCTCGATCTCGATCGGATCCTCGTCGGGGCCGACGAGCGCCTCCTTGCTCGAGGCGAGGTCGTCGTTGGCGACCACCAGGTACTCGTACTCGCCCGCCACGAGCCGCTCGACGACGAACTCGCCATTCGCGTTGGTGATGGTCTGGCGCTTCTCGAGCCGGGCGCGCATCGATCGCCAGTCCATCTGCTTGTCGCTGACGTCGGCGGGGCGGCGCATCAGGACCTCGATCGCGGCGCCCGCCACCGGCTCGCCGCGCCGCGTGACGATGCCGGTGATCCGGCCGTCGCGGATGACCTCGAGGCGACCGTTGTCGATCCGCCACGGCACGTACTTGCGGACGATCTGCGCGATCTCGGAGGCGTCGCGATGCTCGAGCGCGCTCCAGCTCGCGAACCCGCGCGACAGGCTGGCGATCGCGCGGGCGTCGCGCGTCCACCACGCGGTCGACACCGGCGCCCCGAAGCTGTTCGGGTTGACGCGCGCGCGATCGTGCTCGAGCTGGTGCTGTGCGAGCACGCGGCCATCGGCGGCCGACAGGATCATGACCGCGCGGCCGTAATCACCGACCGCGACGAGCAGCGAGCCGGCGCTATCGGCCTGCGCACGCTGATAGGGCTCGCCGGTGAACGCCGAGCGCCGGCTGCCGTCGACGACGTCCCACACGGCGACCTCGCGATCGGTGCCGATCGTGGTCAGCCAGCGCCCGGTCGGATCGAGCGCGGGCGCGAGCTCGATCTTGGGCTGCAGCATGACGCGACCGCCGCGCTCGAGATCCCAGATCGACACCGCGGGTGCGTGCGGCCAGCGCGCGACATCGGCGACCAGCTCGTGCACGACGAGCCGGCGACCGTCGAGCGCGAAGCCGATCGGGTGACCATCGATCGCGGGCAGCGTCGCGATCGGCGCGCCGGCGTCGACGTCCCACAGCACCGGTGGCGTCGGTGACCGAGCATCGAGCGCGCTGGGATCGGACTCGGTCCAGGCGACGGCGCGCTTGCCGTCGGCAGACAGCAGGACGCGGTTGACGCCGTCGATCGCGAGGGCGCGCGCCGCCTTGCCGACATCCCAGATCTCCGCGCGCGAGTCCCAGACCACGGCGAGCCGATCGCCGGCGAGCTCGAGCCGCGAGTGGCCGAGCAGCGCATCGCTCGCGAGCCGAGCCGCCGGCTGACCGGCGGCGTCGAGCACCACGATCCCTGCCGTCGATCTTGCCGGGTCGATCGGATCCGGCGTGACGTAGGTGCCGGCGATCCGGCCCTCGGCGAACGCGAGCGGGGGCGAGATCGGTGGGTGCGCGAGGCGCTGATTCGTCGCGGTTCGCCACAGCGCCACGCTGGCATCGAGGGTGGCCACGATCTCGCCGTCGGGCGTCGCGCCGATCACCGCGGCATCACCGCGCGGCGAGAACGCCGCGACGCGTGCGGAGGCACGCGCCCACAGCTGGATGCGACCGTCGCCGCGCAGCGCCGCGAGCCGGTTGTCGGGGAGGAAGCGCGCGTCCTTGCCGCGCGACGGATAGGTCGCGAGCAGCGCGCCCGAGGCCGCATCCCACACCTTCATGCTGTTGCCCGGGCTGATCGTCACGAAGCGCGAGGCATCGGGCGAGAACCGGCCGATCCAGATCAGATCGCCGTGCGACACCGTGGTGACCAGGCGCGCGCGCGGGCTGCCGTCGTCGGCGGTGCCGAGCTCCCACACCTTCGCGGTGCCGTCGTGGCTCGACGTCAAGACCCGGCGCGACGACGCATCGAACACGCAGCGCCACACCACGTCGGTGTGCCCCTCGAGCTCGTAGAGCAGCTTGCCGCTCGCGAGCTCGACCACCTTGCTGATGCCATCGAGGCCGCACGACACCGCGAGCTTGCCGTCGGGTGAGGCCTCGCCGCCGGCGACCGCGCCGCCGTGCTGGAACGTGCCCTCGAGCGTGCCGGCGAGATCGTACTTCGCGCCGGCACCGGAGAACGTCAGCGTCACCAGCTTGTCGTCGGGCGTCAGCGTGCCGAACAGCCGGCGCACCGCGACGCTGACATCGAACCGCCCGCCGGTGACGCCCTCGAACGCGCGCTCCTCGCGTCCGCTCTCGATGTTCCAGATCCGCGCGAAGCCGTCGTCGCCGGTGGTGGCGACGCGCGCACTGTCGGCGGTGAACGTGGTGAACGTGATCAGCGACGGCGGTTGCCCGGCGGTGCGATGGACGAACGTGCGATGCGGGCGCGGGTTGCCCTCGATCGCCTCGACGAGCCACAGTCGCGCGGCGCCTTCCTCGCCCCACGTCGCGAGCAGCTTGCCGTCCGGCGAGAACGTCAGACCATCGAAGCCGCCGTGCTTGCCGGCGACCTCGAGCGTGCCGGCGAGCACCGGCCTGGTTCCGGTGAGTCGCCAGACGCGCGCGCGATCGTGACAGGCCACCGCGAGCAAGGCGCCGTCGTGCGAGACCTCGAGATAGCGATCGTCGCCGCTGCAATCGAGCGTGACCTGCGCCGACGCGATGTCCGAGACTGCACGTGCGAGGAGCAGATCGAGAGCCGGTCCTCGCTCGCCCTGTTGCGACGCCTCGTGCAGGTAGGCGAGGGCGCGCAGGTGATTGCCGGCGAGCTGCTCGATGCGGCCCTTCTCGAGCAGCAGCTCGCGCGCGGTGGCGCGGGCCTCCTCGCGCGAGCGCAGCACGTTGCGCACGCTGACCAGCGCGACGATCGCGAGCACCACCGCGGCAGCCGCGGTGACGAACACCGCGCCGCGATTGCGAACGAGAAACCGCCGCACCAGCTCGCCGCGCGAATACGTGTGGGTCTCGACGAGCAGGCCCTTCTGGAACCGCACCAGCTGCTCGGCGAGCTCGCGCGCCGTTGCATATCGCTCCTCGGGCTGCCTCTGCATCGCGCGCTCGACGATCGACGCCAGCTCGCGCGGCGCGCGCGGCGCGACCGTGGTGATCGGCGGCGGCTTGACGCTGCGGACGCGCTGTAACACCTCGCGGTGATCGGCGCCGCGATACGGTGGCGTGCCGGCGAGCAGCTGATACAGGATCGCGCCGAGCGCGTAGACGTCGGCGCGCTCGTCGACGGGCTGGCCGTACGCCTGCTCGAGCGGCATGTACGCGGCGGTGCCCATCGCCTGGCCGACGCCGGTCAACCGATCGCTACCGGTGGCGACCGCGTCATCGTCGTCGTCGTCGCCGGCATCGAGATCCTTCGCCAGTCCCCAGTCGATCACGATGGTCTCGCCGTAGGCGCCGATCATGATGTTCGCCGGCTTGAGATCGCGGTGGATCACGCGCCTCGAGTGCGCGAACGCGACGGTCTCGCAGGCGGCGATCAGCGACGGCAGCAGCGCGAGCCGCGCCTGTAGCGTGGCGGCATTCGCGAGTGCGTGCTCGAGCGTCTCGCCGTCGATCTTGCGCATCGCGTAGAACGGCGTGCCGTCGCTGGCCCACTTTCCGATCTCGTAGATCGGCGCGATGCCGGGGTGCTGCAGCCGCGCGGTCAACCGCGCCTCGCGCTCGAACCGCACCGCGTGCGCGCGCGAGCTGCCGAGCAACTCCTTGATCACGATCGAGCGACCGATGCGGTTGTCCTCGGCATCGATCACGCGCCCCATGCCACCGCGCCCGACCTCGGTGCCGAGCGTGTATGCGGTGCCGTCGATGCTCGGCAGGTCGACGACCTCGGGCTCCCCGGGCGCCGGCGACAGCGTCTCGGCGACCTCGCGGCACGCCTCGCAGCTCGCGAGGTGACGCTCGAGCAGATTCTTGCCGGCCGCGTTGAGCGTGCCGTCGCTGCGCGCCGCCAGCAGCGCGTCGAACGTCAGACAGTCGTCGTCGGCGCGCTTGATCTGCGCGCACACCTCGACGACGAGCTGACAGAACGAGCAGGTCGCGACGTGGTCCTGGATGTCGGCGGGTAGCGGATCGAGCTCGAGGCTCGCCAGGTCGGGGCAGCCGCGTGGGATCGCGGTGACCGCCGTCATGTCATGACACCGAGCCCGTATCGCCACGGTATTTTCTTCGCAGCCGCTCGAGCGCGGCACGCACCATCCGCTCGGCGGCCTGGCTGCTCTTCAAGCCGAGCGTCTTCGCGATGTCCTCGAAGCTCTCGCTCTGCGACCACAGCTCGATGGCGCGCTGCTGATCCTCGGGCAGTGCCCCACTGCGCGCGTACTGCAACAGCTCGTGCGCGGTGCCGATGTTCGTCATCGGTGGCCGCTGGCCGAACAGCTGGCTCGCCGGTGGCAACGTGCCCGCATCCACCCACTCGCCGGGCTTGCTCGCATTCGCATCGTGGCGGCGCAGATAATCGGGGTGCGCGCGCAGATAGTCGATGCCGACGCGCTTGGCGACCACGCGCAGCCAGCTCAGGAACCGGAGCTTCGGGTTGTCGCCGCGCGCCTTCAGATACAGCTGTAGCCGGTTGTAGTCGTTCGCGCGCAGCCGCTCGAACACCGCGATCACGATGTTGTCGCGATCGTCCTCGCGCTGGCCGAGCCGGCCGAGGAACCGCGGCTGCGCGACGATGCGCGTCAGCGGCGGCTTGATCTCGACCATCAAATTCTGCCACGCGGCCTGATCGCCGCCCGCCGCGGCCACCACCAGGTTCTCGACCTCATCCTCGTTCACGGACTCTCGAGTTGTAACCCGAGCCAGGCTGAGAAGGACCGGCATATCCGTTCCAGACGGCGGCGCGGGCCGGAAGGTCATGCGCCGAAAAACAACAACACCCCGCCGGACTTGCCGCCCGGCGGGGTCTTCCATCAGCTCGCGGTCGCGACACCGGCGAGCGCCCATTTGCCCGGCGCGTGCCGGGTCAGGTGACGGTGCGAGGCCTGAGCCAGGAGCGAGGCTCCGTGCGCGGACTCGCCCGCGTAGTGGGTCAACGCACGGGTCAGCTGCGGGGACTGCATCGCACGGTCGGCGATCGCCTTGCGCGCACCACGCAGCTGGTCACACAGGCTCAGTGCCAGCGCGACGTTGATGAAGCACGTCTGGCCCGAGAACACGTGACCGGTCTGCGCGGCATCGCCCGCGATGATCACCGGCGCGCGGTTGTCACCCGCGATGAACCGGCGCGGCACCTCCGTGACCGAGGCGCTGAACACCTGCGGCTCGTGGAGGTACGGTGCCCCGGCGAGGCCGAGCTCGTGCGCGGCTGCATCGAAGCAGGTGCGCAGCTGGTCCTCGCTCGCGGTCGCCGAGACGCGCGGGTCGATCAGCACCGCGGTTCCGGAGCCCGAGTACGAAGGCGTCTGCAGTAGCGTGCAGCGCACCGCCTCGGGGTGACCGGGCACGGGAATCTCGACACGCACCCAGCGACCGCGATCGCCACCGACCGCGAACACGCCGGCGATCAGCCGCTGCTCGGGGAGAGCAGAGACCGGCTCGCCGAGCAGGCTCGTGATCAGCGGACGTGCGGCACCGGTCGCGCCGCGCGCCCTCGTCGCGCGTACCGGGCGCCCCGTGGCG
>JAEYYY010000741.1 GCA_023430775.1 Pseudomonadota bacterium
ACTGAAGTTGCCCCGCTTTGGTGGACGGGTTGGTTCGCTGTCAGGCAGCTGCTTGGTGGATCCGTTCGTACTCCACGGGTGACTTGTAGTCGAGCGCCGAGTGGCGCCGCCGCGGGTTGTAGAAGCCCTCGAGGTAGTCGAAGACAGCCATTCGGGCCTCCGCCTGCGAGTGGAAACGACGGCGGTCGAGGAGCTCGCACTCGAGCGTTCCGAAGAAGCTCTCGCACATCGCGTTGTCGTATGCGTCGCCGACCGTACCCATTGAGGGACGAACGCCGGCCTCCTTGCAGCGCCGACCGAATCGAAACGAAGTGTATTGGCAACCGTGATCGGAATGGTGAATGACGTCATGCGGCTGTCGCTGCGTGACCGCCATGTTCAGCGCGTCGATGACCACGTCCGTATGAAGGCTCGTGGACATCGCCCATCCGACGATTCTGCGGCTCCACGCGTCGAGCACGACCGCGAGATACAGGAAGCCCGACCAGGTGGGCACATACGTGATGTCCGCGACCCAAAGCTGGTCGGGTCTCGACGCGGTGAAGTCGCGCTGCACGAGATCATCCGAAGGGCGACCGTTTGGATCGCGGACCGTCGTAAACGTGCCCTTGCGAGGCGAGATTCCGACGAGCCCGGCGGTGCGCATCAGTCGCGCGACGCGCTTCTTGCCGACGTGCACGCCCTTCGCCGCGAGCTCGGCGTGCAGGCGCGGGGCGCCGTACGTTCCGCGCGATTCGTCGTGCGCAGCCCGTAGCTGCGCCGACAGCTCGTGGTCCTTCTTCGCGCGGTTCGAGAGCGGGCGGTCAATCGAGGCGTAGAAGCCGCTCGTCGAGACGCCGATGAGACGGCACATGGTTCGGACGCAGTGCATGGCCTGGTGCGCCCTCACGAACCGGAACGCTTCTTTGGCGTCCAGTTCGACTCCTGGGCGGACCAGGCCGCGAATTTTTTTAGGATCTCACGCTCCTCGCGAAGCTTCGCATTCTCGCGACGAAGCTCTGCCAGCTCTGAGCGCTCGTCCTTAGTCAGCCCTTCGACCTCACCTGCTTCGATGGCAGCACGCCACTTCCACGTGGTGAGTGTCGTGACGTGAACTCCGAACTCCTCGGCGAGCGTCGTCGGCGTTCGACCCGATCGCATCAGCTCAACCATCTGCGCCTTGAACTCAGGTGCGTAGTACTTCCGTTTGACTCTGGGGCGGGTGGGCATCGTGACTCCTTCCGAGGTTATCGGGGTGTCCACCAAACCGGGGCAACTTCAGACATCGTTCAGTCCCACAAGGGACCGACCACCTCAGCGCCGACGAGCTTCGCGTCAGCCACGGTCGGCGAGCACCAACCACATGCGGCGTGGCACGAGCTCCACCGTTCGTTCTCACCGGTGGGCGACATCGTTCGCCGCCACAAGGGACCGACCACCTCAGCGCCGACTGGGTCGAGCCGTCAGGCCGCGAGCCGCGAGCCCCAACCACATGCGGCATGGCACGAGCTCCACCGTTCGTTCTCACCAGTGAGCGACAGCGTTCGATCCCACAACATGAGGGACCGACCACCAGCGCCGACGGGCTTCGCGTCAGCCACGGGTCGGCGAGCACCAACCACATGCTGCACGGCACGAACTTCACGAACCTGCGGGCACGAAGCTCGACGACGGCCTCGACGGTGAGCGACAACGGTCAGTTCCCACGGATTCGACCGAGACGCAGTACGACACCGCGGGAAGTATGCTGTGCGTGCACGTCCAGACTCGACGAACCAAGCCTGCATCTCAGCGATGCGCGCTTCGGCGGCGCTGGTGATCAGGAACTTCAAGTTCCTCGGGGGTCGCCGAGGGCGGGCGCTCTCTCGCCCGTCGCGGGTCAGCGCGCGAGGGCCGTGACGAGCGCGGGCTCTGCCCGCTCGGGTTCGAAGGCGTTCGAGCTACGTGGCCCCGGCACGCAGGTCTCGGTGGCCGATGGCGCTCGGCGCGGCACTCGCGCAAGCTGACCGCAGGGCGAGAGCGCCCGACCGAGGCACGGTGAGCTGCTTTGCGTGGCAGCGCGGTGAACAAACAGGCCCCGAACGAGCGCAGTACAGCCCGCACGAACGCAGCGTCGGTTTCTCCACAACGATCATCGTTCACGACCACCAATCCGCCGCCGAGATCGAAGAGCTCCGAACCGCGAGCGCTAACCGCACACTGAATGGCACGTTCGGCTGTCGTTCTCGCCAGTGGACGACACGGTCCGTTCCCACTGACTCGACCGAGACGGGAAGTGTGTTGTGCGTGCTCGTCCAGACTCGATGAACCACTCGCGCGCTGACCCGCGGATCACGCGGTGCGAGCAGAAGACCTGCGCTGCATGCGAATGCCAAACACCACGCGCGGTCCCTCGCGACCTCCGTTTGCAGAGCACGAGGTTTGTCAGGCGGGCTGACCCGCCGGCCATGCCAGTTGCCAGGGGTGTCCAAGTTGCGGTGTCTACAGGTCGCGTTTGGGCACCCTGCTTGCTCTTCGGTAGCACCATGACGACGCCCCGGGACAGCGCGCGGTCGATCTCTGTCGTGGAGGAAGAGTTCTTCCGCGCCGGCAACGAGATCGAGAATACGCAACCGATCGAGAACTTTGCAGATCTCGACGAAGGCTATCGCCCGGTGACGATCTGGCAGCGCCTGTTCGGCAAGAAGCCGCGCTGACCGGCTGACAGCCCCTGCATGTAATGTCCGCGGGTGCCCAAGCGTCCGCCCCGCCTCGCGCGCGAGTTGCCGCTCCCGCGCGATCTCGCGGGTCCCAAGGCAAAGCGAGCACACACCACCGAGCTCGGGGAGCTGTGGCGCTGCGACGTGCTCGAGCTGCTGGGCAAGCTCGCCGATCGCTCCGTCGATCTGGTGGTCACCGATCCGCCGTACGCGATCGCGAAGGCCGAGTGGGACGAGTTCGAGAGCCTCGAGGCCTACGTCGACTGGTGCGATGTCTGGCTCGCCGAGATCGCGCGCGTGCTGGCGCCGCATGGCTCGGCTTACGTCTGCGGGTTCTCCGAGATCCTGGCCGACGTCAAGGCGCGCAGCGCTCGCCGGTTCGCGAGCTGTCGCTGGTTGATCTGGTATTACAAGAACAAAGCCAATCTCGGCTCCGACTGGGGCCGCTCCCACGAGTCGATCCTTCACCTGCGCGGTGATGCTCACCGGATCGATGTCGATGCCGTTCGCATCCCGTACAACGGCCACACCACGAAGTACCCGGCGCGGATCCAGGCGGTGAATTCGCAGTACGGGCGCGGCGTGCGGCGCGACAAGTGGGAGCCGAACCCGCTCGGTGCCAAGCCGCGCGACGTCATCGAGATCCCCGTGATCTGCAACGGCATGGGCGAGAAGACGCCGCACGCCACGCAGAAGCCCGAGGCGCTGATCGAGAAGCTGATCGTCGCGTCGAGCGCGCAGGGGCAGCTCGTCGTCGATCCGTTCGTTGGTTCCGGCACCACCGCCGCGGTCGCCGAGCGCCTCGGCCGCAAGTGGATCGCCGGCGACGCCGATGGCAAGTACGTCGGCCTCGCCCGCGACCGGCTCACTGCCGGTAGAAGTGCTTGATCCGCGACCACAGCTCGATCGGATCGAAGCCGAGCAGTGCGAACGGGTGCGCGCCGGATTCCTTCATCGCGTCGCGCGCGCGATTCGCGACTGCCGCCGCGGCATCACGGGTGCGCTGCGGCAGCATCCCGGCGAGTGCGGTGGCGGCGCGGCCGGCCATCGCCGCGACGGTGGCGCCGCCGAGCAGGCCGAGCAGCCACGTCGGGATCGGATCGATGATCACGGTCTTCGCGTTGTACTCGCGAGGCAGCTGATCGGAAGGACCGGTGAGGATCTTCATCAGCGACCCGCGCTCGAGGAACAGCGCGATCGACGGCTTGCCGAACCGATCCTCGATCGCGGTGTTGACGCGCTTGTAGCCCTTCTGCCAGTCGCGCGCGAACGACGCCTCGGGCACCAGATCGGCGATCGCGCGATGGGTCGACGCGCGCACGATGTCGCCCTCGTCCTTGAGCGCGATGATCGACGAGTGGATCCGGCTGCGATCGTCCTCGATCACGTACATCGCGAGCGCGCTACGATCGGGGATCAGCAGATCGAACGTGCGCTGCAGCGGCTCGTACGCCGGAGCCGGCAGGATGTCGAGCAGCGGGGGCTCGGTCCACACGCCCTTGCCGGCGTGGCGCTTGAGCGCGCGCAGCGCGACTAGACCCTGCTCGACGAGATCCTGATCGAACCGCAGCGCCGATTCGATCTCGCGCGCGAGCTCGGACATCACGCTGCGCTCGATCGCGATCACCGCGGCGACGCCGAGTGACTTCGCGTAGGCCGCGAGCTCCTTCTCGCCAACGCCGGTCCACCCGGCCGGGTCGATCGAGCCCTTGCCGGTGACGATGACCTTGATCGGTGTGCCACCGTCGAGGATCGCGAGCGCCCACGCCGGTTGTGCGAGCACGCGTGGCGGCACCACCAGCTGCCACCAGTTCTTCCAGTGGCGCGCATCGAGACCCGCGAGATCGAGCTCGGGCGACAGCACGCGTGCAGGTTACACGAACCGGCCTACGACTTGCGCTGAGGCCGGAGCCCGGGCGAACCTCGCGCGCATGAAGCAGACCATCACGCTCGCGACCGCGCTGTTCCTTGCCACCACGGGCTCCGCTTCGGCGGGCGGCACCGAAGGCACCGTCGGCGTCGGCGCCGAGTTCGCCCTCAACGGCCTGACCGGCGGCGCATCGCTCAACTACGACGCCGGCAAGTTCCACGTCGGCGGCTTCCTCGGCTTCTCCGATGGCGACGGCCCGAACAACACGAACTACACGCTCGGCGGTCGGTTCTTCTATCACGTCGCGTCGACGGCGATGTCGGACTTCGGCATCGGCGGCACGCTCGGCTTCTTCTCGGCCGACGGCGCCGAGCGCCTGACGCTGATGTTCCTCGAGCCGAGCTTCCAGATCCGGTTGTTCCTGGCGTCGAATGTCGCGCTGTCGTTCAACGCGGGTATCGTGATCGGCGTGGTCGACGCCGACGGCATCGCGGTCGGTGGCGGCACGCTGGTCAACACCGGCGGCGGCACGCTGTTCGCGGGCGGCGGCGTCAACGGCGTCGCCGGCGTCCACTACTACTTCGATTAGTGCTCGATGACGTGGCCGTCCCGATCTTCCATGTGATCGAAGGTCAGGTTGGCCTCGAAGTCGCCGAGCGCCGCGGCTTGTAGCGCCTCGGCATCGATGTCGCCGAACAGGCTCGCGAGCAGCGATGTCTCGGCGACGATCACGTGCGTCTCGGTCGTGCAGGTCGTCGTGCACGAAGCGGACGCGGCAGCCTCGGCGCTCGCCCGGCACTCCGCCGCGGTGGCACCGCACTGCTCCTCGGCATCGGCACGCGCGGCGGCCGCGCAGTAGGTCTCGCAGTTCTGGGTGTTCGCGGTCAGCTCGGCGCGCACCCGAACGTCGGTGATCACGCCGACCGTGAGCTCCGGGATCGCGCAGCCGCTCGGCGTGGTGATCGAGCCGGCGGCAGCGCCGAATGCCGACGCGTAGATGCGGTCGCTCGAGAGATCGAGCGTGCCGAGGTAGGTCGCCTCGAAGCTGCCCGTCGGATCCAGCGCGCATTGCGGATCGAGCTCCGGGATGGTGCCCGCACCCTCGACGACGATCGACAGCTTCGCTCCCTGCGCGGGGGGTGCGGCGGGCTCGGCCTGCGCACCTGCGTGATCGGTGGCCGCGTCGCGGTAGACCGCCTGGCCGGTCACGCTGGTGGCCGGTTCGTCACTGCCACCACCACACGCGATCAGACACGTCGACAACACTGCATGGCGAGTAGTCATCATGAGCGACAGATAAGGCAGATGACGTGCCAGGCAGCGCAAGTTCGCTGGATGCCCGCGCGCACACCTCGCTCGTGATCACCGCACGGATGTGGGTCACGACATCGCCGTCAGATCGCGTGCGGTCGCGCCCTCACGATCAGCTCATGCACTCATTCGCCATCGCCACCGCCGACGGCGGCAGCGATCGCGACGTCCTGCGCCTTCACCTTCGACGGGTCGAACTTCTTCGCTCCCTCGATCATCTTGTCGATCGTCTTGTCGAAGTCGGGCTTCGCGTCGTCCTTGCCGGGCTTGACGAAGCGCAGCGGGTTGACGCGCGCGACGACGATCGGCTTGAGATAGCCGCTGGTGAAGCCGGCGGCCTTGAGCTTCTCGACGGCGGCGGCGACGGCGAGGTCGAGCTCGAGCAGCTTGTCGGCGTGCGCCTCGCGCATCTTCAGCGACTTCGCCATCGGCTCGGTCGAGAACGACTCGGTGCGGGTGACCACCGAGTTGTAGGCGCCGCCCGAGAACCGCGCGTTCTTCTCGTAGCAGACACCGATCGTGACCAGCGAGGCTTGCTCGAACTCGAAGGCCATGTCGGCCTCGCTCTTCTTCGGATCTTCGGCGGCGACCGCGCGCGCCATCCGCACGACCTCGATCGCCTTGTCCTTGAGGTTGTGCGCCTTCTCGGTGTTGAGCGCGAGGATGCGGAACGCGATCTCCGGCTCGGGCATGACGAGCGCGACCACGGTCTTGGCACCGAGCGTCTCCAGTGCCTTCAGGCGGTGCATGCCGTTGGGCGAGATGAAGTGGCCGTTGTCGGGTACCGCGATCACCGGATCGAGGAACCGGCCGACCTTCGGGATCACGCTCGCGAGTCGATCGGCGTGCGCCTTCGACAGCTCGCGCTGATACGGCGTGGGCTTGACGCGATCGAGGGGCAGCGCGCCGAGCGCCACCCAGTGGCCACCGAGCGGCTCGCGATAGGTGGCGAGCACGTGACCGCCTGCTTCCTCGATCTGCTTCTGCACCTTCGCCACCTCGGACGACGGATCACCCGAGGCGACCTCCTCCGCGGTGAGCCCGACGGAGCCGGCCGCCGGCTTCACCTTGCGGGGCTTCTTGGTACCTGTCGCCTTCTTCGATGCGGTGGTCTTGCCCGATGCCGTGGTCTTGGCCTTTGCCATGCGGCGGACTGTAATAGAGTGGTCCGGTGAAGTGGACGCGTGGCACTCAAAACGATGACGTCATCGACGCGCGCGGGAGTCGGGTCAGCGGTGGAGTCAAGCTCGGTGCCGGCGGGGCGGTAGGTCTGCTCGTCGTCGTCCTGGTCTCGCAGTTCCTCGGCGTCGATCTCTCGGGCCTGCTCGGTGGTGGTGGCGGCACGCCGGCCCCGACGCAGCACCACAACGAGCCACCGCGCGGTCCGGATCCCGACGCGGAGACGGTCGATTTCGTCAAGTTCGTGATGAAGGACATCCAGGAGACCTTCGAGAAAAAGTTCGGCGAGGAGGGCAAGCCGTATCGCCGCGCCAAGCTGGTGCTGTTCACCGAGGCGGTCGATACCGCGTGCGGCAGGTCGTCGTCGGCGATCGGTCCGTTCTACTGCCCGCCCGACGAGAAGGCCTACATCGATCTGTCGTTCTGCCAGGTGATGAAGAACCAGCTCAAGGCCGGTGGTGACTTCGCGGTCGCCTACGTGCTCGCGCACGAGATCGGCCACCACCTGCAGACGCTGAACGGCCTCGAGAAGACGGTGCGCCGGCTGTCGACCGACAAGCGCTCGCGCAACGCGGCCTCGGTTCGCCAGGAGTTGCAGGCGGATTGCTTCGCCGGCGTCTGGGGCCACTCGGCGAACGAGCGCGAGCTGCTCGACCTCGGCGACCCCGAAGAAGCGCTCAACGCCGCGAGCCAGATCGGCGACGACCGGCTACAAAAGGAAGCCGGCCGCGAGGTCAACGCGGAGACCTTCACCCACGGCACGTCGGCGCAGCGGATGAAGTGGTTTCGTCGCGGCTTCGACACCGGCAAGTTCTCCGCCTGCGATACGTTCTCCGAAGACCCGTGATGCAAGCGACGTCGTTTCCCAAGGGCAACATCAAGATCCTGTTGCTCGAGAACATCCACCCGGTGGCGGCGGAGGCGTTCCGCACCGAAGGCTTTGCCGTCGAGACGGTCAAGGGCGCGATGCCCGAGCGCGAGCTGGTCGAGCGGATCGCCGACGTTCACGTGCTCGGCATTCGCAGCAAGACCCAGGTGACGCCGGCGGTGATCGATGCCGGCAAGCGCCTGCTGTCGATCGGCGCGTTCTGCATCGGCACCAACCAGATCGCGCTCGCGCACGCGAACAAGCGCGGCGTCCCCGCGTTCAATGCGCCGTTCTCGAACACGCGCTCGGTGGCGGAGCTGATCCTCGCCGAGATCGTGATGCTGTCGCGCCACCTGGGCGATCGCTCGCGCGAGGTCCACGAGGGCCGCTGGCGCAAGGTCGCCGTCGGTAGTCACGAGGTGCGCGGCCGCACGCTCGGCATCGTCGGCTACGGCCACATCGGCTCGCAGGTGGGCGTGCTCGCCGAGGCATTCGGCATGCGCGTCGTGTTCTACGACATCATCGCGAAGCTGCCGATGGGCAACAACCGCTCGCTGCCCACGCTCGAGGCGGTGCTCGAGCAGTCCGACTTCGTCACGCTGCACGTCCCCGAGACGCCGGTGACCAGGAACATGATCGGCCGCGCCGAGATCGCGCGGATGAAGCAGGGTGCCTGCCTGCTCAACGCGTCGCGCGGCACCGTGGTCGAGATCGATGCGCTGGCCGACGGCATCACGCGCGGTCACATCGGCGGCGCCGCGGTCGACGTCTATCCCGACGAGCCCGAGGGCAACAGCGACGCGTTCATGTCGCAGCTGCGCGGGCTGTCGAACGTGATCCTGACGCCGCACATCGGTGGCTCGACGGAGGAGGCGCAGGAAGCGATCGGGCGCGAGGTGTCGGCGGCGCTCACCAAGTGGATCAATCAGGGCTCGACGCTCGGCGCGGTCAACTTCCCGCACGTCGACATGGCGATCACCAAGGGTGCGCACCGCATTCTCAACATCCACAAGAACGTCCCCGGCGTGCTCCGCGACATCAACAAGATCGTCTCCGACCGCAACGCCAACATTCGCGCGCAGCACCTCTCGACGGACACCGAGATCGGCTACCTGGTGATGGACCTCGACCAGGACCTGTCGCAGGACGTCAAGAAAGACATCGCGGCGCTCCCGACGAGCATTCGCACGCGGATCCTGTTCTGAGATGAGCTGGGGCTATTACCTCGATCTCGAGCTGTCGCTCCCGACGGCGGAGTGGACGCGCCTGCAGAGCACCAAGGGCGGTGTACTGCCCGCGAAGTGGTGGGGCTTCAAGAACGCCGACCTCGAGGACCTCTACGGCGGTCTCGACGACTACGACGACGTGACCTTCAAGAAGGTGTTCACGTTCTGGACCGACGGAAAGAGTGCAGCGAAGTCGGTCACCGAGTCGAAGGGAACCACGACGGTGAAGCTCACCGTGGTGATCGATCGAGGCGGCGACACGCAGGTCGTCAAGCCCGTCGCTGCGTTCTTCGATGCGGCAGCGGCCGTCGGTAGCGGTCGGATCCGGCTCGTCAACGATGGTTCGGCCTCGGGTGAAAACGGGGTCGAGGTGACGATCGCCGACGGGGTGCTCGTTCGCTCGAAGGTCGTCGATCGGGAGCTTCGCGACACGTTGTTCGCGCGCGTCTATCCCGATCTGGCGGCGACCGTCGACAAGCTCACCTCGCGGCCCGCGAAGAAGGCTGCGAAGAAGCCATCCGCCAAGAAGCCTGCGAGGAAGCCGGTGGCAAAGAAGTCCAAGAAGCGCTGACAGCGGGGTGCGCAGCGGATCCGGGCATGTCTCGCGCATGTCTTTCCGGGCATGAAGATCTCGGATGAAGACCTACGCGGACGCGCCGTGATCGCCGCCGACGGGCGCGTCATTGGCAAAGTTTCTGGCATCAGCATCGACTCCGACGGTCCCGGCCTCGGCACCATCGAGGTCGACGTGCGCAAGGAGCTGGAGAACGAGCTCGGCGTCGAGCATCGCGTGTTCCACAGCGCGAAGATCGAGGTGCCGTTCTCCGAGGTGCAGTCGATCGGTGACACCGTGGTGCTGGCGATCCCGGTCGAGGCGCTGCGCAGCGTGGCGCCGGCGGTTGCTCCGAACGCACAGCCGACGACGCACTGATGCTCGATTGCGCGGTGATCGGTGGTGGGCCGGCGGGGTTATCCGCCGCGCTGGTGCTCGGGCGAAGTCGGAAACGCACCGCGTTGTTCGATGGCGGCACGCCGCGCAACGCGACCGCCGGCTACATCGGAGGCTTCATCACGCAGGACCGGATCGCACCCGGTGAGTTCCGGAGCGTCGCCCACGAGGACCTGCGCGCGTATCCGACGGTCAGCTTGCACCTCGATGCCAGCGTGACGCGGATCGAGCGAGTGGGCTCGAAGCTGTGCGTGCATGCCGATGGCGTCGAGTACGAGGCCCGGCGGATCCTGCTCGCCACCGGCATCATCGACGAGGCGATGCCGCTCGACGGGTCGCGCGAGCTGTGGGGGAAGAGCCTGTTCGAGTGCCCGTACTGTCACGGCTACGAGGTCCGCGACCGCAAGCTCGGATTCCTCGCGCCTGCCGATGACGTGCTGTGGGTGGAGTTGCTGCGCAGCTGGTCGCGGCAGGTCACCGTGTTCACCAACGCGGCGTTCGAGATCCCGTCGCCACAGCGCGCCCGGCTCCTCGACGCAGGGATCGCGATCGAGGAGCGGCGGATCGCCACGCTGCGCGGACACCACGGCCAGCTCGAGGAGGTGGCCGTCGATGGCGGCGCCGTCCCGCTCGATGCCCTGTTCTTCCGGCCCCAGCAGAAGCAGACGCCGCTGGTCGCCGCGCTCGCCCTCGCTCTCGACGACCACGGGCACGTCCGCGTCGACGAGGAGTCGCGGACCTCGATTCCGGGCATCCACGCCGCCGGCGACCTGGCGAGCCACTACCACGGGGCGATGGCGGCGGCAGCAGCGGGCAGCATGGCCGCGCACTGCATCAATCGCGAGCTGACGGTGGAGCTGGTCCGCGTCGGGCTGCTGTAGGTGACGCTCGTAGCGGCGCGGTCCGGCACATAGGTATTCGGCGCCCGACGTGGCAACATCCACCAGTCACCGATGCACATCTCTGTCTTCGACATCTTCAAGATCGGCATCGGCCCGTCTTCATCACACACCGTCGGTCCCATGCGCGCAGCGCGGCGATTCGCCGAGCTCGTCGTCGAGGGTCCGCTCGCGCAGGTGCAGAGCATCAAGGTCGAGCTGTTCGGCAGCCTCGGCTTCACCGGCAAGGGCCACGGCAGCGACAAGGCGATCCTGCTCGGGCTCGAGGGAGAGGATCCGGCCACCGTCGATGTCGACGCGATCCCCGCGCGCGTCGCCGCGGCCGGTCAGCGCAAGCAGGTCAAGCTGCTCGGCAAGCACGCGGTCGATCTCGATCCCGAGACGGCGCTGGTCTTCCACCGCCGCGAGAAGCTGCCGCTGCACGCCAACGGCATGCGGTTCTCTGCCCTGAACGCGGCCGGCGCGGCGATCGCCGAGAAGATCTATTACTCGGTCGGCGGCGGCTTCGTCGTCGATCACGCGGGTGCGCCCGCCGATGGCAGCACGCCCGCAGATCAGGTGGTCGTGCCGTACCCGTTCAACACCGCCGACGAGCTGCTCAAGCTGGCCAGCGAGCACGGCATGAGCATCTCGACGCTGATGCTCGAGAACGAGAAGGCGCTGTGCCCGGAGGCTGAAGTCCGCGCGCGCGTGCTCGCGATCTGGGCGGCGATGGATGCCTGCGTCAAGCGCGGCTGCGAGCGCGAGGGCATCTTGCCAGGTGGCCTCAAGGTCAAGCGGCGGGCGGCGCTCATCCATCGCAAGCTCAAGAGCGGATATTTCGGCGGGCGACCAGCCGATTCGGCCCGAGATTCCGATCCGCTCGTGATCATGGACTGGGTCAACCTGTTCGCGCTCGCGGTCAACGAGGAGAACGCCGCGGGCGGCCGCGTGGTCACCGCGCCGACCAACGGCGCCGCGGGGATCATTCCCGCCGTGCTCATGTACTACCGGCGGTTCCTGCCGAACCCCGATGACGAGGGCTCGCTGCGCTTCCTGCTCACCGCCGCCGCGATCGGTGCGCTGTACAAGAAGAACGCGTCGATCAGCGGTGCCGAGGTCGGCTGTCAGGGCGAGGTCGGTGTGGCGTGCTCGATGGCCGCGGGCGCGCTCGCCGAGGTCATGGGCGGCACGCCGGCGCAGGTCGAGAATGCCGCGGAGATCGGCATGGAGCACAACCTCGGGCTGACCTGCGATCCGATCGGCGGCCTCGTCCAGGTGCCGTGCATCGAGCGCAACGCGATGGGCGCGGTGAAGGCGATCAATGCCGCGCGGCTCGCGCTCCAGGGCGATGGCACGCACAAGGTGTCGCTCGACAAGGTCATCAAGACGATGTGGCGCACCGGTGCCGACATGAGCAGCAAGTACAAGGAAACGGCACGCGGTGGGCTCGCCGTGAACATCATCGAGTGCTGATCCTGTAGGCTCGATCTCAGTGGAGCTCACCGGCTTCGAGCCGCGGCGCAGCGACCTGGCGCGCGGGATCGTGATCGCTCGCAGCGCGCGAGCGCTCGACGACGACGAGCAGCGTTCGCTGTGGAAGCAGCTCGGGCTCGCCGGCATCACCGAATCCGACGAGGAGGAGACCGAGCGCGACAGCTCCGAGCCACCCGAGCCCGCGCGCCGCTGGCACGCCGCGCCGTGGCTCCCGCCGGCCGCCGACGAGATCGACGCGCAGAGGATCGCGATCGAGCAAACCGCACGCAAGTTCGAGATCGAGGCGATGTGGTTCGTCAAGGTCGAGACCGGGATCGACGGCGTGGCGTGGCTGGAGATGACGGCCCTCGAAGGGGGCGACGACGACGACAGCGACGAGCCGGCGC